>NZ_UGYM01000002.1:4665412-4976439 GCF_900456975.1 Shewanella baltica
TAAGCTTTCAGCTAGTTGTCTAGTCCTGAAATAAGTTGATAATACAAAAGCGCTAACCTAAATTAGCGCTTTTTTCCACCTTAAAACAGCCCCTGATATATCACTTCTAAGTGAACATCATTCGCCACCACATGCCTGGCAGGCTAGTAAAGCCAGTCGTGTAGTGTTTTAACTCGCCATCTTTAAAGATCATAATGGTTGGCGTCGCCTGCAATGACCAATCACGGGCAATCTTGCTGTCACTATCGTTAATAGTGTCAAAGCCATAATCCTGATGCTGCAGATATTTTCTCAGTTTCTCATCCTCACCCGAACTCATGGCAACCGTCACCACGGGGTAATAGGCCGACATTTGATTGACCGCTGGGCTGACAAAATTACACACAGGACACCAAGTGCCCCAGAAGTACACCAATACCGCCTGATCTTGGCTGAGCGTGGCAATATCAAGCATCTCCCCAGCCAAGGTCGTCCCTTGTAGCTGCGGCAAATTATCCCGTGGGATATCTTTGCCACGCCAGATGTCCATCACGCTGGTCACGATAATGACAATGAGCAGCAAAAGTGCCAGCTGCTTAATCCAGCCCAATATGCGTTTAGGTAAAGATATCGAAACTTGTTCGGCGCTCATATTTTCAGTTTCCTTTGGCTGCATCTTAACTGCTCTTCTGCGTCTTATCTTTAGCGGCAATCGCGGCTTCAAGCTGCTCTTTTAACACTTCGTAAGGCACTAGTCCGGGAATAAGCGTATCGGCCACTATCATACTTGGCGTGCCACCTATGCCTAACTCATTCATTAAATTAACATTATCATCGACCATTTTAGCGACGCGCTCATCTGTGTTGCCGACCCAGCGCTCGGTTGCCGTCAATTTAGCGACCTTAGCGATGGCGGCGGCATCGAGTCCACGCGGGCTCGACATCAACATATCCTTCACCTTGAGATACTTTTCAGGCTCGTTTAACCAAACCGTTTGGGCAAAATCGACCGCCATTTTGGAGCCTTCGCCCTGCAGCGGCACCATTTTGACTATGATTTTTAACTGCGGAAATTCTTCAATCAGCTGGTTCAGCGAAGGCTCGATTTTCTTGCAGTATGGGCAGTTAAAATCGGTGAAGTACACCATCTCAATCTCAGGTGTCGCAGCGCCCTTCCACGGATCGCTTTTGGTCTCATACATGGCTTTATGATGAGTCACAAGACTGGTTTGCATGGCTGTATTTGCCCCCTCTTGCTCCCTTGCTTGCCACGCAATAATCGCCTCTCTCATTAGGTCAGGATCATTGATCAAGGCATCTTTAAGAATCGCTCGCACCTCTTGTTGCTGCGCCGCCGATAAACTGCTGTCCTTGGCATAGGCCATGGTGCTCACCGAAGGCAAGGAAACCACCAGCATTGCCATGACGACACCCGAGACAGCAAACATCTGCAACTTGCGATGTTTGAATAAAGAGCTAAATTTCGACATCTTAGTGCCTCCGATGACTTGAGTATTCTGCATTGATTCAGTGATGTTTTGTGCTTCAATTGTCTGTTTCATAATCGATTTCCATTGTTTCAGGTCAGGGGCTTCCTGACCTGAGTATTTGTTGAGTGCCACTCGGCGAGCTACCGTACGAGATTGGCTAGTGATATTGCCGAGTGAACGGCTGGTCGTTAACGTTATTTCCCTGTCGCTACAGATGACTTTTCAGGGGACGCTGAAGCCTGCTCAATCGCAGCAAGCACAAGATCAGTCGATAGAATTTCCGGTAACTCAATCCCTTGCGGCGCACCAGGGCCGTAAACCACGTTGAATGGCACTCCGAAACGATTATGGCTTTGCAGGTAATAAGTAATGGGCTCAGAAGGCGTGGTCCAATCGCCCTTCATCGGCAAAATATGCGGCTGTTGCAACAGGCTATAGACTGGATCTTGCAAGATCACGCCAACTTTATTGGCCTTACAGGTGATACACCAATCGGCCGTCACATCGACAAACACAGTTTTTCCTTGGACCACCTGCTGATTAATCAATGCTTGATCCAATGGCGTCCAAGCAAGATCCGCAGGTAAAGGTTTAGCCCACTGGCTCGCCGTCATAAATGCGATAATCGCCGACAGTAAAATGCCGATACCTAAGCAGCTCACGATGGCAATCGCGCCATACTTTTTAGCCATAAACACCATAAATATCAGTGTAATGACACCCGCTAACGGCCACAGGTAGAGCACATCAATAAAGCTGGCCAACAGGCTAATCAGCCACAGACTGGTGATGAGCAACATGCCGGAGAAAAACACTTTGACTGTATTCATCCAGCGACCGGGTTTGGGGAAATAACCCGCCACTTGCGGAAATGCCGCCACAATCAACCAAGGGAACGCCATACCCACGGCCAACGCGGTAAAGATGGCAAACAGGCTAAGTACATCGGCGCCCAAGGCGAAGGCGACTGCAGTACCCAAAAATGGTGCACTGCACGGTGTCGCCAGCAGCGTCGCAAACATGCCCTGTAAAAAATGGCCGCTGTTATTATTGCCGCCCGTTGTCGCCAACTTGGTTTGCACGTTAGAGGGTAAGTTGATCTCAAACACACCTAACATATTGAAGGCAAAAACTGTGGTCACCAGCGCCATAAAGCCGATAAACCAAGGGTTTTGGAACTGCACACCCCAACCAATCGCTTGACCCGTGAGCTTAAGCATTAAGATAAAGCCAGCCAGTAACCAGAATGAGGCCAATATCCCCAGCGCTGATGCGATGAACTGTTGGCGGATTTGATTACGCTTCAGATCAGGCGCAGCTACCACTGAACTGAGCTTCATGCCGAGAACGGGTAACACGCAGGGCATGACGTTTAAGATCAAACCACCGATAAGCGCTAACAAAATCATGCCAAATATCGAGGTACTTGCTTGGGTAATCACCACAGGCTTAACTTCGGCGCTGTATTCCAACGCTCGCTCGCTATCGGCGACAGTCATGTTCAGCGATTTACCCAAAACTTCAGGCTCGCCCAGCCAACTTTTACCGCTGAAAATACCGACCAATTGCTTGCCGTTAGCATCACTTTCGCTTGGCTTTAAGCTCACTAGCTTGAATGTGGTATCTGGCTCGCCATCGATAATCACTGTGGGTTGCTGCCAGTTGGCATCATTGAGTCTGACTTCAAGTTGACCTTTGGCGGCATCCCAACCCATTGTCATGGCAGGATTCTGGCCCTCTTGGGACAACACTTTTTGTGGCACAAGCGACACGGCCTTGTTGTAGGCCAACATGGCATCGGTATCTGCTTGCAGCGCATTGGGCGTGAAGTCGAGACTAATCTGATAATCCGTCAGTACACAGATAGTGGTACAGGTCGACAAGGTCACTTTGCCGCGCAGCTGGGTTGGTGCAGCGATATCATCGACTTTTAGGGTTAATGGGAAGGTGGTATTTCCTTTGTAACCAAAGGTTTGTAATCCCAATAATGAGAATTCCTCTGGCGCTGGCCACCTCCAATCTACTTGCTGTAGATTGTGTGAGCCATCCCATTTGATGGTAGGCGCGATACCGCCTTCCCCAGGGCTACGCCAATAGGTTTTCCAATCACCCTCAAGTTGTACTTCAAGCACAGCGGGCAAAGTATTCGTTGTGGGATCAACTTCGCCCGTCAGCATAAAACGTACTTTGGCTGGCGGGTGATTATCGTTAACTAACCACCCCGTCGATGCGGCCAATAGTGACGGACTCGTCACTATCAAGGCGAGTATCCAGAATCTGGTTAACATGGATTTTAATGTACTCATTTTGTCCCCATTGGCATGAACTGTTCGTTATGCCCTGTAAATGCTTGCTTTACTGCTTAACTCTGCCCCCGTTACAAAGGGCGTGATGGCTTAAGAAAAATCAGTGTGGTAGCAGGCTTAATTCAAGAAATTTGATCTGAGATAGGATGTGTAAAAGCGGACGTTCTGCAGCTGGGTAATGGTCCTTTCAACCGGTAAACGGGTAAGAAAAGCCAACGATCGAGCTAGAGAATGGGCGCCAGAATAAACTCACCTATCAGTTTGATAAGTAAATTATTTCTATTCTTGAAAGCGACAGAGAGTGAGATGTATTCGCCTAGGTTTAGCTTGATAACCTTGTATGGGTAACAGTGTTATTACGCGGGAGGCGCGGGGAAGTAACGGAAGTAGGAACAACAGGATAAGAAATGGAATGGAACTCGGTGCATCGATGCAGGTTCGGATCGATTTCTCAGACAATTCACATTTTTTAGGCTCGCTTTTGACCAGCTCAGTACCCGCCGCTTGGGCATCGACGTGACTAGCCATATTGCTTGAAGCTGAGCTGCTGTTTAAAGCTGAACTCGAGTTTAAAACTGAGTTGGCGTTAAAACCAGCACCAGAAAAAGACGTAGCCGACATCGCTTGCGCGCTCGACTCCTTGAGCAACAAGTTAAGTATTCCACTGTTTTGAGTCAAACAGAACAAGGTCAGAATGGTAAACACCATCACGCCCCATAAGTTGCCTGTTTTCTTAGTCAATAACGTAAAAATTTGGATTTCTCTTCGTCTTATTCTTTGATAATAAAGATAAAAAATGAGTGTCTTTCAACATATAGCTGCAGATAAGACCGGCGGATTGTAACAATAGTTCATCAACAAGCAAATTATTTTGGCTTGCCTGAAAAATAGATACAGACAAAGCTTATGCTGAAAACCCACCATCAATCATCAAACTCGCACCAGTGATGTAGCCCGCTTCTGGACCCGCGATAAAGGCGACAAAACTGGCAATCTCTTCGGCTTTACCATAACGACCCAGAGCACCCATCGCCTTAACGGGCTCAGATGAATCACCGTTATCAGGGTTCATATCGGTATCCACAGGTCCTGGCTGAATATTGTTCACCGTAATGGCACGTGGGCCTAAATCCCGCGCTAATCCTTTGGCCAAACCGACTAAGGCAGATTTACTCATGCCGTAAATCGCACCACCTACAAACGGAATACGCTCAGCGTTGGTGCTACCGATATTGATGATGCGGCCGCCATCATTCATGTGCAGCGCAGCTTCTTGACTGGCCACAAACACACTGCGCACATTAGTGTTAACAGTTCGTTCCCAGTCTTCTAACGTCAGGTTCTCGATGCTATCCCAAATCAACGTGCCCGCATTATTGACGACTATGTCCAAACCTCCGAAAAGCGCTTTGGTCTCGCGGATGGCACGACGGATCGCTTCTGGATCAGTACTGTCAGCCTTAATGGCAACGGCTTGACCACCCTGCGATATAACTTCATCCACCAGCAATTGTGACTGCGCCTCAGAAGACACATAGGTAAAGGCAACCGCGGCGCCGTCACTCGCTAAACGCTTAACGATGGCAGCACCGATACCACGGCTACCACCTTGTACAAAAGCCACTTTACCTTGCAGATTATTCGACGATTTCATAGTTAGCTCACTCAATAGGAATAAAAAATTCATGGTATAGAAAACGTTACTTATCAATCATAAATTAGCCATTGACCAGTTATTAACGCTCATTTTCATACTGTGGTAGTAGCTTACGCGATTCACTTGCCATGATTAAGTCACTAAAATGACCATCACTAAGTCCTTCAAGGAATTAATTACTGTGATAAATAATCAATTTGTTGAGATACGCCATTTCGTCACAGTTGCACAGCTCGGCAGTTATACCTTAGCGGCGCAGGCGTTAGGCATGACAGGTTCGGCGCTCAGTAAAAGCATAGTGCGATTAGAAACCCGCTTAGGCACTAAACTTTTACACCGCACCACAAGGCGTGTGAGCTTAACCAATGATGGCGATTCGTACCTCAAAGACTGCCAAAATGCTATGGCAATCCTAGACAATGCACAAAGCCGACTCGGCAGCGAACAGCAAATTCCCTCAGGTCGAGTGCGAGTGGATTTACCCGTCACGTTTGGGCGGCGATATATACTGCCAACCCTATTATCACTATCGCAAAAATATCCCAAGCTCGAGTTATCTATCACCTTCAACGATAGAACGACCGACTTATTCAGTGACGGCATTGATTTGGCAGTGCGTGTCGGACAACTCGGCGACACTGTGGATTTAGTCGCCCGTAGATTAGGGGAACAACGCCGAGTGATCTGCGCATCTCCTGCCTATTTTGCTCGACTTGGCACGCCACAAGACAAAGCAGATCTCAGCCAGCACCAATGCATTGTTGGCTGGCCGCTCGGGCAGCAACATCGCTGGTTACTTAAAAATGAGGATGGGATCATCGAGGCCTATGACATTCCAGTACGCCACGAAATCGCTGATTGCGAAGCCATTTTAGCGGCCACACTGGCGGGAGTGGGTTTAGCGCAAGTGCCGATATGGTTGGTTGAGGACTATCTTAAAACCGGTGAACTCATCTCGGTACTGGACGAACTCGCCAGTGACGACACGCCTATCCACCTGATTTGGCTTAAAACCCCTTACCTCCAACCCAAGCTACGGGTGATCATCGAAGAACTGCTGGAACTAGCCAAAACGCCAAAAAGCAGATTTAAGGCAGAATAAGTGAAAGGCCTCGACTGAGCGCGACCTTTCACTTTGGGACTAACGGTTATTTGCTTTGATGTATGGATTGATCATAGCGAGTGATCGCTTTGCTGAGCGCGTCAATATCCGCCGAACACAAATACCGCTTTAAGCTTTCAAACTTTTCGGCAGGCCAATCGTAGATTTTTAACGCCAGTAACTCAGTAATGACGTCTTTATCAAACCGATACTTGATTAATTTCGCAGGTGATCCCGCCACAATACTGTAGGGTTCGATATTTTGAGTGACGACACTATTTGCGGCAACAACCGCACCTTCACCTATCGTCACCCCAGGCATCAACATACATCTCATGCCTAACCAAGCCCCATCACCAATATGAGTATCGCCTTTGCCTACATAGGCCTCCTCGATGAAATCCATAAAGGGATATAAACAAAACCAATCCGCTCTATGCGTATGATTTCCGCCCATTAAGATTACAACTTCGGCGGCGATACACACATAGTTCCCGATATAAAGTTTATCGATAGGCCACTTAGGCTCCCACTCACGGCTCACTTCATCACCATGAAGATATCTCACTGCGGATCCCTCAAAGCCAGCATCCCAGCAATCACTGTAATAGCTATGTTGGCCTTTGACTATGATATTGGGATTGGTGACCACCTCATGCAATAACTGAACTTTTGACCAATGCTTGTTCTGCATTGTAAATCCTCTTTATAAACAAAATAATAAATATAAGACATGATGTTATGAGAAGTTTCACATTAGAATAGTCAGTGAATACGCGGTTGTTTTAGCAGAGGAATGAGTTTCATATAAAAGTCATAAGTGGGTATCAAAAAGAAAATAGCCCATAAAGCTGAAATATCGACATGAGCTATGCCAGCCGACATGTTAACCACCATAGCCCGCCGCTGCAAAGCTATGATGGTTAGTTAAGTCACACGTTTAGACAATGACTTGAGGGTGAAAAACATTTTGATCGTAAAAATATTCCACTTTTTTGCCGCGCAATAAAATCTAATCAATCATATTTACCTTTATATAAATCTTGAACCATTGTTTGATATAGCCCTGATTTCTGTATTTTTTCAAAGCCAGAATCATACTTTTCGACAAGAGCTTCGACATTAGGGTAATTTTTAGAAAACATGAGGAAGGAGAAATTTTCATCATACGCTAAAGGGTGTATTTGAATTTTAGCTTGTTCTTCAGCAGATAAATCGCGTATCAGTTTCAGCCCCACGGCTTCATTTACAATGAACGCGTCAAAACGTTTAGCAAGTAGCATCTTGATTCCCTGTGGGTATTCGTTTAACTCTTGAACTTTAACTCCTATCTCAGTCAATGCGTTAACATAGTAATCGGCTCGGTTGCTCCCGATAGTAAATTGTTTAAGATCACTCATAATCTTCCAGTCAAACTGACTATCAACTCGTTCAATAAATACGCTGCGAGAAACGATTATCGGTTTCTTACTGAACAGATATTGGGCTTTACGATCTTCTTGAATGGACCAACCGGGTGACGCGAGAAAATACCCATTACCGGTTTCGACTTCAATACGAGCCCAAGGTTTGAACTCGAATTTTGCGGTAATTCCTTCCTGCTCAAAAGCGATTGTGACCACATCGTTTAAAAAACCTAATCCTTTCAATTTAGCGCCAGCATACGGAGACCATTCTCCGCTACCGATAAGAACATCTTGGTTTGCAGCCGCAACAAAGGCACTCATAGTTAAAATCAGGAACAGCAGAAACTTACTCATCAATTTCTCCTAAAATATTCCAACTTTCTTTTTATTCACTTAGAAACTAAGTCAAACCACCAGCAAGCTAAACCTAACAAGATGTTTTTATATCATTAATGAATCACCATATTTTTCAAAAAGATAATCGGTAGTCCTATAGAGATAAGGCTCAAGTTTAGTTGAGCCAGTCAAAAACACAAAAAGATAGGCGAATCCTTTTGCTCGAAAGTCGCATAAAACAGGATTACAGCTTATTTCCACCATGATTATCGCTATGCATAAGCAGGTAATCTCATGGGCGTAATGACACAAAACTTGACCTATCAAATGATAATCAATATCATTACAGCATTATTAATATTCTTGCCTATACCGTATGACGTCGGTCAATATTTCTTCTCCTATCAATAACCTATATAGAGATAACCAGTTTTGGCTACGCGGCTGGCTATACTCACGCGTGGGTTGTTCAGAAACAGCGGCCGACCTAGCCCAAGATACATTTCTACGTTTGTTAAAAACCGGAAATTTACCGCCTTCAGGCGAATCGCGGCGTTTTTTAACCCGCATTGCCAAAGGATTGATGATTGACGCTTATCGTCGGCAGAAGATTGAAGAAGCCTACCTAGAAAGTTTGAGCTTGATGCCAGAAACATTCATTCCTGGGCCAGAAATCCATCATGTCATCATTGAAACACTCGCTGAAATTGCCGTTATGCTCGATAACTTGCCGGATAATGTGCGCTTGACGCTGTTACTGCGCCAGATAGAGGGTTTAAGCTATGCCGACATTGCTAAGCAACTATCAGTTTCTGTTTCATCGGTAGAAAAGTACGTTGCGCGAGGCTTAGCGGCCTGCTGCCTCGCGCTGGAATCCTATTAGTCATGCCTGCCAATCAATCCGGGGCCGAGAATATCGGGCAGGAAAACAACTGCGATGCCATTGAAGCTGCTGCTGGCTGGATGGCACGTCTGTTGGCGGATGACGCTACCGAGCAGGATAGTATTAACTGCCAACAATGGCGTGACCAAAGCTCACTTCACGAACAAGCATGGCAACGCATGTGCCAGATCACTGGCAAGTTCGCCTCCTTACCTAAGGGTACAGGCATCCAAGTGCTTGAAAAAGTTAGCCAGTCCGTCGTATCACGTCGGCGTTTCCTCAATGTTTTAGCGCTGGCAGGGATTGGCGTCACCGCGACTTGGCTTGGCGCGTCACAGACTCGACTTGGCCGGAGTCTGCAGGCTCAATACCGCACCGGCGCAAACGAAACTCGCACCTTTACTCTTGAAGATGGCACCCGCTTAACACTAAACATAGATACTGCAGTGGATGTGGATTTCTCCGCCGAGAAACGGCAAATACAACTCCATCAAGGAGAGATCTTGATCAAAACGGGTCATGAATCTCCCCGTCGCCAATTCTTAGTCACCACTCACTTTGGCCAACTAATCGCGTTAGGTACTGAGTTCTGCATCCGCCAATACGAATACTATGCCCGTGTAGCCGTAATCGACGGCGCAGTAGAAGCTTATGCTGCCAGTGGTGGTAAGCCACAACGAGTGGATGCAGGCCAACAAACTCGATTTGATAAGACAATGATTGCGCCTCCTAAACCGCTACAAAACGCAGCGATAAGTTGGCGTCATGGCAAGCTAGTGGCAGAAGGGATGCGGGTAGCGGATTTTATCGAGGAGATCGGCCGCTATCGACCCGGCTTCACGCTATACGATAGTGCCGTGGCCAATTTGACCATCAGCGGCGTATTTTCTCTGCAAGATACCGACCTTGCCCTACAAAGCCTTGCAAGCAGCCTGTCAGTAGAACTGCAATATCGCACCGCTTACTGGGTCAAAGTGATCCCAGCCCGCTAAAACCTTAACGCTGAAAATTATTTTCAAAAATTTTTACGGGTTTTGCGATCTCGTTCGGAATAGTAGATAGAACCTATTAACTTTCCCCCTTGGGACTCTCTATGCATTCCGTTGAATTTGGCCGTTCGCGACCCAAAAAATACCGCGCTAACTACTTGTCCCTTATGGGCCTGAGTTTCACCGTCATCTTAAGCATTACAGCACCACAGCCATCACTGGCTCAAACTGTCGATGTTGATGCTAGACAAATCAACAAGCTACAACATTATCAGATTAAGGCGGGCACGCTCGATGCTGTACTCAACAGCTTTGCTCTAGCCGCGAATATTGATCTGTCGATATCTTCAGCACTCACTCGGGGTAAAACCAGCTTAGGGCTAGAGGGACAATACTCGATTGAAGCAGGCTTGCAAAAGATACTGGCGGGGACGGGTTTACAGGTCACATCGCGCCTTGAGGGGCAATATATTCTCGGCAAGGCGACCGCCGCAATAGTGTTGGCACCCATAACGGTTATCAGCGCTGCGGGTTATGAACAGGATATCAAAAATGCGCCAGCGAGCATTAGTGTGCTTTCAGGCAAGGATCTAGAGCAACGCAAATTTAATTCACTGCAAGATATCGCGCGGGAAATTCCCGGTGTCAATGTGATTGGCTCTGGCGCACAGAGCGGAATATCCATACGCGGCATGGAGAAGGGTTATACGTTAGTGCTCGTTGACGGCAAGCGGGTACGCTCGGACACGGGAAATCCGCGAGGATTGAACAACGAAGATCTCGATAGCAATTTTATCCCTCCCGTTGCGTCGATTGAGCGCGTCGAAGTGGTTCGTGGACCTATGAGTTCTCTCTACGGTAGCGATGCAATGGGCGGCATCATCAATATCATTACCAAAAAAACACCCGAACATTGGAGTGCCAGCGCGGGCTATAGTTTGCGCGTGCCAGACAGCAGCGCTATGGGGAATCAAAACCAACAGGATATCTATATTTCGGGGCCACTGGTTAAAGATCTGCTTGGTGCTTCCATTTGGGGAAATCAAGCCGTACAGGACGAAGACAAATATTACGGTGGATATCAGGAATCCACTAAGCGAACCCTAGGCGGTAAGCTGCGGATCACGCCTAATCGCGACCACGAGTTTATCCTCGACTACTCAAAGGCGAGTCAGCGCTACATTGGCAATCCTGGTGGAGTTCTACTCACCACCGCCAGAGGAAGTATTGACCGCGAATGGACCCGAGATGCATGGAGCATTGCCTACAATGCCTTGTTCGATCTTGGCGAACTAGAACTGAAATACTATGAAGAAGATTATGAAAGACTGACTTATCCTGCTGCAGCTGATTTCACTACAGGATCAACAAACAAAGTCGGCGATGCGCGCTTCATCACAGGTGTAGATAGCCATACTCTGACTTTCGGTGGTCAATGGACTAACGACAAACTGACTAACGGTGATTTAGGTAATGGTACTCCCCGAAGCTTTGGTACCCGCTCTGTCAGCGATATCAGTATTTTTGCAGAAGACGAATGGGAACTGCTCACAGAGAAACTTTATCTCACCCTTGGTGCGCGACTAACGGATAACGAATTCTTTGGTCATCATGTCTCACCTAGAGCATATCTTGTTTTCAATCATAACGATCACTGGACTTTCAAAGGGGGCATAGCCACTGGCTACAAGAGCCCGAAGATTGACCAGATTGATAACACCACAGGCTCTCAACGCGGCGGCAGTACGAGTCAGTTTGTCATTGTTGGTAATCCGGACTTAGAGCCAGAACAAAGCACGAATTATGAAATCGGCGCGCTTTACACTAAAGATGACACGCTAAATATCGGCGCAACGCTATTTTTCAATGACTTTTCCAACAAAATCCTTAACACCAACACCTTCTATTTCGACGATGGTAACGGTGGATATATTCCAGCCTATTGCATTTCAGGTGACGTTGGCACCAAAGACTGCCCAGCTTGGGCCACTTGGCTAAATGCCAAGGGAGCACAGATCCGCGGTGTCGAACTTGAAGGTCACTGGGACATAACTGATACCTTGGCGCTCAAAGCGAGTTACACCTATACCGATTCACGAATTGACGCAGACAACGTGATCATCAATACCCCCGCGGGTCCACGCCCTTTCGGTGACACCTTGGCATTGCTAGACGGAAATTCACTCGTCGGTATCCCAAATCATAACGGCTCAATTACGCTCGACTACCAACCTACAGAGGCACTCTCGGCATTCCTGAGAGGTAATTATGAGGGCGAAATTACCCGAGTCAGCTTCGAACGCAACACGGTCGATAAGAGTGACAAGGATTTGATCACGCTGGACGCAGGTCTGAACTATTCGCTGAACCGCTATATTAGCTTCAACGTCGGGATAGACAACATCACCGACGCTACACGATTTAAAGTGAATAACGATACTGGGGCCTACCGCTATTCAGAGCGCGGACGTAGCTATTTCGTTAGCGTTAAGACGCAATTCTGAATATGGGCCTACATATCATGCTCGAAAAAGACTCACGATTGTCCCATCAATCGAAGCGCGGCAATCAAAGCGCCGTTGGCAAATGGCTGTTCACCACTGGGATGGTGGCACACTCAATCGCCATCTGTTTATTGTGCTATTTATCCAGTGGCCAATTTGTTAATACAACAGGAGCTCTGCTTTACCACATGGGCATGCCATGGACGGATGCCGTGGTCGTCACCAGTATGCTCGGGTTTATCTACTTAGTGCTCATTCTATTGTGGGCATTTTCCCGTAACGGCGTCCTGCGAACTTGGCTGAATGTAAGCAGCCTGACTGGCCTCTCCATCTTCATGGCTTGGATAATTGGAGCATTAGTATGAAAGATGGATTCCGTACTCGGATGAGTCTCCTGCACACTTGGGCAGGATTAATGTTAAGCGGCTTGCTGTTCGCCATTTTCTGGACCGGCACGCTGTCAGTATTCGATAAAGAAATCGATCGCTGGATGATGCCACACACTCGAATCCACATGGATACAGCAAGGCCATTATCGGTAGACCGCGAGATTATACCTTTACTGGCAGAGCGAGCTGAGGGGGCAAAAGCTTGGACTATAGTGCTACCCGCTGAGCGCAGACCTTTTTTGACATTGGCTTATGATTCTGCAAAGTCACACATAGCACAGCGAAATAGTTTCCACCCGATCACGCTCGAACCGCTTCCGGCTCCAAACACCCGAGGAGCGAGTAACTTTATTTACCCCTTCCATCACAATTTAACCTTACGCCAAAACAACATTGGCGCCCTACTGGTTGGTATTGCGAGCATGGGTATGCTTTGCCTGTTAATTTCCGGCATAGTCATACACCGTAGAATATTTGCCGATTTCTTTACCCTTAGGCTGCTTCGTGGCTTTGGCAGAGCCAATCTCGATATTCATAACCTCACAGGCGTTGTGCTGCTGCCTTTCACTATCGTCATCACCTTGTCTGGGCTAATGATTGCGCACTTGATCTATTTCCCCAAGGCGCCCGATGCCGTTTTCGCACAGCTCAACCCACCATCCGTGACGCAGGAACGACCCAAATCCAAAGTAAGAGAAGCTTCACGCAAACGTGAGCAAGATGTTAGCAGTGAAAATGAAGACGAAATTACCGATGCCAGAGAAGGCTCACGCAATAGTCCAGCTCGGAGCCGTTTTATCGCCGAATCACAGGGGCGCGTTAGACCACAAGCAATAGGCCAACCCGCCAATGTTGTCGCAATTGATCCTATGATTGCGGCGACCGAAAACGAACTAGGTCAAGGGGCTGTCTATATGATTCGGGTTAGCAATCCTGGAGATGCAGGTGGTGTCGTCGCACTCAGGCTAAATGGCGATAACAGCGTATCTCAGAATATTGATAATAGGAGATTTTCTACCGCCACTGGAGAGGAACTAGCACATTTCAACTCATCCTCGACGACCAATGTATTTAACTTTATTGCTGGTATGCATTACATCAAATTTAAACACTGGCCACTGCGCTGGCTTTATTTTATCGCAGGGCTGGGTGCTTGCGCGTTAATCGCCACTGGCCTACTGCATTGGGCTCAGGCACGTAACCAAAAGCAAGGCAGCACTGGCTTCAATGTGTCTTTTATGAATGCACATAACATCGCTGCGATCACTGGCATTATTTCTGCGACCGGGGCTTTTTTAGTGGTCAATCGCTTGCTCAATAATAGAGAACAATTAGCAGGTATCTCCAGCCGCGATTTAGAGGTATATGCCTTCTTTGGTGTCTGGTTAGCTTGCTTACTTCATGCGTTGATCAGAGTGTTTTTGAACAAACAGCATGGTTACCGAAAGGCTTGGGCAGAACAATGCTGGGCGATTGCTCTGATTGCTATCGCAGCTGTGGGACTGAACTGGATAACCACAGGCGACCATCTGCTTAAGACCCTATTCACCCATACCTATTGGCCCGTTGCGACCCTAGACTTAGTGCTTGTTACTAGTGCAGTGATGGCCATTTACGCAGCGCGGAAACTATCAGTCATCCGTGAGAGTTAGATGTTAAAAGGAGAGGATTAATGCCTAAAGACCTGCTGTTAGTCGCCATATTTAGCACGGCCTACCTCAGCTTTGCTTTGTTCGCCCTGAGCCAAGTACGGCATTGGCGCGTTGTTTTCGATAAGGCGCTACCCACTCAAAGGGAGGTGTTGCTCCTACGCAGCCTAGGTATCTTGATGCTAAGCATATCTTTAGCACTATCGCTGGTGCGCGACGGTGCCAGCTTTGGCAGTCTGCTCTGGATAACAATGATTGGCGTGGCTGCACTTGCCGTTGCTTTAACCTTAGCTTGGCGACCTCGCTGGTTACGTCCTGCGGGTAAATTATTCTCCTTCACTTACCCAGATACAGGGCGAGTTAACCATAAAATGAATCAAGTTAAAGGTTGATAAAATTGATGATATTGAAAGCCGTTTTACTCTCATTGGTATTACTTGCTGTGCCACTCGCCAGTTGGGCGCAGGAAAATACCAGCGCCGATAACAGCCAAGCCACGTTACCGATCAACACTGAGACTCATGCCATTGAGCAATTGTCTTCAGTACCTGAAACGGTAGTTTCGAGTGTGCAACAGCCAACGGAGGAAGCTTCCGCTACAGATGTGTTAGCAACATCGACTTGGTGGAACGATGCCCTCGCGCTGCTAGAGACGGGCGGCACAGTAGTGGTGATATTGGTGCTGATGTCATTGGTTGCGATGACGATTGTGCTGATAAAACTTATTCAGTTTCAGCGAGCAGGTCTGTGGCAACGTAAACCCGCAAGGCAGGCATTAGCGCTATGGCAACAAGGCAAGCAGGAAGAAGCATTACAGCTTGCTGCAGTAAGCCGCAATCCCACAGCACAGGCAATGGCACAAGCAATTCGTGGCATCACACGCCAACTGCCTGAATCTTTAGTCCGCGAAGAAGTACTGCGTTATGGCTGTAATGCGCTATTTCAGTTAAGACGCGGATTGCGCCCACTAGAGGTCATAGGTTCATTATCACCACTACTGGGATTACTGGGCACGGTAATGGGTATGATCGCCGCCTTTCAACAACTCCAAGCGGCGGGTAATAAAGTGAATCCGGCGATTCTATCGGGCGGGATCTGGGAAGCCTTGCTCACCACAGCGGTCGGTTTGTGTGTCGCTATCCCAGTGGTGGCATTGCTGAACTATCTGGAGCGGCGCGTCGATCACCTCGCACATGAAATGGATAACTTAGTGACGCAACTGTTTACCCCAGAGTTATCGGCGGCCAGCACTTATCAAGCACCAAGCACTGTGGTTACACCACTCACAGCCAATAACAAACAGGCACTCCATGCAAGCGCCATTTAGTCAACGACCAAGACTCACGGCTCATCCTTCAAAACGTAAAGCTGTGATTAGCTTAACGCCACTCATTGATGTGGTGTTTATCCTATTGGTGTTTTTTATGCTGTCTTCCAGTTTTCTAGACTGGCGCACTGTGGCGCTCGATACCAGCACGGCAGGTAGCCCCGCTCCCGCTGAGCAAGCGCCATTTTTAGTACAAATTAGCGCAGACCAACTGCAACTAAACGGCGAAACGATCACACTGGAAGCATTACAGCAAAAAGCACAAGGGCGCCAGCCTGCAAGCCAGATAGTGAGCCTACAGCCGCAGGCGGATACTCCAGTACAAAGGTTAGTACAGGTATTGGATGCACTTAATGCCGCAGGGATTACGCCGCTAACACTGGTAGAAGACTCCAATTGGCAACCCGCACCTGCGACGAAAGCGGAAGGCAATAATATGGAGAACAGCCACTAATGCATTTTCCTGAACGTCGACCAGACCAAACCGAAGAACGTATTTTGCCGCTGATTAATGTGGTGTTCTTGCTGTTAATCTTTTTTATGATCGCAGGTAGCCTTTCAGTGACAGCGCCGTTTGATGTCACTCCACCGGTCTCGCAAAGTGATGGCGTAGATGAACCGGATGCAGTGCTCATCCTAATAAGCCGTGAAAACAAGCTCGCACTCGATAATGAACCGATTACGGAAGCAGAACTGTTAGCACGCATCGATATGCTGCTGTCCGCCGAGCCAGAAACCCAAGTCACGCTGAAAGTTGATGGTGAGTTATCGGGAAACCAGCTCGTACATTTTACCCAAGCCTTGTATAGCGTAGGCGTTAAAAAGCTGCGTTTATTAACTGAGCTGGGGGCCAAATGACAGACCAAGAGTTCGCGCCGAACATAGTGCAATGCTGTATAGCTTTACTGTTAGCGACTTTTTTGCACATCGCCTTAACGGCTGCAGTGTTTTGGTCACCAGCAGTAATAACGCCCTCGGGTCAGGCTAAAGCGGTTGGCAACGGAGGGATTGAAATTTCCTTAGGGCCAGCAGGTAGCGCAGCGAGTGCTCTGCCACAAACGACGGCGCCAGTAGCTGAGCAAAAGTCTGAGCCCATTAAAGAGCAACTCGATAAACCAGCACGACTGCCACCCATAACAAAGAAAGTAACTCCCACACTAAGTACCAAACCTAAACCCATAGCGCCAACGCCTCAAGATGAGCTAACAACTCAGTCCGAGGTGAATGAGCAGCATAGCAGCCCAACCGAAACCCCATCGCCGACAGCGTCAGCAGCGTCTGCAGCGTCTGCCAACGAAGTAGGTCAAAGTGGTGAAGCTAATTCCGCAGAACAGAATAAGGCGGCCAGCGGCAATAACATGACTGGAGGAGGTTTGCTTGGCGATACCCAAGACTACACTGCGACTTTATTAGCCTGGTTGGAACAACATAAGGAATATCCGCGCACGGCACGTAATCGACGTCAGCAAGGCACAGTCATGTTGTATTTTGTGTTAGATCGCCAAGGCAGAGTCAGCGCGAGTCGAATTGAGCAAAGTTCGGGCTATCAAACATTAGATGCAGAAGCACTAAAAATGTTGGAGCGAGCCCAGCCCTTACCTGCCATACCCGATGCAATGCCAAACGAGACGTTAGAACTTGTTGTGCCAGTGCAGTTTTTCTTACGTTAAGCTGCACCGTGAAATGGAAGATCCAGCGGACAAACTTGTCGACCTAGTCATCATATTTAATGAGTGCCTTGCTTGTTTGTCTGAGCAATCATGTAAATAGATATAAACCCTATTTCATCGCGGCTTTTACGTAGACATCGAAACGGTTTTTCTTAGTTTCGATAACCGTATTTGGCTTAACCCCGTCCAAATCCTCGGCGTAGTCTGGGCGCTTAACAACGACACGTTTAGTTGCTAAGGCTAAAGCAGGAGCGAGTAGACCATCGGCGTCTAAATCGGCACCAACTAAGGATTGGAATACACGCATTTCCTTTTTAACAAGGGCCGATTTATCGCGGTGGGGATACATAGGGTCGAGGTACACCACATCTACCTCTTGTGCCAATTTCGAAAGGGCTTCTAGGCTCGAACCATGGAACAGGCGCATCCGCTCACGCATCCAGACACCGATTTCAGCATCTTGATAGGCGCGGCGCAGACCATCTTCAAGCAATGCCGCAACCACAGGATGACGTTCAACCATAGTTACAGTGCAACCAAGGCTTGCTAGCACGAAGGCATCGCGTCCTAAACCCGCAGTGCCATCAACCACACTTGGCATTACCCCTTGCTTTAATCCCACGGCTTTAGCGATGGATTGGCCGCGACCACCACCGAACTTACGTCTATGGGCGACGGCGCCAGTCACAAAGTCCACCACTATGCCATCAAGCTTAGGCTCATCGCGTTTATGCAGTGATAAAGTATCTGATTCAAAACGCAATTCGAAGGTCGCATTCGCATCGTAGACGAGTTGCCAACGTGCACAAATATCCACAAGTGTTGGGTATTGCTGATTGAAAAAAATCGGGGTCACAGGCTGTCTTCTAACCAACGAAAATGATGGCCATTATGCCTAAAAATCTGGTTTATGAATATGCCAGTCAGCAAATCACATCAGCAAACTCATCACTATCTTAGTCAATTTGTCGCAGTGCACCCTTAAAGATTCAAACAAGCATCACACTGTAATCCACTGATTTATAAAGATAGTAATCTATTTGTATAACAATTAAGTGATTTATGTTATATGTTATATCCCCAGTCAACCTGCGTGACTTCCGTATGGGATAAGGACTCTTTTTGCTTCAATGGCTGAAAGGTTTTTTGTTTATTAGGGATCGAGACTTTTTAAATCCTGATAGAACAATATTAAAAACCAGCTTATTGCGGATCATTCTGCTCAGTGGCGCGATGTTGACCGCTAGCATAGTGCTGCATAGCTCTTTAATTGCATATCAGTTAAACCTCGCTTTTATTATCAGCATTACGGTCAGTTTTTTAACCGTACTCTTCTTAACTTTATGGTTTACCCGCAAATATTTACTCGCCAGCTCAATCAGTCTGTTGGCTATGGTCATTGCCGCCTGCATTTCTATACTCTTGTTTGTCCCAGACTTTAACTTATCCCAGTCAGGGATTACCTTCTTATATACCTTGCCCCTAATGGCGCTTTTTCTATTTGGCAGAAAAGTAGCCGTTATCATGATGTTTTTTAATGTATTGCCTTTTTTACTGCTGCTGCGTAACCAAAATATTCCCCCGATTATTGATATTGATATCAGTCTGCCTGCGACCCACGCTTATCTGAATGGCTTGCTGTTTGTCTTTTTTAATATCTGTATTCCCTTGTCGGCGATGCGCCTGCTAAAAACCCAGAAAGTCCATGCGCAGCAAATGATCCAGCATCAAAATGCTCTGCAACGTACCTTAGATCAATATGCTGAAATCTTTGAAAATAATGGTACCGCTTCCTTCTTCTGTAATGAGGACGGCGTGATTCTCAACCTGAATAATGCGGCCAAAGAAATCGCCGGAGAGGTCACACTAAACCGCACTCGCCTATGTGACATTTTTGAACTTACCGAAGATACCAGCACAAACTTACTGGCGGCCGCGTTTCCGACCCATCTAAAGAACAACAACGGCACTAAATATCTGCTGCAGAAAGCCTCATTAGAGCACCATGACACTTTGTTGTTTCACTGCCACGATGTCACAGAACAGGCAAACCATGCGATTGAACTAAGCCGACTTAAAAAGCACCATATCAGCACACATTTCTATGATTTAGTGACCGGATTACCCAACGAGAATCACTGGTATAACCCAGCCCCAAGTACGATCCATTTGGATATGACAGTCGCCTTAGTCAAAATTGATAATCTGAGTCAAATCAATGCCGCCTTCGGTATCAGCGTCGGGGATGCCATCTTAAAAGCCTTTGCGACCGAACTCAAAAATCGCTTTGGTCATCACGCAAAAATATACCGGTTTAGGGGAGCCTCGTTTGCGCTTGAGTTTACCAGCCTGCCGCTGATCTCCCCCGAAAACCTCGCGCAGCAATTACGCGAGCGTATTCCAACGAACCTGCAGCTCAAACATGAACAACAAATTGAATATCATCTCGAGTGCCGAGTCGGTTGCAGTTCGGGTAATAAAGCCTCACCGCAGCAAGCCGCAGAGCAATGTTTAATTGCCATTAAGCAAACCACCCAAGCTAGCCCAGTCATGGTGTATTACATTGGTTTGATTAATAATCTTCTCGAAGCCTCATCGCAGAAAGCTAAAATTCGCGACGCATTGAAACACAATCGTCTGGAAATGTGGCTACAGCCTAAAGTAAGGGCCGATGGCCACATTATTAGCTTTGAAGCGCTGGCAAGAATGTTCGATGAAGACGGCACTATGATTATGCCGAACACGTTTATCCCCATCATAGAGTCATCCCAATTACAGGCGATTTTTGCGATAAAAGTCTTCAGGCAATTACTACAACTGATCCGTTCTTGGCCGAAAAATGTGCCTCTGGTCAGGATAGCCTTCAACTTATCTGGGCAGGATATTTTGTCGGATCGCTTCTTTAAGGTGTTGATCCAAACCTATATGAATCACCCCGAACTCATCCCATTATTAGAGATTGAAATCACTGAAACCTCAGTATTTTCAACCCATAAAGAAACGGGCCGACGCCTAAACACCTTAGCTCGCATGGGAGTTTCTATCGCCATTGACGATTTTGGCACTGGCCATGCGTCATTAAGCCAACTCATCGATATCAGTGCCGACACGATAAAAATCGACCGCTGCTTTGTCAGTCAAATGGGCATTAGTGAACGCCATACCCAAATTGTCAACGCCGCCATCCTGTTAGCCAAGAGCTTAAAACTCAACGTCATTGCCGAAGGTATCGAAACCGAAGCCCAGTTATTGCAACTCACGGCGTTAGGATGTGAACAATTTCAAGGCTATCTATTCGGTAAACCCGCACCCGCGAATCTATGGCTGAAAACCTTTCAAATGCAAACGCCCACACACTGGTTCGCCAATAAAAAGAGCGCCAACTGAGGCATTAAATTTACGCCTACAAGCATCGCAGGTATAATTGGCGTCAGGCATTTGCCTCTCTTTGCTTTGTTTGCAAATTACTAGGATCCCCCATGTTAAGTTACCGCCATGGTTATCACGCTGGCAATTATGCCGATGTGTTGAAACACGCCATCTTGCTTCAAACCTTGCAGCTGATGCACAAGAAAGACAAACCACTCGTGTATATCGATACCCATGCGGGTGCAGGTGGTTATGCTTTAAGCGATGAATTTGCACAAAAAACCGGTGAATACCTCGAAGGTGTAGCTAAGCTTTGGGATAAAACTGATCTGCCGCAGTCGCTGCAGGACTATGTCGCCGCCGTGCGTCATTTTAATGAAGAAAATCCTGACGAACTCAACTTCTACCCAGGTTCGCCTGCCATTATAGACATGGAATTGGGGCCTAAAGATCGCATGGTGCTGCACGAGCTGCACAGCACTGATTATGTGTTACTGGACGATTATTTCTGCGAAGACAGACAAGTAAAAGTGATCAAAGGCGATGGCTTAAAAGGCCTTATCGCCGCAGTGCCACCCTTAGAGCGCCGCGCTCTGGTGCTCGTCGATCCTAGCTACGAGATGAAAACCGACTATCAAGATGTGGCCGAAACCCTGATCAAAGCGCATAAACGTTTTGCTACGGGCGTGTTTATGCTCTGGTATCCAGTGGTGAATCGCGCTCAGACCGAAGGCATGTTATCGCGCCTCGCCAGTAGTGGCATTAAACGTCAGCTAAGAATCGAGCAAGCAATTAAACCCGATTCGGATGAGTTTGGCATGACAGCGGCAGGGTTATGGATCATCAATCCGCCTTGGCAGTTAGATGAAATCGCAACCGAATTAATGGATTACTTAGGTAAGACGCTCGGACAAGCGGACGGTAATATCACAGTAAAATGGGAAGTCGGCGAATAACCTTCTACTCAAATGGCGGCGATGATCTCAGGTTTTCGCCGCTTGATTTAAGTTCACAAAGTCTACAGCTAAGCGCCCTTCTGCTCGCGATAACGCTTCAATAGAATTTTCACACGCTCAACATAAGCTTGAGTTTCAGGATAGGGCGGAATGCCATTGTACTGCACCACAGTTGTCGGCCCCGCATTGTAGGCCGCGCAAGCCAAGGCCACATCCCCGTTAAACTGTTTTAGCATTTGCGCCAGATACTTACTGCCACCTAAGATATTTTCTTCGGGTAAAAACGCGTTTGCCACACCCATTTCTTTAGCCGTTTCAGGCATTAATTGCATCAATCCCATAGCGCCAGTACGCGACAATGCACGCGCATTGAAGGCTGATTCTGCGTGAATCACGGCGCGGATCAAGGCGGGGTCGAGTTGATGTTTATGGGCAGCACGGGTGATCAGGGCATCGTAATTGGCGGTAAATAAACGGATACCATTCCAATCTATAGTCGAGTCGGGGCGACAGGCAAAACAGTCATACAACAGAATTTGATATGGGTTATTGGCAGGGGCTTTGTCGGTAAATACAGTGACACCATTGGCTTGTTGGTATTGATAAATCTTGAGTTTTTCTAAGCCTTCACGGCTGACTATGCCGCTCTCTGAATATCTGGCAACGATACGCGGCTTAGCTTTAACGCTCGCCTCCTCCGCGTTTACACTCATCATCAGACTCGATATCAGCGATAAACACAGACCCAACACGGCAAGGCTGCGAGGCGATAAAAAGGCCGCTGCCATCAGTGTACGAGTCGGTACCGAGCGAGTGAGCAACATCAAAGTCCCGTGTGCTGATTAAGTTTAAGTACTTCAATAATAGCAAAGAGTTGCTTCATCTCTCGGTTTATCTGACTAAATTCTGCTGAAAAGGTCGCACCATTAAAAATGGACTGCATTTGAAAACGCGTTCTGCGATTTGGCAGGAACATAATCAACTTGTTGCGAAAGAAAGCGCATTGAATATTTCCACCAAAATGCTTGGCAAGTTCCTGTAAGCGCTCCATAAATGCCGTATTGAGCAAATAGCGAGACTCAACTTGATCCGTTGAAAACACATCGAACTCTTTTTCGAATTGCGGATCTTCAAGTTTCACTCGCACCAGTCCAGCATGGCTGTCAGACAATAAATTCGCTAAACCACCGCGATCCCTCAGCACCACAGTGTGGCCGATAAACGCTTTATGGCTACTCAGCTCAACCACTAAGCCACTAAACTGGGTTTCGGTGCGGGTAACGGTTCTGCGCCTATTGGTGCTGGCATCCAGCTCTTCGACTTGCACATTTTTGGTCAAGGTGAGTTCATTTACAGTTAGCTCAACGCCTTTATAGCGGCCTTGAATATAGTCACCGAAACTGACTTTATCGTATTGCGGCAATACCTTAGCCGCAACGAGTCTATTCATATCGAGGCGCATTTCGCGGCTATAAACAAAATCATCTCCGAAATATTTAAACATCAGTGGATAAATATCCCGTTGAACCAGATGTTTAAAATCTCGAGTCGGCGCAAAGCTCCACCAGCTCAACCCAACTAAAGCAAGCAAGGGTAAAGGAGGAAAATAAGCAACGCCGCGGTAATAGCCAATCACAGTCAGCAAGGTCAGCCCAAGTACTATCATCAAACTCAAATATAAACGTTTGCGCGCCGCCTTAAGGCAGGCCACGCGCTTAGTTTCATATTTACGACTAATGGGGGCTAGGTGTTCTTCGTAATACGCTTCGAGTTGAGGAAGTTCATCCAAATCCGCAGACAAACCAACATGACCCCGATAAGTCCGAATCGGGCTACCTAAAATAAAGGTGAAAATATTCATATTGATATCATAGTATTGCAGGGTGAACACTCCCCCTGCACAGCTAAGCTTACAAGTATTCGGCCGCATCTACGGGCGCTTTTGCCGCTTCGCTCACCTCATAGAATGGCATCACTTTAATGCTCGCCATAGAAGCGATAATCGAGCCGGGGAAGATTTCGACCGCAGTATTAAGCTCTGACACTGCCGAGTTATAGAAACGTCTCGCTGCAGAGATATGCGCTTCGACCTCGTTATAGGTCTGCATCGCCTGCAACATAGTGTTGTCGGACTTGAGCTCGGGATAGTTCTCCACATTCACCATTAAGGCACCCATTTTATCGTTCAACCGCTCAGCCTGAACTAAATGCTCTTTAACGGCACTCGGATCGGCCTTGTTGTAATTATGACTGAGCTGAGTGCGTAATTCGGTGATTTCAGTGAGCAGCGACTTTTCATGATCCATAAATCGTTTGGCGATTTTTAGAATATTAGGCACAAGATCGGCACGTTTGGTTAGCTGTACATCGATACCCGACAGGGCCTCGAGTGCAGTATTGCGCTTTTTGACTAGGCTGACGTACCAAAGATAGGTAACGATAAAAATCAGCGTTAATCCCAATAACAATTTTTCCATCTTCCATCCTTAGGTTTCTTATTCTTGTTAACAGGATACAGCTAATCATAAATGAGTGGAAATTTCACCTATGGCACAGGTTAAGACGATGAAATTATTCGCTGGTCAGAGCTGGCAATGGTGAAAGTGGCTATCTGGAGCTTCAACCACCAGCAAAACTCGCCTCTTTAGGCGGAAAACTGTGATCCGGCACATTAAAAAGCGCAATTAAAATATAAATTTAACGATATTCAGCTCCGATACAGCAAACAAGGTCTATAGTGTATTGGCACAACATTAGAGCATCCAATTTTGCTCGTGAATACTGGACTCCTCGAGAGTCCATTTTTTTATCCCCATTTTGCCCTCATCACTTCTACACAGCCAATCGCAACATTTAAGTTTCAATTAAAACTTAACAATCATACTTTCCGGCTAATTTTTTAACTTTTACCTTAGCTTTCCCCCAGAATACTTGCTGCCAGAGTCATCCCCTCAGCCACCTTATTCGCAGTCGGCCGTTGGCTATGCCTCGCGTCTGTTCTAGGGTCAAAGATAGTGCGCTGCGCAAAGGTTGACATAAAGGAAGAACGATGAGTTTCAATTCCGGCGATATCCCCCCAAAAAAGGCCTCGGAGCCAGATCCACAACATGGCGATATCAGCGCCAGTGGTTGGTTTGTGCGTTTTCTCAATATTGTTGAACGCTTAGGTAATCTTCTCCCCCACCCAATCACCCTATTCGCGCTGTTCTGTGTCGCTGTGGTCGTCATTTCAGGTATCGCGGGTTACTTTGGCCTGACCGTTGTTGACCCAAGACCTATTGGTTCCCACGGCCGCAGTGCCGATGGTTTAATCCATGTGGTAAGCCTAATGAACGCCGAAGGCTTGCGGATGATAGTCTCGCATCTGGTGACTAACTTTACTGGCTTTACGCCGCTTGGCACTGTGCTCGTCGCACTACTCGGCGTCGGGATTGCAGAACGTTCCGGCTTATTATCCGCCGCTATGCGCGCCTTAGTCATGGGCGCCTCAAAGCGATTGGTTACTGTGACCATAGTCTTTGCCGGCATTATGTCCAACACGGCCGCCGAGCTTGGCTATGTGGTGTTAATCCCTATGGCGGCGATGATTTTCCACTCCCTTGGTCGCCATCCTCTGGCCGGTTTAGCCGCCGCCTTTGCGGGGGTTTCAGGAGGCTATAGCGCAAACTTGTTACTGGGTACTGTCGATCCCTTATTATCAGGCATTACCGAAGCTGCGGCGCGCATGATAGATCCTGAGTACAACGTCGGCCCAGAAGTGAACTGGTACTTCATGTTTGTTTCCACCTTTGTGATCACTTTCCTCGGCGCCTTTGTTACCGAGAAAATCGTCGAGCCTAAGTTAGGCAAATACCAAGGTGATGATGCGGATGAAACCGTACTGCAATCGATGGAGAGCGTTAGTGAGATTGAAAAGCGTGGCTTAAAATGGGCGGGGTTATCTATGTTAGTGCTCGCCGTTATCCTAGCGCTTTCAGTCGTCCCCGAAGGTGCGCCGCTGCGTCATCCAGAAACTGGCCTTATCTCAGGTTCGCCCTTCCTTAAGGGTATAGTCGCCTTCATCTTTATTTGTTTTGCCATACCGGGCTTTATTTACGGCAAAATAGTGGGCAGCATCAAAAATGATAAAGATGTCATCAATGCCATGTCCCACAGCATGAGCACTATGGGCATGTATATCGTCCTCGTCTTCTTCGCCGCGCAGTTTGTCGCCTTCTTTAACTGGAGTAATTTAGGCGCGGTACTCGCAGTGTTAGGGGCCGATGGGCTGCAATCTATAGGCTTGACTGGCCCTATTGTGTTCCTGTTCTTTATTATGCTTTGCGGCTTTATCAACTTAATGCTCGGCAGCGCCTCGGCACAGTGGGCCATTACCGCCCCGATTTTCGTGCCTATGCTGATGCTGGTCGGTTATGCGCCCGAAACAATTCAAGCGGCATACCGTATTGGGGACTCGGTGACTAACTTAGTCACGCCTATGATGAGCTACTTTGGTTTGATATTAGCGGTCGCCTGTCGTTACCAGAAAAACCTCGGTATAGGCACGCTGATCGCCACTATGCTGCCGTACACCCTGGTGTTTTTCGTGGGTTGGACAGCATTCTTCTTCCTGTGGGTATTTGGCTTTGGTCTGCCCGTCGGGCCAGGCGCAGCGACTTACTACACGCCTTAACCTCAATAAAAAGGGCGTCGATGATGAAGTCGACACCCTTGCTTTATCGGGTTGAACCACTAAAACCCGTAGATTTAGTCGTATAACCATTCCATCAACATACTGCAAATGAGCAAAAACATACCTAGATTAAACACATAGGTCTGCAGTGTGGATTTTTCTGGCGTGTCCTTGGCTTGCGACACTATTTGGCTCACTGACATAAAAAATAACTGCGGGGTTAACCCCATGCCGACAAATAACACGGCAGCACCGACGCAGCGGGTTAACTCGGGCACAGCAAGCGCCGGCAAGTAAAACGCATATACACCATAGGCCAAAAACGCCAGCGCTATGGTATAGCATATCATTCCCACGATAAGTTGCTTAGTTGCAAGATTACCCCACGAAAACACCATGTCACCCCTACACTCAGCTTAACCAGAACTATTGATGCTATTGGGCGCGCAGTTTATCTCGCTTACGATGAATCTGCACCCACGTAAACCAACCAAATAAAATGCCGCTAATGGGATAAATATAGAGCGCTCTTTGCAGTTCCGCCCAGAATGGATCGCCCAAGATAAAATAATGGATTAAGGCGACCATGAGGGACACCAACATACCCCAGAAAAATACGCCAAAGACTAAAATGACGTACATCTTCCCCTTAGCAAGTAGTGCATCTAGTTTTTGCAATTGCAATGCTGCATCATCCATGTTTCGTCCTCTTAACGGCCTAAGCGCAATATGCCAGAACTCGCGCACAGTGCCTATCCATCTTTATAACTAACAGCATTAAATCGCAAAATTAAATAACAAAAAGCCCCGCAATTGCAGGGCTTTAGTTTAGAAATGACTGAGCTTATTCAGCTGAGTTTGGCTTCTCTTCCTTACCTTTCTTCTCACGCTTACTGAAGATACGCTCCACTATCACGAAGAATAATGGTACGAAGAAGATACCTAGGAAAGTCGAGCTCATCATACCGCCAAGTACCGCAGTACCGATGGCGTTTTGGCTACCAGAACCCACACCCGAGCTAATGGCTAATGGCACAACACCTAAACCAAAGGCAAGAGACGTCATCAGAATAGGACGTAAACGCACACGTACCGCATGCAAGGTCGCCTCGACTAAGCCTGAACCTTTCTCGTAGAACTCTTTCGCGAATTCCACAATCAAGATGGCATTCTTGGTTGCCAAGCCCACTGTGGTTAACAGCCCCACTTGGAAGAACACATCGTTTGGCAAGCCGCGACCGTTCATTGCAACTAAGGCACCGATGATCCCGAGTGGCACCACCAGCACAACAGCAAACGGCACCGACCAGCTCTCATAGAGTGCCGCAAGTACGAGGAACACCACTAAGATCGACAGGGCATACAGCGCAGGCGCTTGGTTACCCGATAGACGCTCTTCGTACGATAAGCCGTTCCACTCAACACCAAAGCCAGGAGGAAGCTGCTTAGCAAGGTCTTCCATAATTTCCATCGCCGCACCGGTACTGAACCCAGGAGCCGTAGCACCCTGAATGTTCATCGACGGTAAGCCGTTAAAGCGCTCTAGACGTGGTGAACCGAATTCCCATGTACCCGTCGCAAAGGCAGAGAATGGCACCATGTCACCCTTGTTGTTACGCACGTACCAAGAGTCTAAGTCTCCTGGCTGCATACGATACTGGGCATCACCTTGCACATACACTTTTTTCACGCGGCCGCGGTCAATAAAGTCATTCACATAAGAACCACCCCAAGCAGTGGCAAGCACACTGTTCACATTAGTGATTTCAATGCCTAACGCGCTTAACTTAGCGTGATCTACATGTAATTGATAAATCGGCGCATCTTCTTGACCGTTAGGACGCACGCCCACCAGATTTGGATTCTGTGCCGCCATGCCCAGCAGTTGGTTACGTGCCGCCACTAACTTCTCGTGACCTTGGCCGTTCTTATCCTGCAAGTACATGTCGAAACCGTTCGCCGTACCCAACTCGATAACCGCAGGAGGCACGAAGGCGAAGACTAAGGCATCTTTCATCTGGCCGAACACACCCATGGCACGACCCGCAATAGACTTCACGTCCATGCCAGGCGCTTCACGCTCAGACCAATCCTTCAAGCCAACGAAGGCGATACCCATGTTTTGCCCTTGACCAGCAAAACTGAAGCCCGCCACGCTAAATACCGATCTCACGCCTTCTTCAGCCATAAAGTGATCAGAAACTTTCTCCAATACTTTTAGGGTGCTTTCTTGGGTTGAGTTAGTCGGCAAAATAGCTTGGGTAAACAAAATACCTTGGTCTTCGTCTGGCAAGAAGGCGGTAGGCATACGGATGAAGATCCAACCCACTGCAATAACCAGCACAACGTAAATCGTCATGACTCTGAAGCTGCGCTTGATGATACCAGCCACGCTCGATTCATAACGATTAGTCAGCTTGTCGAAAGTACGGTTAAACCAACCGAAGAAGCCTGTTTCTATGTGACCATGGCCCTTCTTGACTGGCTTGAGCATAGTCGCACACAGTGCTGGCGTTAAAATCAACGCCACCAGTACAGACAGCGCCATCGCAGAGACGATAGTGATCGAGAACTGACGGTAGATCACACCCGTTGAACCTGACATAAATGCCATAGGTACAAACACAGCGGATAGGGTCAGACCAATACCGACTAAGGCACCGGTAATTTGGTCCATCGACTTACGCGTCGCTTCGAGTGGACTTAAGCCCTCTTCGGACATCACCCGCTCGACGTTTTCCACCACCACAATCGCATCGTCCACCAGCAAACCGATGGCGAGCACCATAGCGAACATGGTTAGGGTGTTAATCGAGAAGCCCGCCATCGATAGAATCGCAAAGGTACCCAGCAATACCACAGGTACCGCAATGGTCGGGATCAAGGTTGCACGGAAGTTTTGCAGGAAGAGGTACATGATAACGAACACAAGTACGATAGCTTCAAGCAAGGTATACACCACACCTTCGATAGATTGCTCTACGAAAGGTGTTGTATCGTATGGATAAACGACTTCTAACCCCTGCGGGAAGAAAGGCTTCATTTCAGCAATTTTTTCACGAACCGCTGATGCGGTATCCAGCGCGTTAGCCCCCGTTGCTAGCTTAATTGCTAACCCTGTTGCAGGTTGACCATTATACAGTGATACCACGGCATAACTTTCAGAACCTAACTCAACTCGCGCCACATCACCGAGGAAGACATTTGCGCCTGAAATATCCGATTTAAGGATAATCTTGCGAAACTCTTCCGCCGTTTGTAAGCGGCTTTGAGCCGATACCGTCGCGTTCAGCTCTTGGCCAGCCACAGATGGCGCGCCACCTAACTGTCCAGCGGAGACTTGAGCGTTTTGAGAACGAATCGCCGCAACAACATCTAAGCTGGTTAAGCTGTATTGAGTCAGCTTCAACGGATCTAGCCATATACGCATCGCATATTGGGCACCGAACAGCCGAATTTCACCTACGCCCGGAACACGGCTCATAGGATCTTGAATGTTCGCACCCACGTAGTCGGCAATATCGCTTTTATCTAACGAACCGTCGGTCGATACGAAGCCTAATACCATTAAGAAGCCTGAACTCGACTTGTTAACGTTAACCCCTTGCGACTGCACTTCTTGCGGTAACAGGGTCATAGCGCCCTGTAACTTGTTCTGAACTTGAACCTGTGCAATATCCGGATCGGCTTCGGCGTTGAAGGTTAAGGTAATAGACGCATTACCAAAACTGTCACTGGTTGAGGAGATATAACGGAGGTTATCGATACCCGTCATACGTTGCTCAATTACCTGAGTTACAGAATCTTCAACGATCTTAGCGGAAGCGCCAGGATAGTTAGCACTGATCACCACGGTAGGTGGTGCAATGTTAGGATATTGAGACACTGGCAGCGAGCGGATCGAGAGGATCCCCGCCAGCATGATAATCAAGGCGATCACCCACGCAAAGATGGGGCGATCAATAAAAAAACGTGCCATAGCTATGCCCTATTGTGCTTGCGTTTCAGAAATAACTTTGGTGGTTACTGGAGCGCCTGGACGAATTTTCTGTAATCCTTCCACAATTAACTTATCGCCCACAGCTAAACCAGAAGTGACTCGCCATTGGTTGTTAATCACTTCAGCGGTCGTTACAGTTTTCGATTCAACGACACCTTGGTCATTTACAACCATAGCCACTGCTTGACCCTTAGAGTTACGCGTGATGGCTTTTTGTGGAACCAAGATAGCCTGTGGATCAGTACCCGCATTCAACATGGCGCGAACATACATACCAGGTAACAAGATACCTTCAGGGTTCGGGAACTCGGCGCGCAGAATCACAGATCCAGTGTTTTCATCCACACTCACTTCGGCGAACTGCAACTTACCGAGATGGCTGTATTGAGTGCCATCTTCGAGCAACAACTGCACATCAGCATTTTCTGAAGCTTGTAGCTTACCTTGCTGCAACTTAGCTTTAAGACGTAACAACTGCGCACTCGATTGCGCGATATCCACATTGATAGGATCAAGTTGTTGAATCGTCGCCAGCGTTTGGCTTTGGTTCGCTGTCACTAACGCACCCGCAGTCACACTCGATTTACCGATACGACCAGAGATAGGCGCTAATACTTCAGTGTATTGCAGGTTGATTTTAGCTGTGTTAATCGCAGCTTCTGCCACGGTGACATTCGCTAATGCTTCTTTATATGCCGCTTCAGCTTCATCAAATTCTTGCTTACTGATGGCATTGGTTTTCACCAGTTGCTGATAACGTGCAGCCTTAGCTTTTGCTGAGGCTAAACCCGCATTGGCTCTGGCTAAATCGGCATTGGCACTCACTAACGCGGCTTTATAAGTTGCAGAGTCAATTTGATACAAGGATTCACCCTGTTTCACATTGCCACCTTCAACAAAACTACGCTTAGTGATAATACCGCTCACCTGTGGACGAACTTCGGCCTCGAGGAAAGCTTTACTGCGTCCTGGTAACTCCACCTGAATCACTTGTGGCTGGGCAACAACATTAAGGATTCCCACTTCCATACTACGTGGGCCAGCGCCCGCCTGAGCTTTCTCTTCTTGAGGGCTGCAAGCTGCCATCCATAACGCCACGCTTATAACTGAGGCAAGTTTAATTGTCTGCCGCATGAGAACTCCTTCAAATATTAACTGCCCACATACCAGTACACTTATTGCGCTGACACGAGCCGTAATTGTAACTAAAATCAAATCCGTTATTTATCTCATAGCCTATATGAATCAACAAGGAAGATAACGAAACTAAATTGTAAACTAATGAAAATTTTCACTCATTCGGCATTACTATATTCATCGAATTGTTATTCGATTTAAAAAGCCTGTTAACTTTGGGTAACATTGTTAGAGGGATATGCCGTAAAACACCCAATAAGCCTACTCCATATTGAATATGTTGCAAATCTGTTCATATTCTAAACTTGCCATAGGCCAAGGCCCACAGCTCAATAGCGTTAGCTTAACCGCCACTTGTTGCAATAATTTGTACATAGAGACGAAAACGCAGCACTGTTGTTTTTACTCAGGCCACTCTCAGCATCAAGTCGCTAAAAACGACCTATCAAGACTGACAATACCGAAAGAGAGTAAGCAAGGAATTGGCTTCAGACTGCCTGCGCGTAAAAAGCATCATTTAGCGGATTAATGTGCAGTTTGTTACCTCAGACATATGGCCGAAATACGGCGCCAATGGTTTGAGTCAAACCCACAACAATAAAAGTAACCGTCTCAAATTATACTGAGCGGGTTATTTTAGTGGTTAGCCATAGGCGGAGCAAACCCGAAATCCAGTTTAATACCCCATTAAATGAAACTCAGACTCCCACAATTAACACTTCTTTAATGACGAATATTGCTTACAAAGCTAAAAATTCCTCGCTTAAAAACGCATTTGTTCATATTCATTCACATATTTTCGTGATTGGTTCATTCCAAGCATCACGGCTATTCACAAGTTATTTTTACGATAATGGTGCGCTAACAACTCCCAATAATTTGAAATAATTTTGAGATGATGATTATGAAGACTCGCACTAAATTTCTGCTCAGTGGGGCGTTACTTTCCCTTGCTATGACTGCTCAAGCGGCCGATGACAACCAGCTCTTTGGCGGTACGATTAATGCCAATGTTAACTTTGCCTCCGATTATGTGTTCCGCGGTGAATCTGAAACCTTAGACGGCGATATCCCCGTAGTGCAAGGCACCTTAAGCTGGAATCACAATGAAGGTTGGTATGCTGGGGTATTTAGCTCCAACATTAAGTTTGCCGATCCTAATTTAGAGATCGTTACCGCGCCTTTTATCGGCAAAGCCGGTGAATTTGGCGACTCAGGATTTACCTATGATGTGATGCTGTTTTCATACCTCTACCCAGGTGCATCCTATTCAAACTACACAGAACTCTGGCTCAAAGTGGGCAAACAGTTTGGCCGCGCCAATTTACAATTAGAAGTCACACCCACAGTCGATGACTGGTTTGGTGTCGATGGCTGGCACGGCGTGAACTACGCCTTGCACCCAAGCTACAACTTCGATAATGGCGTAAAAATCTCAGGCTCTGTCGGTTATCAAGACTTGAGCGGTGAAGGTGCCGAAGGTTGGGGACACTGGAACTTAGGTCTAAGCAAAGTATTCTACGGGTTGAATTTTGATGTCCGTTACCACGGCAGCACAGTCGATACCGACCATAAGGTCTATGGCACTCAGACTGAAATCTTCGATGACAGATTTGTCGTGGGTATCAGCAAAAGTTTCTAAGTGTAGTTCGTCGCGTTACCCGCGCATCCGCTGCTTCCCTGCGGCACTCCAGAGGCTTGATGAATAGAGCCTTGACCAGCCCACGCGGCTGGTCTTTTTTATGTCGCGCTTAAAAATACTAAATCTAAACATCCTAAATTCGGTTATCCCCCACGCTACAAGCCAATATGCGGCTGATATCAGCTAAGCAACGACCCGATTCCTGTTGCCACTGATTAAATACAGCTTGGACTTGTTTAAGCGCCGTCTGCGACGTAAAACCCGCATCGACTAACTTGTGTGCTTTAAAATAACCTTGCACATCATCGGTTAACAAAAAGGTATCTTTGCCAATGCCGCGCAGAAAATAAGGACCTGTGTTGCCGCCCAGTCGGGTACCGCGTTTCTTTAACAGTGCCCACAAACCGATAATATCCTGCGTCGGCCAAGCGGCGATCAGCTGCGCCAAGCTGCCATGTTCGCGAGCAATATCGTGGATCATTAAGGCGTTGTCATAAATGGCTTGGGTCTTTTTTAGATGGCGGATCAGCGTAGCATCACTCGCCCGCGCTTGAATTTGTTCAGGGGATAACATCAACACTTTATGCGGTTCAAACCCGAAGAATGACTTCTCATATTCAGGCCATTTATTAACAACCACCCGCCATACAAAACCACTTTGAAACACCTGACGGCTCATCGCTGACAATAATTCAGCATCACGATACTGGCGAATTTCATCATCGGACAGGCAACCAGACAACAAGGCTTCGAGTCCCGCAGCCCCGCCTTTGCGCTCACTGGCTCTGGCATAAATAGATGAAAAACGCTCTAACTGGCTCATATTATTACCTTTAAAATGATTAAATCCCGACACTTTTAATATGTCGTTAATAATACCGATTTTTATCCTTGATGGATCATTTGGCTTTGCCGCTAAAAATTGTGTTTATCCCTGCATTTTTTAGAAAAACTCTTACAGCAAGCACCTTAATTACGACTAAAGTTAAGGCGTAAAGTCAGTAAAATTCAGGGTTTGGAGTTAGTGCCTATGGAGCTTTTTTATCACCCCTTATCTCGCTATTCACAAAAGGTGCTGATCGCACTTTATGAAAAGCAGGCCAATTTCTATCCCAGAATCATAGATCTGCGCGACCCTTTTTCACGCAAGGAATTTCACCAAACCTATCCGCAGGCGAGAGTTCCCCTGCTAAAAACCAACGATGAGCTGCTTGTTCCCGAATCCAGCATTATTATTGAATACTTAGATAGGCATTTTAATAACAGTACCCAGCTGCTGCCCCAAGAACCGCAACGCAACTTACAGGTGCGTTTGTTCGATCGCATCATAGACAATGATATTAATAACCCATTATTTCAATTAGAAAAGTTGAAGCATACCGAGGACAGTAACGAGTTCGAAATCAAACAATTAGAGAAACAACTACTGGTACAATTTCAACGCTTAGACACGCAACTCACGCAACACCATTGGGTTTGTGGCGACAGTTTTACCTTAGCCGACTGCGCCCTAATCCCTTGTTTAAGTTATAGCTTTCAACACTTAAATCTGTTGGATTTGGATGAAATCGTACGCTATTGGCAGCAGGCACAATTGCGTGGCGCTTGGATGTTAGTACAAGAAGAGGTGTTGCTGGCTGAAATGGAGGAAACGGCGGGAATAAGAGGCATACCTTAGCGGGGTAAGTCATGCCTCAACAAGATCACATATTGCGTTCTTTCTTCAACTGCAAAAACGCTTTCCACTTCACGACTTCTGGCGGCAACTCAGGTGCAGCATCGGTATAACCCGCCTCTTTCACTAACACATCTAGCGGCACTTGCTTACCTTTGCACACGAACACGCCGCGCACATGCACGATACAATGCAGGCCACGTTCGCTCACAAAGCGTTGTTCAATATAGAAATATTTCTCATCCCAACCGACGACTTTGGTTTCAATTTCAAAGGTTTTTAGCGGCTTGATATCGCGAATATAGGTAAACTCGGCGGCGTTAACTATCGGCATCCACTTCAACTTTAAGAAACGTTTCAGCAGACCCATCTCAGCCAACATATAAGTCCGCGCCAGATCCATAAACGCGGGATAGCGGGAGTTAGTCAGATGGAAATTGATATCGCAATCACTCGGTAAAGCACGATACGTGATACGGCTTGTCCCTAAAAAATCGATCTTACGGCAGTGACGCGTGCGCCAAAATAACAACCAAAACAAACGAAAATACAGATTCATAACGAGTCGCCCTTGGAATAAGAGCCACAGGCTAACAGAGGTCATACCACAGGGCAAGCGGGATCTATGTCACAAAAAAGGCGTCAGATGACGCCTTTTTATCCTTTAGCAAAACTAAATGCTCAGAGAAAATCAGCCCGTTATAATGGGCTGATTTATCAAGGCGAACAATTGCTTATCTAGCTTATGCAGCAATGCCTGAATGTCTTAACAGGGCATCGATATTCGGCTCACGTCCCATAAACTGTTTGAACAAGTCCATAGGTTCGGCTGAGCCACCCATTTCGAGGATATTGTGCAGGAAACGACGACCCGTTTCAGGGTTGAAAATTCCTTCCTCTTCGAAGCGGGAAAACGCATCCGCCGACAGCACTTCTGCCCATTTATAGCTGTAATAACCCGCAGCATAACCGCCCGCAAAAATGTGGGCAAAACCATGTTGGAAACGGTTAAAGTCTGGCGGCGTTAATACGGCTACCTGACGACGCACTTCGTCTAAGGTTTCTTGAATGCGCGCGCCTTTAGCGGGGTCGTATTCGTGGTGCATTCTAAAATCGAACAACGAGAACTCAAGTTGGCGCAGCATCATCATGCCAGATTGGAAGTTTTTCGCCGCCAGCATCTTATCTAACAAGGCTTTAGGTAATGGCTCGCCCGTTTCGAAGTGACCTGAAATTTCGGCTAAGGCTTCTTCCTGCCAGCACCAGTTTTCCATAAATTGGCTCGGTAACTCGACCGCATCCCAAGGCACACCATTGATACCCGACACGCCTGCAACATCGATTTTGGTCAGCATGTGGTGGATACCATGGCCAAATTCGTGGAACAGGGTCGTCACTTCATCGTGAGTGAATAGCGCAGGTTTGCCATCGACCGGTCCATTAAAGTTACAGGTCAAATAGGCCACTGGCTTTTGCAATCCATCGGCGGTTTGACGGCGCACGCGGCAGTCATCCATCCAAGCACCGCCACGTTTACCTGTGCGGGCATATAAGTCGAGGTAAAAACTGCCTCTGTGTTCGTCAGTTTCGTCGAAAATATCGAAGAAACGCACGTCTTTATGCCAACGATCAAGGTCTTTTTGCTCAACGATTTTAAGGCCGAACAAACGCGATACTGTGTAGAACAAGCCCGAGAGCACTTTATCTTCAGGGAAGTACGGACGCAGGATTTCCTGTGAAATCTCATACTTATGCTGCTGCAACTTCTCGGCATAGAAACTTAAGTCCCAAGATGCCATTTCGCTCACGCCATATTCCGTCTCAGCAAAAGCTCTCAGCTCGGCCACTTCTGCCTTAGCTTGATCCTTTGAGCGCAGCGCTAACTCATTTAAAAATGCCATCACCTGCGCCGGCGTTTCAGCCATTTTCGGCGCTAGGGATTTGTCGGCAAAACTGTCAAAACCGAGTAACAATGCCAGTTCGTGGCGCAGCGCTAGGATTTCGTCCATCAGCGGGCTGTTATCAAACTCGCCAGCATTAGGGCCTTGATCCGAGGCGCGCGTAACGAAGGCGCGGTAACACTCTTCCCGAAGACTGCGGTTTTCGCTGTAAGTCATGACAGGTAAATAAGAAGGGAAATCTAAGGTAAACAACCAACCGTCTAACTCACGCGCATCGGCCATTGCCTTAGCGGCGGCTTTGGCAGACTCTGGCAGGCCAGCAAGTTCCGCTTCATCCGTGATTAACTTGGTCCAAGCTTGAGTCGCATCCAGTAATTGATTCGAAAAGCCACTGGTGAGTTCAGAAAGACGTTTTACCATTTCGCCATAACGCACTTTTTGCGCGTCATCTAAACCAATACCCGATAGTTCAAAATCGCGCAGGCTGTGTTCAATCACCCTTTGCTGGGCTTGGCTTAACTGTGTAAATTCATTCGATGTACGCAGGGCTTTATAGGCTTGATACAAACCTTGGTGTTGACCAACATAGGTGCCGTATTCCGACAATAGCGGCAAACAAGCATCATGAGCAGCGCGCCATTCATCGGTGCTGGTCACTGAATTCATGTGAGAAACGGGCGACCAAATTTGGCTCAGTTCATCGTCAACCTGTTCTAGTGGCGCGACCAAGTTGTCCCAAGTGTAAGGACCTTGATTCTGCAGCACTTCATCAATCTTTGTGCGGCACTGAGCAATGGCATGCTCAACGGCAACTTGAATATGTTCCGGTTTAATCTGTGAAAAAAGCGGTAATTTTGCGCCGCTAAGCAAAGGGTTGCTCATATTGACTCCTCAACAATCTGTATCACTTATAGATAAGGGCTAACAGGCTATTTATCAAGGCGAGAAAACCGATTGCCCCCTTCGAACGCCTTGCTAACGCGATTTCTGCTTAAAAAAAGTGAACTCGTTCGCATTTAGCATTTACGCTTAATGTACCTAAGCATTATTGTCGGCCTGATCGCAAATCGAATCAATTCTCATTAACACTTATCTATGGAGAAGGTATTCTCGCCCTAACAAACGCATTTCTACCTAAATCAGCAAAAATATGGCAACACACTCAGTAAAACTGATGGCGAGCATCCTCTGCACTTTAGGCATCAACGGCTTGAGTGACAACGCATTCGCCAATGAGAGCCTAGAAAGCATCGAGAGCATTTCAAGCGCAGGATTGCCCAGCCAGAATAGCCAAGCAATGGCTGTGACACTGGATTTAGGTTGGGACAGTCAATACGTCTCACAGGGTCGTAATAATCTGCAAGATGGCGGCATCTATTGGCTGAATACCGCAGTCCAGCAAGACAATATCACCGCCTACGCTTTAGTTGGCCGCGGCGATAGCCAAGCCTACACTGAGTGGAATATCGGCCTTGAATATGGGTTCGACGTGGCCGAAAACCTAGAGGCTAATGTGGGATATCAACGCATTGAAGGCTACAGCAATAGCCGTTGCCACGATAACGAGCTATTTGCCGAACTCGCTTACACAGCTGAACCTTGGCTAGTACCATCGGCAAGTTATGTCTATTCCACCGAGGCTGCGGGTTACTTTGTTGAAGTGAGTTTACACAGTTATTGGCATGTCACAGATCAGCTCAGCCTCACGCCATACATCACTCAAGGGTTTGATTTTAAATACCGCACAGAAGAACACGATGGCCGCAATAACTTGCAATTTGGCCTCGAAGCCAGTTATCAGCTGTCATCCTACATTAGTATCGATGGTCACATCAGCTACAGCATTGCCCAAGGTGATATTGAGCAAGAAGCGATGGCGAATGGCGATATGAACTCGCAAGATGAAACCTATGCCGGCATCCACTTTGCGATGACGTTTTAACTCCATTCTTAGCGCCGTGTTTTTTAGCTCAGTGTTTTGTAGCGCCGTATTACAACCTTCCTCTGTCAATTTATCCCGCTCCATTTGGCAAAATAACGCTCACTAACTACACTCAAAACGTCGACGGAACGACTCACCATTCATATCGATTTTGCCGAGGAACAGGGAATGTTAGCCCAGCACTTTTATCTCATCCGCACCGCCGTTATTGCCTTACTTCTGCTTTTTCTCCCAGTCATATACTCGGCTGACGCACGGCAATTACTTGAACTTGAGCCTGAATCTGAACCGAGTCTGGAGTCCTTATCGCAATCGACACAAACCGCGCCTTTGCCCCTAGGCACCTTGCTCGACAGTGAGGGCAAACCGATTAATCTGCCTAACCAAGAGCAAAGCAGTTTCGAGTATTCGGCTCCCACTCTCACGCCAACCGAGCCATCCAAAACCACTAAATCAACTAAAGCCACGCAATCGACCAAAGCCGCTAAGAGTAAAAAACTCAGCCGCAAGCAACAACTTGCCAGCCGTGAACACGTAGCAAATGATCCCAACTGTCGCTGGCTCGATAAACGTATGGATCAGTTAGAAGCGCAACTCGGCGGCAAACAAGATAATGCCGCTACGCATCAAGCCGACGAACTCAGCGCCCGCCAAAAGGAATGGCAATGTTTGAAATGTGGCGCAGAAGGTCCCGCTCAAAACGACCACTCTAATTGCCAATATCGCCGCTAGACGGCGACCCGATGAACAGCTAGTGCCCAGTTCGGGTAAGTGTAAAGTTCGGGATCTTTTTCAGTTAAAGTACGGTCTCATGCGTTAGTCATGCAATGGGCTGGTCTGTTATCGCAAACACCCCTACAATGACCTTCTGCTGTAAAGCATCTCATCCTTGAAGTAAGACGGAGAAACTCATGGCTCAACATTTTGACTATATCTGCCTAGGCGCAGGCAGCGGCGGTATCGCCTCAGCAAACCGAGCAGCAATGCGTGGCGCTAAGGTTCTACTCATCGAAGCCAAACACGTAGGTGGCACCTGTGTAAACGTAGGCTGTGTGCCGAAAAAAGTCATGTGGTATGGCGCCCATGTTGCCGAAGCGATGAACCTTTACGCCAAAGATTATGGTTTCGACGTCACTGTTAATAAATTCGATTGGAATACCTTGGTCGAGAACCGCGAAGCCTACATTGGCCGCATTCATGATGCCTACGGCCGTGGTTTTGCCAACAACAAAGTGACCCTGTTAAATGGCTACGGCCGTTTTGTCGATGGCAACACTATTGAAGTGGACGGCGAACATTACACCGCCGATAACATCCTTATCGCCACTGGCGGCGCGCCGACTATTCCGAACATTCCTGGTGCTGAATACGGTATCGACTCCGATGGTTTCTTCGCCCTACGCGAGCAACCTAAGCGCGTTGCCGTTGTAGGTGCAGGCTATATCGCCGTCGAAGTCGCTGGCGTGTTACACGCTCTAGGCAGTGAAACTCACTTATTAGTACGTAAACATGCGCCGCTGCGTAACTTTGACCCCATCTTAGTCGACGCCCTCGTTGAGGCCATGGCGACCGAAGGTCCAACACTGCACACCCATAGCGTGCCCAAGGCAGTGGTTAAAAATGCCGATGACAGCCTGACACTGAGCTTAGAAAATGGTGAAAGCATTACAGTCGATTGCTTGATTTGGGCAATTGGCCGTTCACCTGCGACGGGCAATATCGGCTTAGAAAACACCGAAGTGCAAGTAGATAGCAAAGGCTATGTCATCACTGACGAGCAACAAAATACCACTCACAAAGGGATTTACTGTGTCGGTGACATTATGGCGGGCGGCGTAGAGCTCACCCCTGTTGCGGTTAAAGCGGGCCGTTTGTTATCCGAGCGTTTATTTAACGGCATGACAGATGCCAAAATGGATTACAAGCTGATCCCAACCGTCGTGTTCAGCCATCCACCAATCGGTACTATGGGCTTGACCGAACCAGAAGCCCGTACCCAATACGGCGATGATAACGTTAAAGTGTATACCTCGACGTTTACCTCAATGTACACCGCCGTAACTGCCCATCGCCAAGCCTGTAAGATGAAGTTAGTCTGCGCAGGCAAGGACGAAAAAGTCGTCGGTATTCATGGTATTGGTTTTGGTATGGACGAAATCCTCCAAGGTTTCGGCGTCGCTATGAAAATGGGCGCAACTAAGGCTGATTTCGATGCGGTTGTTGCTATCCACCCAACGGGCGCCGAAGAATTCGTTACTATGAAGGGTTAGTGTAGAAACTTAACTTACACACGTTCAGAAATCTGGAAAAACAATCTACACCACCTACACTTTTATATAATCAGTGAAGGTGGTGTTACTTTCTAGGTGGATTAATGGCACAAATAATACTCTCAAGTGATGTTTATAAGAGCACAGAATTAATGCGTAGTGATGGCGGTACTTACAGCTGTCAACCTTCTAATGATAATATCGGCCCCGTACCAACCCTCTTTTCTCATCACGGCATTTTTCTTCACGAACCCAACAGCTATCTTTTTTATCTTAAAGCTATAAAGAAAGCGAAAGATCTCAGTCCATGTAGCCGAGCATTACTCAAATACTATCAATTTCTAGAGGATGAAAAATTAGATTGGAATTACTTTCCTCCCATAAAAAGGCTTAAGCCCACCTATCAATTTCGCTCTTACTTGCTTAAATCAATCAAGCTTGGGGAGTTGGCACATAGCACTGCAAACGCATACATGAACCACGTTAAGAACTTTTATCTGTGGACCATACACGAAAGATATTTAAAAGTTCAGAATGAACAGGAAGCGCCGTTCAAACTAGAGTTTATTCAGATACAAAATCAAGGAATGCTGGCTCATATTAGGCCAACATTTACAGTTCAAACTAGTGATCTAAGAATAAATGTCCCCAAAGACAACTACTCAAAGAATATTCGCCCCCTTTCACCACTGAGTCGAGACTCAATCGAATTATTAATTACATTTCTCCCAAAAGTATCCGAAGAATTAAGACTGCAACTTCTTCTCTCTCTAGATAGTGGTTTGCGTATTGAAGAAGTCAGTACATTGACTTTAGATGCGTTAAAAACGGCGACGGCAATCTCTGAAAGTCAGCATCGTTTTGAATTGACTTTATGCCCTAAAAATACAGGCGTTCAGACCAAATACGGCAAAAGGCGACGTATTGAAATCTCTATTTATTTACTAGAAGCACTGCGTGTGTATCAAATTTCTGAGCGCAGACTTAATCGCTTAGATAAGTTGTATTACAAAATAAATCAACTTACTGATGGTAAGTTATCACTTCACCATGACCTAATAGCGGTGCTCGAACGATGTCAACGCCACGAACCCTTGTTCATCAGCCAACAAGGCAACCCAATGACGAGAGAATCAATAGAGTCCAGATGGATTGAATTAAGGGCATTGATTCAACAACAAGACAGAGACTTCAAACATCGATTTCACGATTTAAGAGCAACTTATGCTACCTACCGTTTAAGTGATTTGCTTAATGCTAAGTTAGGCACAATCGAGTCGTTGGAACTACTTATGGGATGGATGGGGCACAAAGATGAAAGCACCACTTGGAAATACTTACGATACCTCCAGCGAAAAGAAGTTTTTAAGATGAAATTTGGCATACTAGATACCATCATGCATGAGGCTTTGGGAGTTGATAATGAGTAATAACAACTATTTAAATAGTTGGGATGGCAATCTGCTCTTCCATATGAATGATGACTATACACCAAGATGTGACTTCAATCGTATGCTCTATAAAGGATGCCCAAACACCAAGTATATTCAACAAGGAAACACCGTTGAATATGCGCATCGATATGAAATAATTTTTCAGTTCAAAGAGCGATTTGAAGAAAAAATGAAAGAAGGTTGCTCCCATGCCACACTTAGTCTTTCGTACATCAAGCTAATGTCGTTCCTTAAATGGTGTGACACAAGAGAAATAGAAGCATTTTCAAAACAGTCGCTTGAAGCGTATATGGCATACCAATTTGAGAGGGTAAGGTTGGGTTTATTAAAAGCAACCTCATATTCGCAAATAATCACTAAAATGGGGAAGATATTTAACGACTATCTTGATTACCCTAGCGATTGGTTGATAGCCATACCGACAATAAGAAGAGGAGATAACGAACCTTTTGAAGCTTATAGTCGAAGCGATTTAAAGCAAATGTTACCGTTTTTGCGTAAATTATTTAATCAAACGGCTGATCAGTTTCTTGAAAACCCAAAAAAGTACATGGATGCTCACAAAAATCAGTGTACTGCGATCTTTATCTGGCAAGGCCATGAATACATACTTAAAGCGACAATAACTAAAATGATGTGCTCTGCTCTGTTTTTGCTTAGCTACTACACCTACTCGAATACCAGTACACTTTTTAAGCTCAAACGTCCCAAAAACAATTCAGTGTCGATAAGTAAACAGTGGTACCAAATGCCGGCATTTAAGCGTCGAAGCTTCAAAATAGTTCATGTTGAAATGGGAGAACATGACTATCTTGATATACCAAAATACAGTTTAACTTTATTTGATAAATTACTGGAGGTTTCAAAGGTATTAGATAGTTCCGATGATGCATTATTGTTTCAAACTATTTCCAATAATACCTTGACACCCATCAAACCTAACACACTTCAAGCCTTCAACGGTATATGGTTGGAAAAGCATTTTGTTTTTATCGACCAAACAGGCAGAAAACTGCGACCAGTAGTGAGTCGTTTTCGCGAAACCGGAGCTCAACTAACCGCAGTGCATCAAGGTGAGCTGGCTAATAATATAACTCTTGGTAATAGCCCTATAACCCGTAGTAAACATTACTCAAAGGGCAATACGCACAGTAATAATGGAATGATGCAAGATGTACTGTCTATCAGGCAAGAGCAGGTACAAACTAAGCAAAGCGTTAAATCAGCTCAACTAGCACTAAGGATAGAAGTGCTGACGATTGAAGAAGAATTTAAAGCTAACTACCCTATGCTATCACGAACTCCAAATGGTGGAAGTTGCACGAATCCTTTTAGCGAAAAGTCTGACACCTATAATCGAAAAGCAAAACAGCTGATGTCATTAAAAGATGGCGAGAAACTAGCATGTGCAGAACTTTTAAAATGCTTTGGTTGCCCACATCAAGTTATCGTCCAATCAGTCAGTGATATTTGGTGTTTACTCTCATTTAAAACCTGTATTGAGGAATCAATATACCAACATCTGGATATCCACCATTATCGTCAAAATTTTGAAAGTGTAATCTCATTCATTCGAGAAAATATTCTGCCAAAAATAAAAAAAGATATTCTAAAAAAAGCGGAAAAATTAATTGATGACAATGGGCTACATCCTCTATGGCAGGATACTAACATTATCCTACCAATGATACCAACTATACCGATGTGGTCGGTTACGGAGTAGGAAAATGCATAATCAAAATCTATATCCCGATGATTTCCCAGAAAAATACAAATTTGAGAACATTGATTTAATTGAACTTTTCCATCAAAAAAAATGGGATAAACTCAATAATATTGTTATTTGTCGTGATAAAACGGGAAAGGTCACTGCGCGTTTTAGTGACAGCGAATGGGATCTAACCCCATATGATAGAAACCATAACGGGAAAAATAGTTTTAATTTTAAAGGATTGGATAACGAACTTGAATTACAAATTGAGTTTAAGCTCATAGCGTATGGTTTGCTTTTCCATAAAAGTAGGAGAGGTCCGGCACCTAAGTTCTCAACTGTAGTGAGTAATATTTCACGACTAAAAACAGTTTATACATATCTAAAAATAGCAAAACAAAAATCAATCAGCCACTTATCAAATAAAAGGTCATTTGAAGCATTTAAATCATTTTTATTAACAAAAAACTCAAGTCAAAGAAATTTGCAAAACTTATTCATTGCATTAAATAACGTAATAAGACTTGAACCTTGGCTAAAATATCCATTAGGCTTTAGCGAAAAACTATCTGTAATCGCTTTATCTAAGAGTTTGAGCAATAGAGAGCTTCAGCAAACACTGGCCATCCCTGAACAATTAAGTAATGCTATCTATGGAAAAGCTATTGAGTTAATCCAAAACGCACTACCACATAAAGATATAATTAGTAACACAGAGAACCTACTGCAAACTAACTATCTGAATGGCAAAAAGATTATAGATGAAAAAATAAAATATGGAGCTAGATTTACCTGGACTGACGCTAACGGCAATATAATTAATAGCCAGAAATATGCAAATATCATTGCCTACTATCAACCTTTACGGACTAAAGAAATTATTTCCCCACTGTCTAATCAAATAAATGGCATACAAATTAATAGTGGTATTGAGTTTCGTGCTTATATTGGACAATTAATTACCGCATGCTTCATTATTTGTGGTGGATTTTCAGGTATGCGCGAATCTGAACTAGATAAACTTACACCTAACAGTTACTACATAGACAACGTTGATGGACGTGACTTCCATATGCTTCAGTCAAGTACTTTTAAACTAGGTGAAAAGCGAGAAACATGGATAACGGCCCCAATTACAAAACAAGCAATCGAACTAGTATCAACATTGACAAGGACATGGAGATCTCAAATAGAATATCCGGACAGTCGTTATATAAATACCCTCTGGTGCATTCAAAAAGCTCGTTCAATACCACCAGTTCTGATCAAAAAATGGGGATTGAGATTACGCATTTTCTGCATAAAATTCAATTTCTTGGTAACAAGAGAAGATTATCAAGAGTGTATTGAATCGAATCCTAGTTCACTAGTTAAAATTAAAGAAATCGTGACCATTGGTCAACCTTGGCCTCTAGCTCCTCACCAACTTCGGCGTTCGCTAGCATTTTACGCTACCAAACACAGGCTAGCCACAAAAGTAGCTTTAAAACAGCAGTTTAAGCATTTATATCTAGCAATGGCAGAGTGGTATTCCAACGGAGGACAATTAGCCAGCATGAGAAATTTAACCGTTGATAATGAGATACAACAAGCTCTGAATGCGGTTAATGCGGAAATGACAGCAAGCAAAATCTTTAAGCAATGGCATTCAAATGAGCCACTTTCAGGGTCTCATGGCAAAGCCATTGTAAAAATGAGAGGAGATATTCCACACATATACAGCACATGGGACACCATATATCGAGCAGTACTGAAAGGTACACTAACACTTCACGGTACAGCGCATAGTTACTGTAAAAACGGTTACGATTGTGATATGGATGGCATTGTAATGCCCCAATTCTGTGTTGATTGTGCTGGTCATGGGAGCATCATCGACAAAGATCAGGCCTTGTGGTGGCAGAAAAAGCACCTAAGCTTAGTTACTTACATGGAATTTGGTGAAGATATATCTGTAAGCGAACGTAGTCACTTCATTACTCAAATCAGAGCAGCAGAAAACGTCATGAAAGACTTTGATATGCCTTTTATACCTTTTGAACCGGAATTAAAGGTAACTGAATTATGAGTAAAAGCGAAAATACATTATTGATGTTAGAGGCAGCACTAGATCGTATTTCACAGGGGAAACCCAAGCGCATTCCAGCTACACGAAAGCTAAGTGTGAGAGCTGTTGAAGAAGAAGCGAATCTAGGCAATGGTAGTGGTTATTACTACCCTGAATTTGTTGAAAAAGTTAAGCAGGTCAAAACTGAAATTGCGGCAGGCAAAGGTGAAAGAGTACAACCAGAGATACAGAATGTACGCCTTAAACTCAATGAACAGAAACGTATTAAGCAAAACTACAAAGAGAAGTACGAAGCGGTAAGAGAACAACTAGCTAACTTTGCTGCAGCACAGCATCACCTCAATGATAAGTTAGTACAATCTTTAGCAAGAATTGAGGAATTAGAGTTTGAGAATTCGAACCTAAAAGAAAAGGTCACAGAGCTTAACAGAAGTAAGATTGTGCCAATTAAATGAGCTGACTTTTAACTTAGATCATTTCAAAGTGAGGTATTGTAACATTAGTAGATCTTGGTCTACTAGACCGTGAGATAAGATACAAATAATAGCAGCCATACGTCAGCTAAAAACGAATGCGAAATGGCTGTTTTTTTGTACGCAAACCAGACTAGGCAAGTCTGGTCCACTAGCTCACTTGGGGACAAAAGCGTGCTATGTTTTGCGCGAAATCATCTCCATTTCGGATAAACAAAAATAATCCCAAACGCTGAGTCGTGAGCAACTTAAGGATGTAACGCTTGGCTTGAGGCATTACCTTTACACCATTTACCGCTGTTGGGCTGCTTTTTAAACGCGCACATGCTATCCCATCGACCACTTATGCCACTGTATTGACGACGAAACTCTTTGGCTGACGTGAGCCACGCATCGGGTGCAATGCCTAATTCATTGAGTTGTTTCGGCCGTTGATTATCGATATAGCCTTTCTTATCAAGGCGGATGGCGCGACCCGTCTAATCAATCAGTTCGAGATAATCGGCAAAATGAAACGGAATGCCCGCTTGCTCATTCAGGTGTGCTGCGCCATCGAATTGGACGAGAGACTTGTGGTAAATATGAGTTTCATTGGTTGCGGAGTCAGTTTGTAGCGTTGAGATAGCTAATGGGCGATTGGGTGAATTGAGCGAGTTAATTCGCTCCTGAATCGATGTAAAATCAGAGAATTGCAAAGAATCGGCAATACCCGCTCTGATTGGATTTAAATCGACATACATCATACACGCGAGCAGGGCTTGTTCATCTAACAGCGCTTGCGATTTAAATCGGCCTTCCCAAAAGCACCTTTGCACTCATCTTCACGATTGGCCTTGCGGGCAATTTCTTCATTTAAACAACGCATAAACCAAGAAATACTGCTTAATTGCTCATGCCACTCGGTAATTAAGCCATCGAGTAATATGTGTTCACCGCCGATTAAAGCATCACCATTCATATACTTAGTAGCAATTGCATGGCCTTTAGTGATTTGGCACCAACGGCTGATAATATCTTTTTGCGTTAACGATTTGGCCTTATCGACATCTATTTTAAGCACTAAATGATAGTGATTGTTCATCACCGCGTAGGCGCAAATATCGATACAAAATATCGCAGACAAGGCTTTGATTTTATCAACTATCCAGCCACGTCGATGCTCGTAACTGCGCCCCGAAAGCTTATCCTCACCGCACAAAAAGGCCCTTCTAACACAGTGAGTTATCACATGATAGAAGGGCGTTGTATTGGCATCAATTAGCTGTCTTCTGGCCGAAGTCATTGCAAACTCCACACAGACAAAATCAGAGTGATTTAAAGCCTAGTTGAAGAGTCTGAAAAACAAAAAGATATACCTGTACCTGCTATTTTCCTGTATTTTACGGTAGCTCGACGAATCTTCTATTTCTGTATATCTCAGTTAATTTTTCATTATCAAACCTTAATTCGACAATATCCATAGAACTAGCATTTAAATAAAAAACCCATCTATCACTTTTTTTAAACTCTTCACCAGAGTTTTTATGAAAATATGGCTCAATAAAAACATCGAATCCTTTATCTGTAACAAGAAGTTTAGAAGCACTTTCTGAAACCTTGACAAGGATAAAAACTTTGTCGCCTGAACTTTTGATTTCGGAAAAGAATTTACCTAGATTATTATAAACCTTACTCTTATCATCTCCAATAGATAGTCCATATTTCTGACCTCCTTTAATAGACTCCTCGCCGTAATAATAAAAAATAAATACAGCAAGTATTAGTAACAATAAAGTAGATAATTTTAATGCTTTCATAGTGAAGTTTCCTACAGCTCATATTTAATTTAACTCTTCATCGAGTTTACGTGAATCAAGTCTACCTGATACCCGAAAAACCGGAGGTGAATTACCAACGTTCACCATTGAAGATTGATTATGTCCCGGCTGCCATCCTCCAGTTGGTACATTGGCTGTTCCCCCATCCGCTGCATGTGCGACAGCACCTGCAGCGGAATTACTATTAACTGAGCCAGTAAAAAGACTAGGTACGTATTTGTAATTCCTATTTTCTTGAACTGTACGAGCCAAGAAACTCACATCACTATCTGAAGCATCTATTGCCCTGAAAGCAACGCCACTGTTTCCTTCGAAACTTAAAGATTGCCATGCTGAACTATCGTCTTCCCAAGTTCGAGCTGCACCTCCTGAATTTACGTGATTAACTAATCCCATTTTTCCACTTTCAAGAGGACCCCAAGAGTATACTTTGGCATTTGGATCACCAAGATATTTTGCGTGAGAGACAATAAAGTTGTGATTTCCTATTGGAGATCCTTTTAACGCTCGACTAACAAGAAAACTATCTCTGCCATCTGGGTCAATGTATTTATACGGATTGTTATTTGCATAACTATATCGGTTGAAATTGTGAACATTATCAAACCCAACCGGATCATTCGAATAAAACCGACCTATCAGTGGATCATAATATCGTGCCTGCATATAGGTCAGGCCCAAGTCTTTATCTTGCAGATGACCTGTATACCCAATGCCTTCTTTATCGCCACCCATGCGCTTACCAAATGGTTCATACTGGCTGCGACTGATAATATTACCCGACTCATCCGATTCTGATACGACCGACCCTAACATATCTGTGTGCTGGTAACGCACGCTTGCTGCTTGAACTGGGAGCGCAAAGAGCATTAATGCACATATCACATTTATCCATTTCATAAAATTAGCCTTCCTTAACACTGATGTTTGTCCCTGAGCAATTATTGAGTACATTGGCTACCACTCAGCGTCCAGCCAGATGGGCAAGTGTAAACGATAGCGGTGGTTGCCAATCGGCTACATTGAGAGCCGCTCAGAGTCCAACCTGAAACACAGGCATACACAGGGGTACTGGTCGCATTTTGTGATAACGTGCGAGTACAGCTAGTACCACTTAGCGTCCAACCTGCATCACAGGAATACACAGATTTCGGCGTGGCGGCATAGGTTTCAGTGCACTCCCATAAACGCATTCCCCCACCCATTGGTTCACCCCCCGTACAAGATAATCCTGTACCAGTAGGTGGCTTACTTGATGTTTGACTAAAAAAGCGAGAACACATCGAGGTCGCTGAATTGAGCGAACCGCCTCTAGGGCAACTCAATTGAGTTGTACTGTTAGCCGTTTTGGATTCCGTCTTCTGGCAAGTCGACCCCGACAGGGTGTAACCCGTTGGGCAACTGTAGCTATAACTGCTAATGCTGGCCGCCTGTGTTTCTGCTTTCTCACAAAGCGTTCCTGCCGTGTTTAAGCTGTATCCCACAGGGCAAGTCTTCGTTGCTGGTTGAGTGACTGCGCATCCTGATGGCGGGCAAATATCCACTTCAGCCACTATCTGCTTACCAAGGTAAACGCTGTCTGTCTTTTTACCATTATCATCTTCACGGTACAGTAGCTGTCCGGCTTTGTTATATACGGTATAAGCAGTACCTGATGGCTTGTTCTGTTTGATTTTGCGATTAAAGCCATCATAGACATAAGCCATGTCTTTAGCGGCCACCATTTGCTGAGCACGATTAAAACTCAGTGAATAACGTCCGTTATGAGTAATATTGCCAGCGGTATCATATTGATAGCTGTAGGCATAGGCACCACTTAAGTTATTTAAACGATTAAGCGTGTTGTAATGGTAGTTGATAGTGGAATTGTTCAAACTACGGCTAAGGATGTTACCCAGACCGTCATAGACGTAACGTCCTGTTCCCCATTTGCCATCGGCAGACCTCAGCCTATCGACGCCATCGTAACTCAGGTTAGATATGTTGTTGCTTGAGTCAACACCATCAATCAAGCGGGTTAAATTGTCGTTACTGTCATAACTAGGGTCGAGGCTATTCTTCAGCGAGCCAGCTTTGATATCCGTTAGCGCATCAATTCGCCCAGTGGTGTCCAATGCGACGTTACGCACAATGCCATTACCATAGGTGAATTGTTTAAGTTGTCCATTTGGATAATAACTGACTCCTGAAGCATAGGTGCCCGCTTTTGTGGCTTGACCTAATGCATTAGGCGCAAAGTCCACCACGGCACCAGAGGGATATTGGAGAGAGGCAACACTACCTAAGCTATCGTAGCCCGATGTCAACGCAAAACTGCGACCATCAATGCTGAGAGTTTCACTCTGAGGCAAGTTGAGACTGTTATATTGATATTGCCACGAAGCCGTTCCCGTTGTTAACGACTTCAAATTGCCGTTATTGTCATAGGTATACTGTCTGTCAGGTGTTGAATCTGGGAAGTCTTCAGTCTTGAGTGCACCGACGTTGTCATAAGTAAGCACCACTCTATGTGCCGAAGGTACGGAGGCTTCATCACAAGACGTCGTACTACCAGATGTCCCCTCTGCTCGCCATATCATTTCACCAACATTATTATAGCCAAATGCTGCCATCCCCGTATCAGGACGCACCACCTTACACAGGTCGCGATAGCCATTGTACAAACGGTTTTCCGTAATCGAGCCCTGAGTAATGGCAACAATTTGGTCTAATTCATTGTAGTTGATACTAATGACATCAGTATCAGGCGCAGCTATCTGCGTCGCTTTCTCACTCGATGGCGAGCCATAAGCCAAATAATTTGTTAGCGTTGTATTGCCACGACCATCTGTTACTGCAGTTTGATTGCCTGATAGATATTGCGTCGTTGTCTGGCTATTATCACTTGTGCGAGTTGTGGATGTGGTGCGAATGAGCCCATCGTAAGTGATAGTGGTTCCCAGCGTCTCATCAGGTGAGGTCGATGGAAATGAAGTAAAGGTAGGCTTACCGTAAACGTTAAATGCTTGGCTAATATATTTAGCGGTTGCAGACTCGTTATTTAAGTCCCACTCTTTCACTAAAATAGGCCTCATTAAGCCATCGAGCGTGACCGTCTTTTTGTAGTTGCCACGTGTAATATTTTGGAACAATGCCGCATTATCACTACTGTCTAAGTCGTAGCTAATAGTTGTATCAGCCCATCGCGTATCCGCATTCTTTACATTGATAACGCGGTTATTACTGTCATAACGATAGTGAGTTTCAACACCATTAAAGTCGGTTACTTTGGTGATATTGCCACTGCCATCGACCACCATTGATGCCGACAAAAAACAGGTATCTGGGTTTGCACAATTAGCAGTGTCACGTTGAGGGATTTTGATTAACTGCGGCTTGCCACGCATATAATTGGCAAATGCCATCCAACGATTGTTTGCATTGAACGTAGTTTGCTTTATGTTGCCATCACCATAGTAACTGTGCGTGCTGAGCAATCTGCCATTTTGATACTCTTGGTAAAGCGAAGACTTTTCGGCGGAATTATCAGGATAATAGGTATTCTTCTTGGCGGTGATATAGTTAACCCCATCAAATGAAATGGCGTTGCTATCCTCAAGATTAATTAACCAATTATTCAAATCATGATAATACGTATTTTTTAGGTATTTCCTATTAGCATTAAAACCATTGGACTCTACCGTTAACTCGGGTGAGCCGTAGTTATTGAAGTTTAAAAACTCTTTAGTATAAGCATCAACTCTTGAGTCTTGCGTATGTTGATAGATAGTACTTTTTATATTATTGACAAAGCTATTGTACTGCGACTCATTTTCAAATGAAGCGGCGCTGCCTAAAAAAATTTTTCCGTCCCATTTACCGCTAAATAACTGCGATTTACCTATCGCACTCCCTTGGCCATAGGTCATCTCGCTGCGCTGCAATAATGTGGTACCGTCAGTATCGTACAAGTAGGTCGCAACCTCCTTATCTTGCGAATAGTTATAACGACGGTCAAACACATGGATTGCTTTACTACCATCAGGAGCAACCACAGTGGTTGAACGTAAATCCATTGCTGACATGCCACTTGGTAGTTCTGGTAGACCCGATAATGCCTGTGGTGCAGGTCCATAATCGCCACTTCCATCTACGTATTGCCCTGGGTTTTGTGAGTAACTGTAATACCAATGCAGTGGAGAAACGCCTTTCCCTGATAACGTTTTTCTAATCAGCGCAAAGTTTGAAAAACATCTATTGTGAACGTTGATCCTAATATTAGGTAGCCGTTCAAATTGCTTAGGTACTTGTGAGCGTCCAAACAGTGTTGACCGAACCTCAAACTCAGCTTTCAATCCATTAGGATGAGTCACTCGACTAACATAAGATCGAGGCACATAATTAGGATTCATCTCAGAAAATGTGCACTGCATGTCATCTTGTTGGGAGTCGCCTAGACTGTATTGAATATGGCGCTGCTCTAAGGCATTAGTCGGTGCAAAGTCAATATCATATACCCATTCACGTCCATCAGGTAAAACAACACGATAAAGTTGGTCTGGATAAATACTAATACCTCCAATAACCTTTTTCTCAGTTGCGATTCGATAATAGTACGACCAGGTTTTTCCATCACTTGTAATAGACTTAATACGCTTTCGTTCTACACCAGGTTCATAAGTAAAATGAATAGACCTGCCATCGGAAGAGGTAATCGAATCCAATTGGTCTGGCGCGCTGTAGTGATAGGTTACTTTATTATTAAACCTATCTTTTACCTCGGTAACCTGCATATATGCTTTAAATACGGGGGTTGTAGTTGTCCATGTAGCACTCGTTTCTTTATCGACGAAAGGGATTTCTAATATCTCTGCTGGAAAAGTGCGTAACATGCTAAACGTATAGGTAATCCCCTGTGGAGATGTGGCAATAAACGCCTCTGAGTTGCCATTAGCCTGACAGGTGATACGCCAGTTTTTAGCAACCCGCGTGACACCTGGGGTTACCGTATTAGGTTCAAGTAATCGCTCTGAGCCTACGCTTGGGACGTTAATAAAGTCACCGTTCCAATATTGTTTCGCGACAATATAGCCCATACCATCGCCAAGGTAACTTGAACCTGGATTGAGGGAGCCTGAGCAAGGTTTGCCATTTGTCCAAGTATTAACTGTAGCATCACCATCTACTATGGTGGTAGAAATTGACGGTATATCTAACTGCCAATCCGCAAAGTGCAATAATTGCCCCTGTGAATATTGGACTCCTTTATAAACTCGAGTAATACCCATTTCGATAGGAAAATTACCAGGAATTACTAAATCAGTATTTGTCATACTGATAGCCCCTGAATTTAAATCAACCTTTTCACCGAAAAGCTCAGTTGTTTCAGGGGTCACCTCTGTTTTTATATTCATCCTTGCTAAGGCAAGTTCAGCGGTATTTGTGGGGGATGTGTCCGAACCTCCGGTATTTGCCGCTGATACAACAGCAAATTTTGAAATACCCTGAGGCTGTTGAGTAAGACCAAAGCCAGGCTCCTCCAAAGCTTCAGCAATCACAGGATTGATGTCGGCAGCATACGCTGCACTTGTAAGGGGCGATAAAAATGTCAAAAATAATGCGGAAGACAGTTTCTTGTAACCGATATCCATATCACGTTGTCCTTATTTTTATTCAACATGAATTACTAATATATTTAATGTTATTCTTTAAATTTGAGATTAAATCGATCTCAGCTAAAGTTAATGTTGCCAATATCGGCACGGTAACATTTATGCGTGTAAAATAACATTGCAAACACTATTGAAACAAGTGGTTGTAGGAAGCTTGGTGAATTCACACCAGTTAATTTTAAAGACAAAAACCTACACATTATTCAATTAGCGCCATGAACTAACCAATAGCTCAACATAAAGTGAAATTAGTCACTACAAAAAAAATTATTAGTAGTTTTATTTTTTTAATCATAGTTGCCCATCTATAGGATTTTTCGCTAACATTTCTCGAACAAAATACGGTATTTCGTCTTAGCACAAACCTCATTGTGAGGGAGATTCATCCCCAACATGTTGAATAGATGGATAATGTCAGTTTGGTTTGGGAGGTTAACTAATATGACCCAATTTGTTACGCTCCGTTAATTGTTTAGTTTTTAGTCTAAAAATGGAAATAGCTATACCTCATCGATTGATGCATAAACGCTAGGAGTATGTTGGAGATGCCATTCTTAATTTTACAGAATGGATTACAAAATCTCATGCATAAGTGAATGTAAGGCGATGTTTAAAAGTAAAGCGCTGAATTGCTTTGGGGCATAAACGTATAAATCCATCTACTGTCAGATATCAACACTTTATCTCGGGCAGACATTTCCACTTGGTAGTGTATTGCGGTGTGAGTAAATCTCGACGCATGGCCCATTTTTGCTCGATACCTTGGGCGGCAATGAATAAGGTATCAGTACCATAACGTTGATTGATGCCATCGAGGGTTTTCATTAATGCTGGTTTGGCTTTTGAGACATTGAATAAATCTAACTGGCCATGCTGGGTGCTGACCAAATCAATCAGACCTACACCGACTTTGTAATAACGTACGCCTGCACGGAAAAGTTGAGATGCTGCTTGTGTCATCCCTTGAATAAGCTCAATGCTGCAATCAGTGGCGCAAGCAAAGTGCACTAAGGTCTTAAAGCCTGTTGGGCGTTCATCGTAGGGAGAATTGCTGGCAAACAACAACATGGTTTTACAGCTAGAACCTTGCTTACGCGCTTTCGCTGCGGCAATCGCCACATGCTTACTTAACGCTTGCAGTAAATCCTCATACTCGGTAATACGCTCGCCCACACTACGAGTTGAGAATATTTGCTTCTTATCCGCCCTCGCCTCGTCCCACACTTTGCACGCTTGCCCATTGAGTTCACGCACAGTGCGTTCTATTTCAATACTAAATTGCTTTCGCGCTAAACCTGCAGGGATTTTTGCTAAGTCATAGGCGGTTCTTACGTTCATCAATTCAAGTTTTTTGCTTATCCTGCGCCCAATGCCCCAGACATCATTCACACTCATTGATTGTAAAATTGAAATCCGGTCTTGTTCATTATCGATAGCACACACACCCTGATAGCCAGGTAACTTCTTTGCCGCATGATTGGCAGCTTTAGCCAGTGTGAGTGTTGAGCCGATACCGACACAAACCGGTAAACGTGTTTCTTTCCAAACCGCTTTTCGAATCAACTGGCCTTGGGCTTGTAAGCACTTAATGGCGGGGTAACTATTTTTAAAGGAGAGAAAGCTTTCATCAATCGAATAGACATGCTGCTCTGGTGCAAATCGGCCAATGATATTCATCATCTTTGCAGATAAATCGGCATAGAGCTCATAGTTACTTGAACAAACAATGACACCTAATTTCGTACACAGGTCTTTGACTTGAAAGTATGGTGCAAACTTAGGCACACCCCGTTCTTTCGCTTGCTTGTTTGCCGCTACGATGCAGCCATCATTGTTGCTCAACACAATCATTGGCTTACCACGCCAATCAGGTCTAAATACCTGCTCGGCACTGCAATAGAAACTGTTGGCGTCTACCAAGGCAAACATCAGATGTCTGCTAATAATGGACTTTGGCGATGACAACGAATAGAACGAATAACAACACCTTCAATGGTAAAATTATCGTAATCGTGAATAGGCTGAGGTTGGTGCTGTTCATTCGACGACAGCAGCATGCGATGCTTTTTATCGAGGATTTTACATACAAATTCACCGTTGAAATTGGCAACTATCACATCACCATGACGCGCGGTTTCCTGACGGTCAACAATCAGTAAATCGCCATAAAAAATGCCCACTCCCTGCATTGAGTCACCTTTGGCGATACCAATAAAAGTCGCGCTAGGATGCACAACTAACAGCTCATCGAGGCTCAGACCTAATTGACCATATTCAGCTGCAGGGCTTTCGAAGCCAGTGATACCGGCACTGGCATGGATGGGGATAATACGCATAGTTAATACCACTGTTTTTATATACAGTAATTATAGGCGTTGTTAGGTAACTGGCAAGAATTATTGTGATGTTTCGATGTAACACCATTGGTTCTTTTCTTTATCAAACCCCACGTCAACATTCGCCGCGGTGGTGTCACCCGTCTGGTTTCTCTTTGCAACGATATCTTTTAGTTCAGATAAATCATCAACACAGGTAGGTTCCGACAACTGCACCAGAAACATGATAAAGAAGCCAAAAGTGGTTAAAAATAATGTTGTGACAAAGACTCGCACTGGTCTGAAGAGCATGGTTCTGCTTTCCTTTGCAAATAGACAACCTGTTTAGCTACGTTGAAATGTAGTAACAGCGGGGCAAAAATGCAAAATCAATCAAGATGAACCAAACTTTCATTGGGGCAAAAGCGAGTTAACTTAGATTGGCGAATAAATTTTGCACAATTTTAAATTACAAGGAGTTAAATATGCAAATCAAACCAGGGCCTAAAAGAACAAACGAGGATGGTACGCCGGATAAAAGGCAAAGAGTTACCGAGGGAAAAAAGAAAGAACACTCCGACCTAAAACCACACAAGCACAAAAAAGGTGACTAATATAAACCTAGAGTGCTAACTCGGAAGTTCGCGGACACTGCAAAGGGTAAACTGAGCAGAATCAAAAAACCTCGCTAGAAATGCAATTTGAGATCAATTAGCGCTTCCCTTATGGCAAGAGTACTCTGATATCACACCCTAATACTTCGGCCAACTGATAAGCCTTTTCGAGCGTGATGTTTACCTCGCCACGCTCTATTCGTCCTACATAACTACGGTCAATTTCAGCCAATAGCGCCATTTTATCTTGAGAAATACCAAGCCGTTTACGTTCTTCCCGCAGTTTCGCCCCAAATTGGATCGCTAAGTCTTTCATTTTTCATCTCGTTAAAGAGAAAGACTATCCAAAGTTGCGGCTTACAAAGCCACGGATTATAATCCGCATTACATTTACAATGCTCTAATAACGCTTAGAGCGATCACTAAACAGCCTGCTGCGAGAACGTCATGCCTAAATCTTCAATCAAAATATGCACGACATTGCATAACATTCTCCAGGACGAGAGCTTCAATAATTTTCAAGTAATGGGCCTGAGAGACGCCTATCTCGCAGCTTCAACTAGCGCTCCTAGTCTTAGTGATACCTACAATTTCATTTATCGTCAGGTCCACAGGCTCGTGAAGAAGGGGATCTTAGATAAAAATGTGGATGAACAGACGAAGGAAACAACTTACCAAAAGACTGCAAAATTCTTTCAAACAAATTTTATTCTGCAAAAATCAGAGGCATCTACATCCACTACAGAATCGCCAACAAGAAACACGCAAAAAAGTAATGCAATTAATCAATTAGAAGAGCGGCTCAAGCAATCCGAAATTGATTTATTTACGAGCATCGGCGAGTCCGAAGAGTATATGCGCTTATATCAATCCTTTCCCGACATGAAAGTACACCTCGAATCCCAGTACTTGCAGGCTCGCGAAACAAGCTCAAAACTACTTGGCCAAATCAAAGCGATTAAATCTGCTATCACCCATCAGCAAAAGTAACCGAATGCAACTTAGACAATGGCAATCAGAGTGTGTCAAACGCGCTCTAAGACACTTTCACGGTGCACATAGACACTTTCTTTGTTTAGCAACGCCTGGGGCTGGAAAATCGATTATGGCAGCCGAAGTTGCTGCGAAATTATTTGAAGATGATTTAATCGACTTTGTACTGTGCTTCTCCCCGTCAGTGAATATATCTCAAGGGATGAAACAAACCTTTTCAAGTCGTCTAAGCTGCCGGTTTGATGGCGTGATAGGTTCAGTTGGTTGCTCTTATACTTACCAAGGGATGTTGGCCTTTAAAGAAGACTTTTGGCAACTGCTAAAAAGAAATCGAGTACTCGTGATCTTTGATGAAATTCATCATTGCGCAGGGAGCTCTCTAGAAGATGCGAACGCATGGGGGGAAGAGATTCTACTCAACATACAAGATCAAGCGCAGTACACACTAGCGTTAACTGGTACGCCTTGGCGCTCAGATCAAGCACCGATTGTTTTATCTCGATATACCGACCCTGATAATCAAATTCAATGTGACTATGTGTATGGCCTGAAGGAAGCTGTTGCCGACGGTGTATGTCGTAGCCCCCGCATTGTACTTATTGATAATGACAAAATTTTAGTTACTGACGAAGAAAACGAAACAAAGACATACAGTTGTTTAGATGACTTATTTAAATGCTCATCGGTTTCGTACCAGTCGATCATCAAAAATCATGAAGCAATTCGACATACTTTAGCGCTAGCAACGGACAAACTTGGAATGATAAAACAGTCCAATCCTAATGCTGCCGGACTCATCGTCGCTTCATCAATATCGCACGCCGCATATATCTTTAATATGCTAAAAACAGATTTTAGTGAAACAACTCAGATAGTTACCTACAAAGAAGATGACCCCTCACTTAAGATAAATGAATTTAGAAATAGTACGACTAATTGGATCGTCAGTGTAGGCATGATAAGTGAAGGGACTGACATCCCTCGTCTACAGGTCTGCTGCCACCTTAGCCGAGTAAAAACCGAGCTCTACTTTAGGCAGGTTTTAGGTCGTATTTTACGTACGAATGATTCGACGAACCAACAAGCTTGGCTATACACCTTTGCAGAGCCAAAACTTGTCGAATTTGCCAACCGTATAGCAGAAGAAATACCTGATATACCTGTGTTATTTAGAGAGCCAATCGAGATAAATCTCAAACGCGAGCAACCCGAAACCCATGATATGACAGTGAAAACAATGCCACCTACTAACAGCAATATTCTGAATATTGGCAGGCAATACCTCGCTAAACAGACACAATCGTATTCTGTAGAGCTTTTATCAAGGGAATTTTTAGGTACTCCAGCATCGTTATCATTTGAGCTTTTAGGTGGTTTTAGAGAAAAAGTTGTCTCAACTTTTGACTCACCGTTTTAAATCCAAATGTCTGAATTATGGTGCCCACTTTTCTCGACACTTTGATTTTTAGTTTCATGGTAGTTCCATAAAACTAAAAATGATTGGATACACTAAAGCCTTAAAAGCTATAGAAGCCAAAGATAGAATACCAACAAATTTTTACCATTTTACAGATCTTTGTGTACAAAAGTGAGACTGAAAACAATCAAACTTGAAGATGCCACAAGTTTATACTATTAAGTATCACACAAATACTTCGGATGTTATTTGAACCGGTGTATCAATTTGATTCATAATGTCAGTATAAAGATCTACATCAATATCGACTTCTGGTACCGCTATGGAAATAATCATGGAATAGCGAGCTTTTTTATCCCATTTTTGCAATTTTGTTCGAGTGCGCCACCACCCCATAGCAGGGTAAATCGCAATTTGTCCTCTTGCAGCCAAATCAGCCGCAGTTCCTTTCCAGACATCTTTATGAATGGAACCTTTATGCCTAAAATCACCCAGCAACCAGTTCGGATCACTAGGAGCAATAGCAGTACCTTCTTCTGTATCTTGGGCGTTACGACTTAATCTAGCGTGGAATTCTTTAATTGATTCAGTTGACCGCTTCACATCAAATCTAAGTTGATGACTAGGGTAACTATATTTACCGGAAACATTTCTGCTTGAAGGATTTGGTTCTATAAAATAAGAGAGCGTAACCGTCATTTCGACATCCACCTCCCCTAGTTTTAATAAGCTATCCTTAGGCCATGGGATATCGTGTATATGCATATCACGTGTGCTTGGTTGCTTACCCTGCTTTTTTTCATATGGTTGTAATTCATCTTCCACTATTAAAGCCAGAGAATTATTCATACTTTTTATAGCTTTATCTAAATTTGGAACTCCAAAACCAACACAACGGACTAAATGTGTTGCTTGTTGGCGGGGCGTTGTGCCGTGCACGAATTGTTTTTTCATTGCATCAGTCCATTCAGCTGAATGGACGATGAGCGCTCTTACCGTTTCAGGCCATATTGAGGGATAAATCGCATAAATTTCAGCTGCAAATTTACCCGAAAGTGCGGTTGCTGCACTTGTTGCTTCAAATGTAGAAAAATGCCTTTCTGTTATCTTATTATGTGTAGTTAATAATTTCAGACTTGCAAAGCCAGAGCAGCTCAATTGGTCATAACCAACATTACCACCTTCAAAGACAACCTCGGGTTTAATTGGTGTATTTCTGTTCCATAATACTGATGTTGTACTATAAGGACTTAATCCACCATGCGGAGCTAGTGATGAATATGCTTGAGTATCTTCTTCAGTGATATGAGTTTTCTGTGTGTATGCACCAACAGTTAATGCATTCCATGCTTGTCCTGGATCATGTACATCTTGTAGTTGATTGTAGTCAGGATATTCCAGTAACCCAACGAGATCATCCCCCGTATTCCCTGCTGAAATAGTTATTAATCTCGGATTAAGATTATCTCCTAGCGAATCAGTAGCTAACTCATCCACTGTGCTAGACCAAGCAGATGGTCTCCCTCTATCTCTACTGTCGGAGGATGATAATGCCATTGCAAAAACACGAGTACGCTTATGATCCGATATTTCTGGTAAAGAAATAGCATCACTCATAATTATTCCATAGTGTTTGCCTTCATTATCACCTGAATGGCGAAGTAGTTTTACTGACTCTAACCTATGGCTAATATTAATAGTCTCTGTAGATGAAAGTGCATCAGTTAAATCAGACCATAAAGCAAGACCTGCCATTCCTGTACCGTGTCCATTATCATCACTTGGACTCCAATCAGGATTAACCGAGAATTGATCTACTTCATTAATAAATGGTTGTAATAATGGGTGGCAGATATTTACGCCAGTATCTAAAATACATAAATATGGTGGATTTTCGCCTTTAATCATTGTTCGAGATAAGAGCTCATTACTCCAATCTTGCTGTTCTATAGGTGATAACTCATCAAAGAACGAGGCCGTTTCCTTTGCAAGGCGTAATTCAGATATCTTACTTAGCAAAAGGGAACTATTAATGAATTGTTTTCTATTTGCTTTTGCTAATAAAACTGAGCGTTCAGGAAATTCAAGAACGTGATCTGATACCTGAATTTCTAATTCGGCTGAGAGTATTTTAAAGTCATGAATTAAAGCCTGTCTATCATCCATGACCGGTAACCAAACTTCCCACCAAAACACTTTGTGAATGTCTTCAGGTAATAAATCAGGATCGTCTGTCCATAGGGCTTCAATAGCGGCTATTTTCAGTGACTTTATAGCATCGAATAACTTTCTGTTATCAATTGGTTTTTTGTTTTTGTCTTTTTTAAAATTTAAGTAAGCTTCGAGCTTTTTTTCAATAGAGACAAGTTTGCCTTGTGGAACAAATATAGTGGCAAGAATTTGATTTTCTGAATATCGAACATTCAGTAATTCAATTCCTTGGACAGCATCCGCTAGGCTTTCAACTGCTAACTCCACGCCAGGAAAGCTTTCGAATGCTACTTGAATTCCAAGTCTTGATTCAAGCTCATACTGTGCAGCTTTTTGTTCTAACTGTGCTTGAAATTTTTTAACTAAAGTTATTTGGGATTGTATGGCGGCCCCATGAGTTGGGCGGTGTTTTTCTGGAATATCTTTATTTATAATAACCTTTTTAGGATAAGTATATGGTAAGGATGTACCATTTCTTCCAAGAAATATATGAGGCTTCGCTCCATTATTTAAAGACATTTAACATCCTTATTTTTTATTTAAATGCTGACTCATTTTGTATCTTTCTTTGATTGATTTAATTAGGATCGAAGCAGTGACTCTAGGTAATCCATTAATTAACATTTCTTTTATTGCATCATCAGAGGCACGAGTTATTTCTGCGCTACTTAGTCCTCTAGCTTGCTCTGGTAGCTTATTCCAACCAAAACTTTTTGCAACAAAAGGCATAAGTTTGTTTTTTAAAAGAGTAATAATCTCACTATCATCAGGAAGTTGATAATGTATTACATCATCAAACCTGCGGAATAGTGCATGATCAAGAATTTCCATATGGTTGGTTGCACATACGATAACGCTATTTGAATCATCCTGTTCAATCATTTGTAAAAAACTATTTAAAATTCGTCGAGCTTCGCCCACATCGTTTGTTGAAGAACGATGTGAACCAAGAGCGTCAAATTCATCAAAAAAATATACTCCACGAACTTCATTTATAGCATCAAAAACTTGTCGTAATTTTGCAGCAGATTCACCCATAAATTTGGTGAGTATACCATCCAGCCTCACTTGAAAAAGAGGATAATCTAGCTCTCCTGCAAGAATTGAGGCTGTATATGTTTTACCTGTGCCAGGCGGACCAACTAATAAGATTTTTCGTCTGGGTGAAAGACCATGATTTTTTAGCTTTACCATGTGCCTTTGTTCTCTAATTAGACGTTTTAATTGGTCTTTTAACTCGACAGGAGCTGTTAAATTATTCAGCTTTTCTTTGGGATGGCTAGTAAAAAGCAGACCATTGGTATCTTTTATGCTTTTTGCTATAGAAATAGGTAAGTTCTTAAGGGATACCTTTTTAGCTTGTTCTACTATATCTCTCAACTCTTGAGCTAAACGCCCGTGGCCACTCCTTGCTTCGTGCGCAGCAACTTGCAAGGTTAACGATAAAAATCGATCGTCGTCCTTTTCAATGTGTGAGCTAACTAGAGCTTTAAGTTGTTCTGAACTGGCCATTTTCGCTACTTCATTGTTTTATATAGTTAAATTGCAAATTGTATTGCTAATGATACGATGATACAGCTTTTTCAAGAGATTGTCTTGCTACTCAAACGCGTCAATAGTAGGTATTCGGTTCTCGTTGATTATGATTGAGCTTGCTTGTGATTTAATAAACGTCTTACTCTTAGCCAAATTATAGTTTGGAAATTTTTACTACATTGTTCGCTTATTTATTGCTAATTATATAGTGGCACACTGAATTTGGAATTACCCAAAATATTTGCAGCCGTATCCATAAAGTATGACATCTATAATTCCTTTTAAGACAAATAGTTGGATTAGAAACTCAATAAGTAGTCAGTATACTAAATTAAAAATTCATACAAAAAATCTTCGTTCAACAATGTGAAAACAACGACTTCATCGGCGAGGGAAAGATCACACCTTTCACTATCTTTTTTACTTATGATTAATTAACTTAACACCATCAAGGACGAATCCAGCTGTTACTTGTCGTGACAACTACAAATGGGACTACACATGAAGCTTAGCTGCGTACGCTTATCCAACTTCCAAAGTTTTGGACCTACTTCAACTGAACTAAATCTCGAAAATTTAACCTTTCTTATTGGCTCTAACGGTTCGGGGAAAACAGCAGCATTGCAAGCTCTCTGCAGAATGTTTGCTCTTGACCCTTCAGTACGTCGAATTAAAAAATCTGATTTCCATGTACCATACGACGAAATCGAAATTCCGGACGAACGAAACCTTTGGATTGAAGCAGATTTTCAATTTTCCGAACTTAATGATGAAGCAGGGAATACAACTGTAGCCCCTCACTTTGGTCACATGAGGCTTGATGATGGTGACGGAATTCCGCGAGTTCGCTTTAGGTTAGAAGCATCAATTGGGGTTGATGGTGACATCGAGGAGTCTTTTGTTTATGTACACGATCTAGATAAGCATGGACATCCACTCTCTACAGCAAAAGTTAGACGAGGTGAACGCAATCTAATTCAGCTTCATTATCTACCAGCACGTCGTGATCCAGCTGAGCATATCACCTTCGCTACAAATGCTATTTTAGGACGGCTTCTAAGAGCCGTAAATTGGGAAGGAGAGAGGGAAGCTATAAAAGAGCACACAGAGCAAATAAGCCAAGATCTCGCTGCAAATACTTCCGTAAATGCTCTTAGTAATAGCATAAAAAGTTCATGGGCAAGCTTACACAAAGGTGAGTTTTTTAAGGAGCCAAAAATAACTTTTGTTGCCAGTGAAATTGAATCACTTCTGCGTCATCTTTCCATTTCATTCACCCCTGGACATGATGAAACTCTGGTAGACTTTTCGCGCTTGAGTGACGGACAGAAGTCGATGTTATATTTATCTCTCGTTTTATCATCTCAAGTCATTGGCCGCGCGGCCTTGAATGGTGATAACTCCTTTGACCCAGATAAGTTACGCCCCCCAGTTTTCACGATTGTTGCGGTTGAAGAACCTGAAAATAGCTTATCACCACATTTCCTCGGTAGAATTGTAAGTGCTTTGAAAGAAATGAATTCCAATGGAGATGCTCAGGCATTGATTGCTACCCATGCACCTTCAATGCTAAGAAGAATCGAGCCAAAGCAAATTCGATATCTTCGACTAAATACAAGTAGACACACTACTATTTCAAACATCAGTCTTCCTGATTCCGAGACTTCAGGAGACGCACATAAATTTGTTACGCAAGCAGTAAAAGCATTTCCTGAAATTTATTTTTCTCGACTTGTTGTGCTGGGTGAAGGTGATAGTGAAGAAATTGTTCTTCCTAGATTAATGGAAGCCAAAGGAGTACCTGTTGACGAATTTGCTATAACGGTAACGCCTTTAGGTGGCCGACATGTTAATCACTTCTGGCGTTTACTTGAAGGTTTAAACATCCCTTACGTTACTTTATTAGACCTTGACATGAGTCGGTTTAATGGAGGGTGGGGACGAGTGAAAACTTGTAATGAACAGTTAAAACTACACAATCCAGCACAACAATTAACCGGCGACTTCGTAAATATTCCAGCGTGGGATAGTGAACAATATAAAATCAAAAACTATCTGATATATCTTTTGGAATTAGAAAAGCGCGGCATTTTTTTCTCTTATCCAATGGATCTTGACTTAGCGATGCTGAAAGCCTTTCCTAATGCATTCAAGGTACAGGCAATAAACCAGATAGAACCTGAAGAAAGCACGATTAAAGCTGTACTTGGTAAATCCCGTACAGATGCTTCTGAGTATGAGGAAGATGAAAGGAAGTTATTCGTCACATATCACAAGCTATTCAAGCTTGGCAGCAAACCAGCAGTGCATATTGATGCACTGTCCAACATTTCCAATACACAGCTTCTTGCCTCAATACCGCCGTCATTAGGCCGATTAGCAGACGCCGTTATCGCTAAACTAGCGGAGTTACCAGAGTGATTAGACACGATAACTGGAAACCTGCGGATGGGCTAACTCTTGAACCAAATGCTGAACGAGCAGTAAAAGAATGCGAAAAAAATTTAGCCCTAACAGCAGGTCCTGGTGCTGGTAAAACAGAAATGCTTGCTCAGCGAGCTGACTTCTTACTCCGAACAGGCACTTGCCGCTATCCGAAGCGAATTTTGGCAATTTCATTTAAAGTTGATGCCAGTTCAAACCTAAAAGATCGGGTAACTCGCAGGAGTGGAGATGAATTATCATCTCGATTTGATAGTTACACGTTTCATGCATTTGCTAAGCGAATTATTGACCGTTTTCGCCCCATACTCACAGGCATCTACACGTTAGATTCAGAATATACCATTGGAAGTCCTAGAACGCCTCAGAAGCAAATAGAATTTGCAGATTTGGTTCCATTAGCAACTCGTATCCTCCAAAGTTCTGCTGTAGCTAGAAATGCCATAAGACAAACATATACTGATGTGTTCTTGGATGAATTTCAGGATTGTACAGATATTCAGTATGAGTTTCTAAAAATAGCTTTCCAAAGCACAACAATTCGATTAACAGCTGTTGGAGATACGAAGCAAAAAATTATGGGGTGGGCAGGTGCGCTTGATGGGATTTTTGTCACTTATGCTCAAGATTTTCAAGCATTACCATTAAACATGTATCGTAACTTCCGCTCAAAGCCACAGCTTCTTCGGTTACAAAACGAAATCATCCGGACACTAGATCCTGCCTCGGTGATGCCGAATGAACTCATTGTTGGCAATGAAGGAGAAATACGAGCATTTCAATTTGAAACAAGCCAACGTGAAGCTGAATATCTAGCCGAACAAATTCAAAATTGGATAATCGTAGATAATATCCCTCCAAACGAGATTGCTATACTCATACGAAATCAACCACATTTATATGCCCAACATCTAATACCTGCGCTGCGAAATAGACAAATACCTTTTAGAAACGAGCAAGAATTACAGGATATAACTGTGGAACCTGCTGCCCGCCTCATTGTCGATTTCCTTCTTTGTACTTTTGGTAAACGTGAACCCGCAGCTTGGTTAAGGCTAATGAACCAATTGATCCCATTTACCGATGACGAAGAAGAGCAGGATAAATATCAGCAAATCTGGCTTAACTTCATTCAACGCCAGCGGAAAAGAATTAGGGAAAACCCAATAACAATAGATAACCAAAGTCGTTGGCAAAGTGTTCAAAGTTTTATTGAACTTGTCGGTATTGAAACAATGACAGCACTTTCACATGACTACGAAACAGCCTCTCGTCTAAATGAAGTTCTAAGGGCAACATTTAATAAGTTAGATGAAACCTTGGCTTCAGGCCTGACACTACTTGAAGCACTTTGCCAGTTTACAGATGATCAATCAGTAAGAATATTGACCTCACACAAAAGTAAAGGGCTAGAGTTTGATACTGTAGTACTTTTAGGCATCGAAAATGAATGTTACTTTGGGGCCCCTCAAGAGAACCTATGTACCTTTTTTGTTGGAGTTTCCAGAGCTAAATGTAAGCTATTGTTAACATTTGCAAAAGAGCGAATACGGCCAGAAGGCTTTTCTGGTCGGTGGAGTGAACAAAGAACACTTGTTAATGAGTATGCTGGTTATGTCAGGCCATTTTTATCTAACAATAACTAAATTAAATAGTGACTTATGATATACGATGGGTTTGCTTACAATGACAGCATGAAAGATACAATTAAACTCTAATACTACGTTGCTTACTTGAAAAATTGTGACGACTACTTGGAAAATCATTAATGATTAAGCTTCTGGAAAATGGTATGTTGATATCTACATTTTTAGGAAAAATGACCGCCAAAACTCATTTTTCTGGAAAACACACACACGCCTTGCAGTTAAAGGCTTTACAGAAATCCTCCAGATTCAACGTGTGGCAGTATCATGTTACCATGAGGTAAAAGCGATTTTCGCTTTGATTTCATCATATTTAGGGCCAGCTAATGCTGGCCCTAATTGATCATAGATAGCATAAAATCATTAACTCTCACGCGACTTTCCTATAATCTCGACTGAGTACTTTGCATTTTAAACACACAGCGCGGTTATCGCTGCGCCACTGTAATCGGGATGAATAGCGTAATGCTTAAAGAACTCGCGTTCGATGGTTTGTTATTTAGTCCATTAATTATCTTTATCCCCTTAGCTTTTCTGCTTTCCTGCATCACTCGCTTGGTACTCTATCAAACTGGGCTCTATCACAAGCTGTGGCGCGAAGCTTGGTTCGAAGTTGGGCTGTTTATCTGCTATCTGGCGTTGGTCATTTACTTGCTTGGGAGTTGATTGTTCATGGGAAAAATCTTTCGTATCAGCCTCACCCTCATTGTGGTCGCGGTTGCAGGTATAGCCGGACATTGGATATGGTCACACTACCTTTATTCTCCTTGGACTCGCGACGGCCGAGTTCGCGCCGAAATCATTACCATAGCGCCAGATGTGTCCGGTTGGGTGAACCAACTGAATGTAAAAGACAATCAAATCGTCAATAAGGGTGATGTGTTGTTCACTGTGGACGATACCCGCTACAAGGCCACGATTGCCGAATTGAATGCCAAAGCGGAAAGCCAAAAATTGGCATGGGAACTGGCAAAACATAAGTACAAACGCCGTATCGGTTTGACCAATGACAACTTGGTCAGCAAAGAAACCTTCGACGAAGCCTTTATCAATACCGAACTGGCAAGAACCAGTTATGAACTCGCACAGGCGCAATTGAATACCGCCAAAATTGACTTAGCGCGGACACAAATTCACGCTCCCGAAAATGGCACGCTGATCAATTTAAGTCTGCGCAATGGCAACTATGTCAGCAAAGGCAACTCGGTATTTTCGCTGGTCAAACAAGATTCTCTCTATATCACAGGCTATTTTGAAGAAACCAAAATCCCCTTGGTTCACATAGGTCAAAACGCCAATGTCAGCCTTATGAGTGGCGGTCACGTCTTGCATGGCAAAGTGACCAGCATAGGTAAAGCAATCGCCAATACCAATGTCACTACTAATGGACAGTTATTACCGCAAATCGGCCAAACCTTTAATTGGGTAAGATTGTCGCAGCGTATTCCGGTCGATATCCAGCTAGATAACATTCCTAAGGACATAGAGCTGAGCGTCGGCATGACAGTTTCCATCCAGCTACAGACTGACCAATAGTCATTATGACGCTGTTACTGAAGAGTTTATTCTTTCCAGACCGACGAACCCTCATCTTCGCGATTAAAGGCGTGATTTCGATGGCGCTCGCCTTATATGTGGCCATGTTCTTAAATCTAGAACGGCCATATTGGGCGCTGGTGTCGGCGGTATTTCTGCAAATCCGCCCCGAAAGTGGACTCGTGATCGAAAAGGGCTTATGCCAAATCGGCGGCACCTTAGTCGGCGCGCTCGCGGGGATTGCCATACTCAACTGGTTTACGCCCTATCCCGAACTCGCCTTAGGATTACTCGCCTGCTGGATAGGGCTAAATTCTGGGTTATCGGCCATGGTGCGCCAGCAAAACTTTGTCTATGCCTTTGCTATGGCGGGCATGACCGCCTGCTTGATAGTGCTCATTGTGATGGCAAGCCCGAGCACGGCCGATAGCGCAAAAATATTCGATGTGGCGCAGTCGAGGATCAGCGAGATTGTTGTTGGGGCGATATGCGCCGTCTTGGTCAGCTCGCTACTTTGGCCGACCAAGGTAAAACATAGTCTGCAACTGCATGCTAAAAACACAATTAATCATACGCTTAACTATCTTGCATTAGAACTCGATTTACAGGGGGAACATGCGAGTCGCCATGAACATATCGACACGATTATGGAGTCAGTATCGGCGCTGAGTGACGATTCCAGTGCGGTGATTTATGAAGGCCCCGAAGGACGCGGGCAGAGCCATGCGGCGAACTTTCTCTGCAATAAAACCCTTTCGCTATTGGCGGCAATCCAAATATTTGGCCGGCTGCAACGTAATCATTCCCATCTTGTTAGCGAACCACTCGCTAAATCCTTAGCCAATATGCGCAGTAGTTTTACCTTGATGGCGCAATCCAGTGATTACCAAGAATGCTACAAAATGGCGCGCACCTTGAGGTATCAACTCCAACAAAACCTGATGCAATACCGCGACCGCGCGCCGTTAGAGACGCGCTTACTCAAAGTTGCGATGGAATTAAGCGCCGATCTGATCATGGTGCTCAAGAGTTATAACGTGCTAACCAGTCATTCTGCGGTACAGCTCAACGCGCCGCCGATGGAGTTTCACCGAGACCCATTAATAGGCGTTACCACGGGCCTGCGCAGCATGGCGGTGTTTGTCATTGGGGCTTCACTGTGGATTGGCACAGGGTCGAGCGCGGTCCTCATGATGATCCTGCTGCCCGTCGTCTTTTCCATCATGATGGCGCGCCAACCACTGCCGATGTTAACCACGATTTTGCGCCGCATTCTTGTCGGCATCACTATCGCTGTGCCCCTCACAGTGTTTTATGCTTTACCTTTGCTGGCACAGAGTAGCGGCGATTTCGAAATCCTCGTTTTAGTGCTCGCTGGGCCGTTTTTTATTGGCTTACTCGCCTTGGCGAATCGACCGACCTTGCCCTATGGGCTCGGCATTTGCGTGCCGTTTGCTGTGTTAGTGCAGCCCAGCAACACCATTTCATTTGCGATAGAAAACACCGTCAGCAATGCCTTAGCGATTTTTGTTGGCGTGACTGTGCTGTATTGGTTGTTTAAATTGATTACCGAACCCAGCCAGCGGTTGATGCAATATCGTCTGCTGCAATCCATCCAAAAAGATCTGGTGCATATCGCGCAGCATGATGATCCTGATCCTTGGTTTAACGCCCGCATGGGCGATCGACTGCTGCGGATCGCCAGTTATGAAAAAGGCTCGGGCAAGAGTTCGAGGGTATTTACCGATCTGGTGTTTACTGCACTTAATCTAGGCCATGTGTCGATTCGGATGCGGCGCATGTTGCAGGGCATTTCAGATACGCACTTAAACTTAGGCTTAGAAAATGCACTCAACCTCTGGCAACACAATTTAGGTCAGGCATTTATCGCCTGCGCCCACGGACAAGTCGCAGAAGAGTTTAAAATCAGCAGCGAGGCCTTATTACAAGCGCTGGCCCAATGTCCGTTACCCCACGAACAATTCACTATGATTACTGGGATGTTTGAACGCATCACTTTAACCTTCGAACGCACAGCCCACAGTATCGCCGAGCAGAAAAACACCTCAGAAAAATAGTCAGTTCTCAAACTATTTTTCGCCCCAAAAGCCGCTCTTTTACTGCCACCAAAACCATTTAAATCCAATAGAAGCTTGATATTTGGCCGATAAAATGCCTTAATATAGCTAGATCACTAACTATATTGGTGATATAAATTCAGTTATCAACCAAGGAGAAATTATGTCTACGGAGAACCCACCAGAGGAAAATCTCATCTCGCAAGTAGCAAGCTTTACCCGATTACACGCTAAGGAATCAATGCAGTTTATGTGTTTACTTGCAATATTAAGCACCTATCTCTTTGTCATTTTGAAACCGAGTATTATTCAAAATAACAAAGCGTTAGGAGAAAAATAACCAATGAATTACCTCGCTTACATTTCCTTAGCTATCTACTTTATCGTTATGCTCGCCATTGGCTTATTCGCTTACAAAAAATCCACCAGCGATGTGTCAGGCTATATTCTTGGCGGCCGTAAGGTAAGTCCACAGGTCACCGCACTTTCAGCGGGTGCATCTGACATGAGTGGCTGGATGCTAATGGGTCTTCCCGGCGCTATGTTTTTGGTTGGTTTCGAAACCATTTACATCGCACTTGGGCTATTGATTGGTGCTCTAATCAATTACTTGGTCGTCGCACCAAAACTTAGGGTTTATACCGAGGTGGCGGACAACGCCCTCACTATCCCGGAGTTTTTTGCTAAACGCTTCGGCAATGCCAACGGCAGTATCCGTATTATTTCGGCCGTGATCATTGTGATCTTCTTTACCTTGTATACCTCAGCAGGTTTAGTGGCTGGCGGTAAATTGTTTGAGTCAGCATTTGGCCTGAACTACGACATAGGTTTAGTCGTCACACTAGCGGTTGTGGTTTCTTACACCCTGTTAGGCGGATTCTTGGCAGTGAGCCTCACTGACTTTGTCCAAGGCTGTATTATGTTTGTCGCCTTAGTCTTAGTTCCTGTCGTGGCATATCAAGAATTTACCAGCGCTGACACTATGTTGAACTTTGCGTATCAGTCGATTCCACACTTCACCGATGCGATGCAAAACGTCACTATGTTAGGGCTTATCTCAAGCTTATCTTGGGGACTCGGTTACTTTGGCCAACCGCATATTATCGTGCGTTTTATGGCGATTCGTTCAGTAGCTGACATTAAAACCGCCAGACACATAGGTATGGGCTGGATGACAGTGACCATTGTGGGTGCACTGGCAACAGGTCTTGTCGGTATCGCTTACGCCAATAAATTTGGTATGAAGCTGACCGATCCTGAAACCATCTTTATCGTGTTTTCTGAGTTGTTGTTCCATCCGATCATTAGTGGCTTCTTACTGGCCGCCATTCTGGCCGCGATCATGAGCACCATTTCATCGCAGCTATTAGTGTCATCAAGCTCACTCACGGAAGATATCTATCGCGTTATTTCGAAGAAAGAATCTACCGAGAAAGACATGGTGAAAATGGGACGCTTTGGCGTAGCAGGCGTGGCAATTGTCGCGAGTCTACTGGCGCTCGACCGCTCTAGCAGTGTGCTATCACTGGTGAGTAATGCATGGGCAGGATTCGGTGCCGCCTTCGGTCCGTTAGTTTTGTTTAGCTTGTACAAAGCGAACCTAACCCACAAAGCCGCGATTGCCGGCATAGTGTCAGGCGCAGCTACAGTGTTGTTTTGGATTTATGCTCCGGTATTGGCAGATGGACAAGCCTTAACCACAGTGGTGTATGAAATGATCCCCGGCTTTGCCGTGAGCAGTGTGGTGATTTGGATAGTCTCGTTACTCGATACTGATCCCTGTGCCAAAACCACTAAATTATTCCATAAGGCTGGCCGTGTTTTAGCCGAAGACAGATGAGGCGCGCAGGTATGACTGACTTACCCTGGAAACGCATTGTCGTTAAGGTAGGTAGTGCCCTGATTGCACCCCACAAACAAGGTTGCAGCAGTCACTACTTACTCGGCATTGCCCAATTTATTACTTATTGTCGTGCCCAAGGGATCCAAGTTGTCTTGGTCTCTTCGGGCTCAGTCGCCGCGGGATGGCATCACTTTGGCGAGGTTGATAAACCTAGCGTCACAGTGAAGAAAGCCATGGCAGCAGCAGGTCAGGCCGATATGATGGCCACATGGAACAAGTTATTTGATTTCCCGACCGCACAGCTACTGTTAACTCACGGCGATTTACGCAACCGAGATCGTTACATCAGTATTAAAGATACGATTTTCAGCCTACTCGAACATGGGCTACTGCCTATCATCAACGAGAACGATGCCGTGACCGCCGACAAGCTCAAAGTTGGCGATAACGATAATCTCTCGGCCATGGTAGCCGCAGCGGCCGATGCCGATACCCTGATTATCTGTTCGGATGTGAATGGGCTTTACACACAAAACCCCCATGAAAATCCCGATGCACAGCTTATCAAGCAGGTGACCGAGATTAACGCCGAAATCTACGCCATGGCAGGCGGCGCCAGCAGTGCCGTCGGCACTGGTGGTATGCGGACTAAGATACAAGCCGCCAAGAAGGCGATTTCCCACGGGATCGAAACCTTTATTATCAATGGTTTTGATGCTGACTCATTCAACCAATTGTTGAAGGGCCAAAACCCAGGAACCTTATTTACCCCCGATGAAAAGCCAATGCAAGATCACTTGCACTGGATGACACATACCTCGCAGGCTCAGGGCGAAGTCATTGTTGAAAATGACTTTAATATCTCCCTCGATATCCATAGCGAACAATTGACCAGCGACGATGTCGTCGCCATCAATGGGGACTTTTCTGCCGGTGACACCATTTTAGTACGCAAAGGTGATGGTACTAAATTGGCCAAGGCCAAATCCAATTACAGCAGTTGTTTACTTAGCTTTATTACGGACCAAGACGATCGCGAGTTTGCCAGTGAATTTCAGCAAAAGACTGGACCGATCATTTCCGAGAAAAACATCGCCATTCTCGAATAAGCATCAGCCGAATAAAACTAAGCGAGTAAACATCTAAGCGGAGTAAATATGACTTTAATCAAAAACTTATCTCAAGAAGCTGCTAAAGCGGCTCTTATTCTCGCCCAAGTTGACGAACAGCTTAAAAATACTGTACTCCTCGACATGGCGCGTTCATTACGTGAAAAGTCCTACGAAATCCAAAGCGCTAACTTAATTGACCTACACAGAGCAACAGCCGATAACGTTGCCCCTGCTATGCTCGACCGCTTAACGCTAACACCAGAACGCGTAGAAGCCATGGCAGTAGGGATTGAAACCATCGCTGCCTTGCCCGATCCCATTGGCAACGAACGCTATATTGGTCAACGACCTAACGGCTTATCCATCAGCAAGATGCGCGTGCCATTAGGCGTGGTTTGTATGATTTATGAAGCGCGTCCGAATGTTACCGCCGATGCAGGTGCCCTGTGCTTTAAATCCGGTAATGCCGTGATTTTGCGCGGTGGTAAAGAGGCGCTGCACACCAGTAAAATTATCGCCACCATTTTGCAAAGCGTATTGAAACAGTACGGCTTGCCCGAGGCGTTAATCACTGTAGTGCCCGATCCTGACCGTGCCCTGATGTTGGAACTGATGCAGCAACGAGATTATATCGATGTGATCATTCCCCGTGGTGGCGAAGGCTTGATTCAATTTGTGACTGACAACAGTAAAATCCCAGTGATCCAGCATTTTAAAGGCGTGTGTCATTTATACGTCGATAAAGATGCCGATCTGGATATTGCTTTGGACTTACTGCTCAACGGTAAAACCCAGCGCACAGGCGTATGTAATGCCCTCGAAGCCCTATTAGTGCACCAAGAAATTGCTTCGCAATTTCTGCCTAAAGTGGCCAAAGCGCTGGCCGAGCATAAGGTTAAAATCAATGCTTGTACCCAATCCGGTGGCTACTTCGAAAACTGTACTTATATGGAAGAAGACGATTTCGGCCAAGAGTATTTAGATCTCGAAATCGCCATTCGCCAAGTCGATCACTTCGACCATGCAATCCAACACATTGCCCGTTTTGGTAGCCAGCACACCGAAGTGATTTGCACCGAAAACGAAGTCACTGCCGCACGCTTCCAACGCGCAGTCGATGCTTCAGTGGTAATGGTCAATGCCTCTTCGCGCTTCTCCGACGGCAGCGAACTCGGCCTTGGTGCGGAAATCGGCATCGCCACCACTAAGCTACATGCCTATGGCCCAATGGGGCTCGAATCCTTGACCGCTGAGAAGTATTTAGTCTCAGGCACAGGCCAAGTACGGGCATAAACCGAGAATGTAAATCATACTTTTAGGCTTAATAAGTCGGTTGGATTTCGATTCGATTGTAAAGATTAAAGGCCACAGTCGGTAACGACTGTGGCCTTTTTGTTAGCTAAAGGAACTTGAGTCACAACAGCTTCTGTTCCAAGTCGATGCCCTGAAACCGAGTTATAGTAAGGCATGCGCTAAAAGTGAAGCACTCACCGCGACCGCTTATCACAGCTCGCTGACAAACTATTCGCCAATAAGTTACAACCCCGCTTCAACAATTTACACATTGGGCATATTGCATTTATTTTCAACAAACCTATCATGCGATCGATTCTCATTTGCAACTATGTGCTTTATTTGCACTCAGGATCGCCAATCATTATTTAATCTGAAATCGCCTGAAAGGATTGAAATACCATGCCTCCCCTATCTGTTTTAACGTCATGGCGCTCGCCATTGATCCCTGTACTTCTCAGCACACTCACTTTGACGGTTCAAGCCAATACGGACCCTAAGCAGGATGAGAAAGAAGATACAGAACAGATAGAAAGATTAAACGTAGTCGGAACCTACACCCGAGCGGCAATGAATAGCGCCACGGGTTTGTCTATGTCACTCAAAGAAACCCCGCAAAGCGTCACCTTAATTACCGAAGAGATGATCAGTGATAAAGGTTTGGTCACTATGGAGTCAGTGTTAAATCACACTCCGGGCGTCACTATGGTGGGCGATGCCTCTGAAAATAGTCAGATATTCGTGCGCGGCTATGCGCTCGACAGCGGGGTGCAAATTGACGGCTTAATCACTACTTCTTCATCCCATGTTTACAGCGGCTCAATTGATCAAGGTTTAGACCCTGTAATTGCCGAACGAGTTGAAGTATTAAAAGGTGCGGCTGGGATCTTAAGTGGTTTAGGTGAACCTTCTGCCACGGTTAATTTTATTCGTAAACGCCCAACGGATGACACCCGTGCCACGGCAAGTATCAGTTATGGCTCATGGAATACCTATAGACTTGAGGCCGATGTTTCTGGCTGGCTAACGGATTCTGGCAATGTGAAAGGTCGATTCGTGAGTGCGGTGAAGAAAGGCGATTCATTTATCGACCGCTATCAGCGCGATACCACTGTGCTTTATGGCGTAGTTGAAACGAGTCTCGGCATAGATACTAGCCTATCACTGTTTGCGGACTATCAAAAATCGCAAACCGACGGCGTGTATAACTGGAACTCTAATCCCGCATTTTATACCGATGGCACAGCTGTCGATTTTGGCCGCAGCTATTCCAGCTCACAGGACTGGACCCATTGGGATGTGACCCAAAAGAGTCTCATGGCCGAATTTAAACATAGATTCGATAACGACTGGTCACTCGTCAGTGCCTATCGTATTGCCAACGCCACCATAGACGCATTGGCCTTTTACCCTGGCGATTATATTGTCAAATCAACCGGCGAATTTGTTGGCCCTTGGGGCGATACCTATGCCGCCCAGCATGATCGCGAATCCGATACCAACAGCTTCAACCTGTACGCCACGGGTAACTTCGACTTACTCGGCCGTGAACATAGTGCGGTGATCGGTTTTAACTATGGTGACAACGAGTTTGATAACATCAACACAAACTCCGCACGCCAACGTCGCTATAACGTGGCGGATCAAGGCCATTATCCCAAGCCTAATCTGCCTAATTCACCCACCAATGGCCAAACCAATGAGCAAAGCCAATCGGGTGTTTACGGCACTGTCCGTGTCAATGTGTTGGATTCACTGAAATTAATGATCGGCGGACGCGTAAGTAACTGGTCCTATGAAAAGCATGATCTCGTGGGTAACAGCACAGATGCGACCATGGAAAAAACCGGTATTTTCATCCCCTACTATGGCCTAGTCTACGATGTGACCGAACAAATCTCTGTCTATGCCAGCCGTACTGAAATCTTCAAACCTGGCACCTATTTTGGTGAAGATGGCCAACTGCTCGAACCCGCAGAAGGCACCAACGTCGAAGGCGGCATCAAGGTCGCACTGTTCGATGACACACTCAATATGTCAGCGGCAATCTACGAAACCAATAAAGACAACGAACCCGAATATGCGGGTAAAGGTCAGCTCCCTTCTGGGGATTCTATCTACGAAAGTGTGGATGGCATTACCACCAAGGGCTACGAGTTAGAAATTGCCGGACGGCTTACCGACTTATGGGATATCAGTGGCGGTTATACCCATAACGACGCGGAAGATGAAGATGGCCTACGTCGTCAAACTTATCTACCCGAAGATATTTTCAAACTCACCACTAAATATAACTTTGAAGACATTCTGCCGGGCATTACTGCGGGCGCAAGCTGGCGCTGGCAGAGCAGCACTTTCTATCAAGGCACTATTTATGGCGTCGATGGCGCGCCGAATGTGGCTTATCGCCAAACACAATCAGCCTACTCACTCGTCGACTTAATGTTTGGCTACCAAATAACACCGTCGATTTCGATGCAAGTGAACATTAACAATATTTTCGACAAAAACTATAACCGCTCACTCTGGGGTTACGCAGACTTTGGCGAGCCACGTAATGCCACGCTGTCATTACGTTGGACACTGTAAATTTTGCACCCAACACTAAACTACATTAAGGATAATTAAATGAAACAAGCACTTGTACTACTCACTTTACTCGGCGGTATCACCTTTTCGGCTCAAGCACATGAAGTATGGCTTGAGCGCAGCAGCGATGGTTCGGTCAAAGTGCAATTTGGTGAACCGGGTTCAGAGTACGCCACAGCCGAAGAGTTAGCGTCGTTAAGCGCGGCACGAATTTTCGACGCCAATGCCAAAGCACCGCTGACCGCCACAGCGCAAGCCGATCATTTGCTGGTTAAAACCCAAGATGGCAAGAGTGATGTCAGTTTCTATGCCGATACCGCGTGGCAGCCATGGAAAACCGAAACTGGATCGCAGGCCGCAATACTCTATGCCCGCACGGGACAAGAGCACACCAAAGCGCTGCAAGATTTTGAATTTACGCCATTAAAATCAGGCACTTCCGAGTTTGTGCTTAGCTATAAAGGCGCGCCACTGGTGAATCATCCAGTGCAAGTGTATCGCCCCGGTTTTTGGAGCAAGTCTTTCACTACCGATGCCCAAGGTAAATTCGCCCTCGATACCCCAGATGCCGGCCGCTATTTGCTCGTCAGTAATCACACCACAGAAGGTAAACAAACACTCGCAGGCAACGAGGTTGATAGCGTTTTACACATCACCACCACGAGTTTTATCACTCAGTAATAATCTTATAGTGAGATGGAGTTAACGTGCGGTATTTAATGATAGGTTTATACCTGCTGTGTTTTGCAGTCCACGCAAGCGCAGTACCTGTAACAGTCGCCTTGCCCCAAACTGGCAGCACCAATGAACTTTTGCCACTCAGTGGCTCCATTAAATCCGCACGGGTGGCTCGCTTATCGGCACGTACCGATGGCCTAGTCGCCAAAGTGCTGGTCGATGCGGGCTCGCAAGTCCGCGCAGGCCAGCCTTTGCTCGCACTCGATGACACCTTAGCCATACACCAATTAGCACAGCGTCAGGCCGATGTAATGGCCGCTAAGACCATGCTGGCAGAAAAGCAGCGACTCCTCACCGAGGCGCAAACACTCAGCGCTCAGCAGTTATTCCCCGAAACAGAGCGCGCGATTCGCCAAGCGGCGTTAACCGAGGCCGAAGCCAATCTGCAAAGTTTAATGGCGGCACTCGCACACCAAAAAGAGGTGGTCGCCCGCCACCAACTGATGGCGCCGTTTGCAGGGGTGATTTCCAGCAAACAAACTGAAACCGGTGAGTGGGTTAATGTCGGCACTGAAATCTTCACCTTAGTGTCCCAAGAGCAGCTCTGGCTCGACATTCAAGTGCCGCAGGAAATGTTCCAAAGCGTAGCCACTGCGACTCACGTGGACATTGCCGCCGACATGCTGCCTGAACAAGCGTTTATCGGCCATGTGAGTGCCCTTGTCCCTGTGAGCGACCACAATGCTCGCAGCTTCTTGGTACGCTTGACCATTCCCGAGGCAGATGGACTTTTGATGCCCGGCACATCGGCCACTGCGACCTTCCACTTACAGCGGGCGCAACACAGTGTTGTCGTGCCGCAAGATGCGCTAGTCCGTCACCCCGACGGCCAGTTCAGTGTCTTTACCGTGCAAAACAACATAGCCCAACGGCATACCGTTCAAGTGGGCCATACGAGCGCCATCGGGATTGAAATCCTTAGCCCATTACCCAAAGATACGCCCGTGGTGATCCGCGGTAACGAAAGCCTACAAGACCAACAGCCAGTCTCTGTACTCAACTCTGTCATAGGAGGTTAGTGGGATGCTGAAGTTTGGAATTAAACATGGCACCTTACTGTCGGTCATCGTCTTGATATTTTGCGTATTGGGCACGGCTGCCGCACTGCGTATCCCAATCCAAATGATCCCCGACTTAGATGTGCGCACCATCAGCGTGGCCACAGGTTGGCCGGGAGCGACACCGCAAGACGTCGAAAAAGAAATTCTGCTTGAGCAGGAACGCTACCTGCGCACCCTGCCCAACTTACAACGCATGACCTCTTGGGCCGATACGGGCTCGGCATGGATAGAACTCGAATTCCCCCAAAGCACAGAGATAAGCGATGCGCTTATTCGTGTTAGCAATGCGCTCAGCCAAGTATCGTCCTACCCTGAAAACGTCGATCAACCAAGGCTTTACAGCAGTTCATATTCAGACAACGCTTTCATGTATTTCCGCCTCGTGCCTGTCGCGGGGAACCCGCTGAATCTAGACATAGACATGATGCGCGATTTCGCTAACGACTTTATTCGCCCACAAATGGAGCGCGTCAAAGGTGTCTCCTCCGTCACCATTCAAGGCGGCGCTGAACGGCAAATCCAAATACTGCTCGATCCCGCCAAACTCGCCCAACGCGGCATCAGCATTATGGATGTGCGCCAAGCCATTAGAGATCGCAACAAAGACACCTCTGCGGGCGATATCGACAGTGGTAAAAAACGTTATTTACTGCGGGTGATTGGCCGTTTCGAGGATTTAAATCAACTTAAGCAACTGATTTTAAAACGCCAAGGTAATACCAATATTCTGCTGCAAGACGTTGCCGAGATAAAACTCGACCACGCCGAGATCCGAGAACTATCCTTTGCCGAACAAGAACGTACCCTCAGCTTAGCGGTTAAGCGAGACGTCGGTTCTAACGTTATCGCCATCAAAGCCGCTATGATGCCTGTGGTAGCGCAGATCAATCAAAATCAACTCGCCCAGCACGCCATGCAATTAGAGTTATTCAGTGATGATGTGCGCTATGTGCAAGATTCGGTTGCAAATGTCTGGGTCAATTTAGGCCTAGGTGCCTTACTAGCAACCTTAGTGATGTATCTCTTTTTACGCTCGAATCGAGCCACCCTGATTGGTGTTATCGGTATTCCGCTATGTACCTTAGCCGCCTTCGTCGGGCTGCTGGTGTTTGATCGCACTATTAATGTCATTTCGCTGGCGGGTGTTGCCTTTGCCATAGGCATGACGGTCGATAACAGCATTGTGGTACTCGAAAGCATTGAACAAGCCCGCAGACGCGGATTAGATCGCCTCGAAGCAGCCATCAGTGGCATTTACGATGTGTGGCCTGCGGTACTGGCCTCGACACTCACTACAGTGCTGGTGTTTGTACCCATTCTATTTATCAAACAAGAAGCGGGACAACTGTACTCGGATATCGCGATTGCCATCGCTTCATCTATTGTCGCTTCTATGTTGGTCGCAGTGTTCATCGTTCCCGCCGCTATTGCCCGTTTTGGTTTCGGTAAGATGCACTCGGCGCAGACAAACCAAAGTGAGCAGCCCAAAGCATCACGCATATTGAGCTTAGTCAGCCAACTTGTACTGTCGGCAAGACGCCGTGCCGCTGTGATTATGCTCTCGCTCGCCTTAACGATTGGGCTAGCGGCTTGGCTTATGCCTCCGGCCGAATATTTACCCGAAGGTGAAGAACCAAAAGCCTTTACCTCTATGGTCGCGCCGCCGGGTTACAACCTATCGGAAATGGCTAAAATTGCTGAAGAATTAACGACTCAGCTATCGGCGAGAGTCAATGCAGAGGCGGCATCCTTTGAACGTGGTGAGCAAAAAATTCCGCCGCTAAAATACTATACCCTCAGCGTAGGTGTCGGCAGTATTTGGGTGATGAGCGAGCCCGTTCTCAGCCAAGATATGGATGCCATGATGAGCTCACTCACCGCCTTGTTTGAGCAATATCCAGGCATGCGCGCCTATTCATCGCGGGGGTCAATTATTTCCAGCAACGATGGTGGCACCCGCGCTGTCGCCTTGGATATTTCTGGCCCGAATCAAGCCAGCCTCTACCGCGCTGCCGAAGCGGCGTATCAAGCGGCGGAAAAAGTATTTGCCGAACCACAGCTGTATTCAGACCCATCAACCTTGTCGCTAGATCAACCCCTGTGGCAGATTTCCCCTCGCTGGCAACGTCTTGTAGAACAAGACTTTAGCGGCAGCGAGTTTGGCTATGCGGTTTCGGCACTGAGCGATGGCGCCTATGTCGACGAGTTTTTCCTCAATGATAACAAAGTGGATATCTTTCTATTTAGTCTGGCAGGCAATCAACAGAGTCTGTCGCAATTGGCACTCGCTCCGATAGTCACGCCTAAGGGTAATGTACTGCCACTGCAAGCCTTGGCCGACATTAGCGAGCAGATGGATAGCGACAGTTTACGCCGCGTCGATGGCCGCAGAACCGTGACCCTTTACATCATTCCGCCGCGCGCCATTGCGCTGGAAACCGCAGTGGCGAAGGTGCGGGAAGAACTAGTCCCTATCCTCTATCAACAAGGGGCGGTCGGCAAAGATGTCAGTTTGGATATTTCGGGCGCAGCCGATCAACTCGAAGCGACGAAAGCGGCACTCTCCAGCAATTTTCTGGTCGCCGTGTTGATCATCTACTTGTTATTAGTCGCAATTTTTAATCACTGGGGTTATCCGTTATTTGTGCTGATCACTATCCCGCTCGGGCTCGCAGGCGGGTTAGTCGGCTTACAAGCGCTGAATTATACTGGCAGCTTATTTGCGTATTTTGGCGGCCAAGGTTGGCACCAACCCTTTGATATGATTACTATGCTTGGGTTTTTAATCCTACTCGGCACTGTCGTTAACAACCCAATTTTGATCGTGGAACAGAGCCGTAAAAACCTACAATCGAGTCTGTTTAGTGTCGTTGACGCCGTAAAATCGGCCGTCGCTAATCGATTGCGGCCGATTTTAATGTCTACCGCGACGACCTTGTTTGGCCTATTGCCGCTGGTGTTATTCCCCGGTGCGGGCAGCGAGCTCTACCGCGGCGTTGGCATAGTAGTGCTGGCAGGCCTTATCGTGGCAACGCTACTCAGCTTAACCTTTTTACCCGCCCTGTTAATCTCTGTGTTGTCCTACACCAACAGGGCCAATTTAACCGCCAGTTCAGCCAAAGTGGCACGCCATCATGATTGAGAAAATCGCCATGACTCAGCCGTTAATACAAAGGCTAACGCGTTGGAAAAAAGCCACTATTTGGCGCGATAGTCTGCACATAGGCAATCGCTGCCTCGCAGCAACCTTTGGTGGCTACTTGTTAAGTGCGGTAGCGACTATTTTGCTCGCGCAAATCCTGCCGTTATCTCAGGTTGATCGGGTGTTAACCGCCATGATGCTGTCATTTACTGTGTACACCTGCGCCGTGATTTGGGTGTTCAGCGTTAAATCAACGTGGCGATACTGGCTGGATTTATTCGCGCTTAGCGGTCTGCTGTATTTAGCCTACCTTGCCGCTAAGGCGTTGGATATCAATCCTATTCAAGGTGGCGGATTATGAAAGACTCCTTTTTTCGTTCAATGACTTGGCTACACACTTGGGTTGGATTGCTCACCTGCTGGGTGTTGTTTCTGGTTTTTTTCGCCGGAACAGCGGCCTATTACCGTGCTGAAATCAACCTATGGATGCAACCCGAAAACCACGGCAGCCAATATGATGCCCATGCGGATAACCAACAGCTGATACTCAAAGGTCTAACGGCCTTGGCACAGCAAGCCCCCGACGCTGAGACATGGTGGGTGTATCTGCCCACACAGCGGACGCCATTACTGACCTATGCGTGGAGTGAACCTGCCGCTGAAGGCCAGCGATTTGGTGATTATCATCAAGGCTTTATTAACCCTGCGACGGGTGAAGCCCTGCCCAAAGCACGGGAAAGTCGAGGTGGCGATTTCCTCTATCGACTGCATTTCGACTTGTACTACATGAGTGTGCTCACGGCGCGTTGGATTATCGGCTTTTGCACTATGTTCATGTTGGTCGCCATCATCAGCGGGATAGTGATCCACAAGCGGATTTTTAAGGATTTTTTTAGTTTTAGACCCGGCAAAGGCCCGCGCTCTTGGTTAGATGCCCATGTCGCCAGCTCAGTGCTTGCCTTACCTTTCCATCTTATGATCACTTACACCGGCCTAGTGACCCTGATGTTTATGTATATGCCATGGGGGCTTAACACGCAATATGGTGATGAAACTCAAGCCTTTTATTCGCAATGGAAACCCATTTATAGCTCAAGTGTCCCTAGCGGTGAAGCCGCCACTATGCAGAGTCCGCAGCAACTGCTTGCAAGCCTTAATGCTGCCATGCCCATGAGTGATGAAGCGGCGAGTCCAATAGAGATGCTACAGGTCGAGCACTTGAATGATGCCAACGCCAAGGTAACAGTTCGAATGAGTCCAGAACACAGCTTAAACCAGCAAGCACCTTGGTATCGCTTCAGCGCAATAACGGGGAAATTAACAGAAGAATCAACGGCTAAATCGGCAGCGAATAAAACCCAAAGCACTATGATAGCACTCCACAGCGGCCGCTTTGCTGGTCAAGGTTTGAGATTATTATATTTACTAGCAGGGATTACAGGCTGCGTGATGATTGCGACGGGCGCCATCATGTGGGCAGAAAAACTCGCTCAGAAACAACAAAAAAGCGGCCAGTTCAAACCCGGCTTAGCCTTAGTAAAAATGCTGAATCTGGCAACTTTTGCAGGTCTTCCCATAGCGTTAGCCAGTTATTTCTACGCCAACCGACTCTTACCCGTCAGCTTTATGGATAGAGAGAATTGGGAAATCCATTGTTTCTTTATCAGTTGTGCGTTAGTCGCACTGCTCGCTTGCTTCAAACGAGATAAACAAACATGGCAACGACTCTTTTTACTCACCGCCTTGCTTTATGGTCTGCTACCCCTGCTCAATGCTATGACTTCGCAGTATCAGCTGATGAGCAATCTACAGCGCCAAGCCTATGTTCTAGCAGGATTTGATCTCATGATGCTCGCACTTGCGGCGCTGTTTTACATGGCAGCCAAACGCTTGCGTAGCCCTAAAAAAGTGCTGGCTACACGGATAACCAAAGCGACGACAGAATTAGGAGTTGAATCATGACAGCCACAGGCGAATTGTTAACCTGTTTTATTGCCATGGGGCTGTTGGCCTTATCTTATTTTAGCCACCACCGAGTGGTGCGTAACCGCCCGTTAACCGATGTACAGGCACGCGGATTTCGCACCGCTGGCACTGCAATGCTCGTCCTGTGCTATTGGCTTACCAGTCGTCATTACGGCCCCGCGTACGCCAGCGTATTACTGCTCGGCTGGGTGTGTTTAAGTTCAATAATCCTAGTAATTTTACTCAGCTACAAGCCACGCTGGTTACAGCCCATATTGCCAGCCAGCACCGTAGTGTGCTTGCTCGGCTTGTTATATTAACCAATGATTTTAAACACAAAATCACGTCAACCATGAGCGAGACTGATTGATAAAAAATCATAGAGTAGGGATTGTGAGATGAGTTCTTTTTAAAGCGATAAACACATGAGTGACGACATAACTAATGATTAAGCACTCTCATTCCAGTGACTCGCCGTGAATATATCCCTATAGGCTCGACGGCGGCATCTGATGTAGAAGGACCTACGAATGTCGCGATCACATGGATGTGAAAGAGCGACCATGCCGCCAACGGTCACTTACATACGAGTGCTTAATCCTGTCAATTCCCGTGCCTCTATAGGCTTCTATTTCAAACTCAAAGACCGGAAATTAACATGATCTTCATTTGAATAATGATAGCGGAATAAATATATAATATATTCATGATCTTATGGATTACCACTTATACGAGGCTTGTTTGTTATCCTTCTTGACCGAAAACTTGTTCCACTCGTTTGGGTATTATGTATGTACCCTCTAACATGTGATCAATGATTTGCATTGCTGTATACAATTGCTCTTCACTTTGTGGTTTAACTTCATGAGCGGCTTTGTTTCCCAAATTTCGAAGTTTTTGAAGTGTCTCTGAACCTTCTTTTGTAACAACAGACATTTTGTACAATGAGTCAATTTTATCGTAAAGATTACCGCCTTTTGCTTTTTGTTCTTTGCATACAGCTTCAATCAAAGCACGAACACCAATACCAGCCAAAATGAATAAGCCGTTACTAATTGCAGATGTTGTTTCTTGGTATATTTCTTTGACATTAATGGGCAGCAGGAATGTATTTATTTCTCTAAGTTGATGAGTTCGATTTGGAAAGTAATTTTCTCTTATATTTCGAATATGAGTATCATGTTCGTAACTATAATCACTATCTTCAGAATGAGTTAGCTCGACACGGAATGAAATGGTATCACACCCTTGGCACTGGATAATTTGATTGCGCTCGTCCCAGTCAGCATAGCAATTATTACCTGCGTCATCGAATCCGCTCTCATGATAAGAAGCCACTACAACATGAGAAGTCTCCCTTGCACATTCATTGCATATAAACTTGAACTTCTCATCCGATGTTTCTTCAAGTTTGTATTTTTTGGTTATTTTCCCCAACGCTTTACTCCCTCTTGAAAACAGATACTGTATTACTCTAACTTTTACTAGACTCAATCGGAAATCATCAGATTTCTACTTACCCCCGAATTCAACTCCGAAGTGCGACACTCGCTAATTAAGCCGCTAGCTGTTTGCCAAAACTTTGTTACTTTTATAAAAGCCGAAAGAACATAAATAGCTGATTTATTTTGACATAGATTCACCTCTGATGTCGCAGAATACAATTCCCCCCTCGGAGTTGCCGCAGGGCGAATGGTAAATTCGCGTGAGTCTCGCCATGGATGGCGAGCTAGCTTTCGCAGGTGCATGGACGCATCCTTCGGAAGCGATAGCAAATTTGCCAATGAGCACAAGGGGGCTTTCAACTCCGTTGGGGGCGGCAAGGGAGATCCAAGAGGGAATTGCTGTTGATCCCCTCTTGGTCGGGTGTGGGTTGAAGACCCACGACATTAATCAAGCGCAGCTTGATAATAAAATCACAATAGTGATTAACCCAAACTTATTCCCCATCACACTGTGACTTACCTGCTTGATAGCAACTCGGTTGACGTGGACACACGGCGCCGCGGGAGCAAATCAGGCGGGCGTCGTTTTTGATCCCGCGCTCTATCCAGTTGATATTGAGGATTTTTGCGACGCTCACCAGATCGCTTTTAATGTGTTTGGGAATGGTGACTGAACCACCACTGGCGACACAGGCATCTTTCAAATCGTGGGCGATAGACAGGGCATCTTTGCCTTGGGCTTCAATGGCTGGATTTAAATCAATACCGGCACAGAGCACATGCGGGTTACCCGCCGAATCTTCGACTTTAATCGACTCACAGCAGTAAATGCGGGGTTCGTTGCCGACGTTTAAAATCGAAATCTGTGCCGAAGTGCCGACCGTTGGCTCGCTGATCATCCTAAATACGGCCCAATGCTGACAAGGATCTTCCACTAGTCGCATATTGCCCCAAGGCAGTGGGATACCGTTGCCACGGTAAACGGCTTTGAGTTTGCCTGGTGCGTAAGCGTCAAAATAATGCCAATGGGGATAAGGCGATACGACCGTCATCCGCCGCATGGCGACCGAGGCCGACACTTGCAGCTGTTTATGCACCTCAATTTCGTAGCCATGGCGGTCGAGCAATTGCCGATAGGGCACTTTAGGGCACAGCAGCGCACCGGCGAAGAAGCTCGATTCAAAATCGCGCCACGCATGCAAGATATCCTGCGCGTTCAAGGTATTGGACTGCATACCCGCTTCTTCATCCACTTCTAATTTACGGCCTGAGATCATCACACTCTTGAGGCCGTCCTTGTTGTGCAACACGCAATGACCTATGTGCACGGCTAAATCATATTTGAGTCTATTGGGACGATTTTTGAGGATTTTATTTACATAAATCGTGCTCGGCGGCTCAATAAATGAGGTGACCAACTGACGTGAACTCACGCCCATTTCATCGATCACTTCCTGCGGTGTACTGTCTATCCACTTGATTTTTAATCCCATTCCCTTAGCGATATCCAACATATCGTCCAGAGATAAGGGCATACGTTTGAGGCCGACTTCTTCGGCGGCCCGTTCAAGATCGGGGAAATGATTTTGATGGTGTTCTTGATGGGCGCGGATCAATAAATGGGCAAACTGCCGACCAGAGATCCCCGTCTGCGACAGCATTTCTGGAATCGCGATTTGTAAAATATCATTGGAAAACAAAAAGCTGGGTTCGAGCGCCATACCGCTTATGCCACCACGTCGGCCTTTATCTGGCGTAATAGCGCTCTCTTCAGGCACATCGTCGAGGAACCAGTCGGCGTCTTTTTGAAAAACCGCGGCGATCACAGCCAGCATTCCGGCACTCGGCACTCGTTTTCCACGCTCGATCATCGACAAATATGACACAGAGGGCGCACTTCCGGCGTCGACTCGAATGCAGCGTGCCGACAAATCTTCCATGGTTAAGTTATTACGTTTCCGTAGGTTACGTATTTTTGTGCCTAGGAAGTGTGATTTTCTCATCAAGCTCTGGTCATTGCGCATTTTGTAAAATTCACAGTGTAAAATTTTTATTGTGAAATTGTAGTCAAAAAAAGACTAGACTACAAATTAAGCAATCGAGAAACGACTCAAGCAAACCAGCGGAGTCAGCAATTCAAGAAATGCTTAACCACTAACCCTTAAAGCGGGCAAGCACTTAAAGCGGACAAGCCAAGTTGAAAACAAACTTTAATAAACCAAAAGTTAAATCAAAACCCTGAATTTTTAAATTGAAAGAGTGAGAGGAACGAGCGATGAATATGTCAATTATCAAGAGCAACCAGATCCAACCGAATCTAAACAGCCTCATCGCAGAAGAAGTGCTAGCCGTGGCCCAAGTGAATGTCGCTGAGCACGAGAAGATCGCCAATGCGAAACAATTCCTCGACCGCCTCTTTCCACTCAACTCTGGTTCACACCAAGATGTGAGCAGCTATGTGGTTTACTATCAACACCTGTTGGCTTTTTTTGCCGACGGCAGCCACAGCGGTTTACGTCAGCCAAAACAGTTCGTGGCCTTTAATGGCACTAAAGATGCGCCCTGCGCCATAGTGTTGCAGGACCTAGGTTGCCACGTTGAACTCAGTTTCGACCGCAATGGCATGATAGGGGCGAGAGACGTTGCCAATCTGGAAGATATCCGAATCGAAACGTCATTAAACATGGTCGTCGGAACACAAGAGTCACGTTCAGCCGCATCGCGCCATTGGCTCAGCCTGTTACATGCGGGTATGTCCAGCGCTAACGACACCCAAGATAAGTTGTTTACCGCAAAGGATGGAAGCGATTACAACTTGAAAAGTATCGTAAATTTATAATTTCACGCTCTGTAACCTCGCCATTTATAATCCAGCGAAGAAGATGAACTGAGCTCAGTTCATCTTCTTCGATTTACCCTCCTGCTTTGCCAAACCTTCTAAGAGTCAATAAAACTGATTAACTAGATAAGTTTAATTGATTTTATTGAGGCTAATACTCACAGCTATAATGCCCCCTTGCATCTGTCTCCATGATCAATCCCCATTGATCGCCATTTTGTATCCGTCACTTAATGTGAAGATCTATGGTTGGAACGATAAAACTGAATCGCTCGAGCCTAAGGCGTTATGAATTCTTCATCGACATCACAGCAAGATAATAAGACTCATCGCATCGTTTTCATCTGTGCGGGCTTGTTATGCCTCGCGCCTTTTATCTCGTCGCCCATGGCGCTAGTGTTAGGTTTTACCTTAGCCAGCCTTGGCTGGGTACCTGTGCAATGGAATATTGCCGCTCTCACCAAAAAACTCCTGTCTTATTCGATTATTGGCTTAGGATTTGGGATTAACTTAAACGCAGCGATAGAGGCGAGCACCCACAACTTCGGCTTGATAGTTGGCTCAATCTTTTTCACCCTCAGCTTAGGATTTGTGCTCACCCGCGCCCTGAAATTTGATCATGTCACTGGTCATTTGATTGCCTCTGGTACTGCTATTTGTGGTGGCAGCGCCATTGCCGCAGTGGCTCCGGCCATCAATGCGCGTAACGATCAAACCGCCACGGCTTTAGCCTGTGTGTTTGTGCTGAACTCAGTCGCGCTGTTTTTGTTCCCCGCACTCGGTCACTTACTCAATATGAGCCAATACGATTTTGGTGTGTGGAGTGCCATCGCCATCCACGATACTTCATCGGTTGTCGGCGCGGCTTCAGCCTATGGCGATGAAGCCTTAAAAACCGCAACAACCATAAAACTCGCACGTGCCCTGTGGATTATCCCGATCGCACTGGTCAGCGCTATGCTGTTTGGTGGCGATAAGCGCAAACTTAACCTACCGTATTTTATCGGTTTTTATTGTTTAGCCATTGCTGTGGCGCATTGGCTGCCGCAGTTTAACGCTGTTTATGACACCTTGTTTATGATGTCGAAACGGGCATTAGTCCTGTGTTTGTTTTTGATTGGTGCAGGAATTACAGTGCAGAAAATGCGGGCGAGTGGCCCCAAACCTTTGTTGCTTGGGGTCATGCTGTGGGCAGCGATTGGTATCACGTCTTTAGTGTATATTCTTTATTTTCAATAGCTAAGATTTTGCGGAAAGCCAGTCTACTCTGCCGTCGGCTTCATTCGCCAAGCCCAGCAGAGGACGCCTACAAAGGCGGAGAATTCGATAAGTGAACGCACGAGTCCTGTGGTTTGCGTTGAAGCGACCAAGGCAATCAGGCAAAACACGATAATCAGCCAGTTTTTCAATTGCATCTTCCTGCAAACTTAGGGGATGCTCATTATTGTTTAGAACTAAAAACTCAGCAAATATCGATTTTCAATAACAAATAGCTATAACAGCTAAGCCAATCCAGCGCAGATTAAGCCGCCTTAGAACTTGATGCCGCTTCATTCGCAGCAAGATCTTGATTATGTTCTTGAATAAAGTCTTCCATAAACCAAGCACAGAAAGTGTGGCGTCCATCCACAGCCGCTTTGCCATAAATGGTCGATGCCTGTTGTCTGACGGTTTTTTCTTTAGTCTGGCGAACTTCGGCAATTTCTTTAAAACTTAAGCCTTTAAGTAATAAAAATGCCACTTGCTGCTCACTCTTAGTAAAGCCCCAAGTCTCGAATTGCTGCGATACAGCTTGGCTGTATTCTTGTCTGGCAGAGCGCATTTGCGTCGACATATTGTCGATTTTTTTATCCGCATGCTCCAACCGTTTAGCCAACGCTTTCACTTCGCGGGAGCGACGAATAAGGTCATAACTTAAGTACATGGCACCAATCACAGTGAGCACTAATAACATGGCTTCCTGGGCAATATGCCATTGGGGAATGCCCAATTGAATGTCGGATGAGATGTCAAAAAGCTTAAAGCATATGATCAAGGCCAACAGACCAATAATGACAAGATCCTTCATCGAAAAACTCCTAAATAAAAGCAAAATCAACCAATTAATTTATGGGACATATGTACCATAGACGGTTTTATGATACATGTCCCCCACGACTTTCGCCCACCAATCCCTACACTGACAGCACACTTTATTACCATAGAATCGTCCTATGTCTGTCAGTACGTCTTGTATCAAGTTATGTCTGTTGGCGACCTTAGTCAGCAGCAGTTTCCTGTGCCACGCCGCGAATTCCGAGCTATCTCAAGCACTCTCCACCAGCCAAGCTAGATTACATTCTCTATCTAAATCGGGCGGCCAGTTACCGCAATCGCAAATAAGCTTAAGTAGCTCATCTTGGCTCAATGGCCTGCCGAGCATTAGCCTGAGTCACTTAGGTAGCCTAGATGATGGTAACAGCTACGAGCAGGAACTCTCACTCAATTTGCCAATAAAATCCCCTGCTTTGCACAGCAGCGATAAGCAGATTAAACAACTCACCCAAGGCATTCAGGCGCAACAAGTCGCGCTGCAAGGTCTGTATTTATCGGGATTATTGCGACAAAGCCTGTGGGAACATCGTCTTGCAGCAGTGAAACTGGCCCAACTAGATCGCAAGAGCCAATTACTCGACAAGCTCCATAGTCAGCAGAAGCAACTCACAGATGCGGGCGAACTGCCGATTGCCCACCTACTCTTGTTAGAACGCGAACTGGTGGATATTGCACTGGAACGGGTCGATCTTAATCAGCAACAGGCTGAGGCGCTTGCCCTCTATCAACAGCTGACAGGACAAGATCAAATACCGCAGGACATAGCCGAAACTGCGCGGCCACTGTCAGCCAGCAGCCAACCCAATGACATTCTCGCGCAGCATCCATTATGGCAATTATTGAGCCTGCAGAAGCAGCAACAGCTACTGATCATCCAGAGTCAGCAAGCGGGAGATAAAGACCCTTGGACAGTGTCACTCACGGCCAAAAATACCGCCGATAACCAAGTTGATGATCAACAGCTTGGCATCGCAGTTTCTGTGCCACTGACTTTAGGTTCTGCCCTATCGCAAACCGAATTATCCCAATGGCAACAAGCCAATACCGAGCACACGCTCAACCTCGACCGTACTTATATCGAGCTAAAAACTCAGCTTAAAAAGCTAGAGCAACAGCAACAAAACTTACTCGACCAACAGACATTGCTAACCCAAGCCTTACACCTTAGCCGCACCATTACTGAAGAGCTGGCCAAGGTCAAAGACCAAAATCAAGTTAGCTATGAAGTCTGGCTGCGCCGCTATATGGATGCGCTCGATACCGAATCCCGCTTGGCACTGAACCAAGTCGCCCAGCAACAACTGCACTCCCAACAACTGCAAGCCTTAGGAATTTCATTATGATGGCCAAGTACGGCGCATGCCTTTTCTGTTTATCCGCCAGTGTAGCCACGTTAGCGCAGGCTGAATCCCTAACAATTAGTTCCCTCGGTAATTTAGACCTGAGTTATGTGCAACCACAGAAAGTCGCCAGCTATGAGGGCAGCCCATTGCCCGCGCAGGTTGAAATCCTCCCCGGTAATGATTACTGGATCAGCACGCCGGAGAATATCCAACAGATCAGCTTCCTCGTCGGCCAAGGCCAGCTCGTTACTAAGGGCCAAGCGATAGTCAAACTCACAGGGCCAGAAGTGTTCCACTACCTTGCCCAAGTCGAAGCCGCAGGTAGCTTATATCAACTGGCAAAGAGCCGTTATGAGCGCAATAAACCCTTATTAAACAATGGCAGTATCAGCGCCGAAAAGTGGCGCGAGATCAGCCAAGACTACTTCAGCACTCACCTCGAATACGAGCACATGCAGCATTTTATGGAGATAGTCAAAAGCACAGATGCCACCACAGACTCGCTAGTGGTGGGCACGCCAGTGGCGGGAATCGTTAAACTCAACCAAGTAAATGGACCTTACATGGCGGGTTCACAGCTATTTTCACTGGTGCCTAGCGACAGCATTCGCGTCAAAGTCAGCGTACCTATGAGCCAGTCACATTCGCTCTCGGCGGTGAACATCAATCAGTGCCATATCGCCATTGAGTCCATGTCGGCCATCGCCGAAGGTGCCTTCGTGACCGCTTGGTCATCACCCGTGCCGCAGGAGTGTAACTTACTGTTAGGACAACAGATCACTGTGATACCCGAGTATCAAAAGGCGGTGTATTTATTGCCTAAAAATAGTGTTTTTAGTTGGGAGCAAGATAGCCAAGTCTTCACTAAAACCGCCGACACGCTCACCTCGATTACGATCGATATTCTTGGTTCAACCCCTGAGCAATATATCGTTGAAAGCGATCAAGATCTGAGCCAAATCCAAGTGTTATCCCAGTCGGTTGCCGCAGTCAAAGGCATAATGCTTGGCCTAGGAGGCGAATAAGATGTTGACCTCAGTCATCCGCTTTTCGCTCACGCAGCGCCTATTTGTGCTGATTGTGGCGCTGATTATTATGTTAGCGGGAGCGCGAGCCTGGTTTTCCATTCCCTTGGATGCCTTTCCCGATATTTCGCCCACCCAAGTGAAGATCATCCTCAAGGCGCCCGGCATGACGCCGGAGGAAATTGAAGCGCAAATTACCGTGCCGATTGAAACCGAACTGTTAGGTATTCCCCATCAATCGATTCTGCGCTCGACAACTAAATACGCCATCAGCGATATCACCCTCGATTTTGACGAAGGCACAGATATCTATTGGGCGCGCCAACAGGTGAGCGAGCGCATCGCCGCCGTGTGGGACAGTTTTCCTGAAGGTGTGACGGGCGGCGTAGCGCCAATGAGTACGCCGCTCAGCGAAATCTTTATGTTTTCACTCGAAAATCCCAATCTTTCGCTAATGGAAAGACGGCAGTTGCTCGAATGGGAAATCCGCCCACTGTTACGCACCGTTGCGGGTGTCGCCGATGTGAATATCCTCGGTGGTTATGCTAAAAGCTTTAGTGTGACCCCTAAACCTGCGGCCATGGCAGCTGCAGGCGTGAGCTTTGCGGCACTGCAACAGGCGATCGTTGAGAATAATCACAACGAAGGTGCAGGTAAGCTCACCATTGGCACAGACACCATCATAGTGCGCGCCGAAGGCCGCATCGATGATATCGACGAACTCAAACAATTAGTGATCAAGGCCGATGATGCCAGAGTGTATCGACTGCAGGATTTGGCCGATATTCAAATTGGCCACTTAGCCCGCTATGGCGCAGTCACGAAAGACGGCAACGAAACCGCCGAAGCGTTAATCATCGCCCTGAAAGACGCCAATACCGCACAAGTAGTCAAGAATATTAAGGAAAAGCTCAATCAAATCAGCCTAACCTTGCCAGAAGGGAGCCAGATAAACACCTTTTATGACCGCGCGAATCTGATCAATACCGCGATTGAGACCATCTCCAATGCCTTGTTCGAAGCCGTAGTGTTGGTGATCATCTTGCTGGCGCTATTTTTAGGCAACGTGCGCGCCGCATTAGTCGTGTCACTCTCGCTGCCACTCGCCGCGCTGATGACGTTTTTGATGATGGATTACTTCAATCTTTCTGCGAACTTAATGAGCCTAGGCGGGCTGGTTATCGCCATCGGCATGTTAGTGGATTCATCTGTGGTCGTAGTCGAAAACATGGTGAATCTCATCGCCACAAAGCAGAGATTACCCCGGCTGCATTTGATTTTTCGCGCGACCAAGGACGTTGCCATTCCCGTGGTGTCGGGCACAGTGATCGTCATGATAGTGTTCTCGCCCTTGCTGACCTTGAGCGGGCTCGAAGGTAAACTCTTTACCCCAGTTGCGGTCACTATCGTGTTTGCCATGCTGTCGGCGCTGGTGTTGTCGTTAACTGTTATTCCGGTTATCGCTTCTTATCTCGTCAACGAAAAAGCCGCCAAGGAACCTAAGGCGATTGAAAAGCTTAAACAGCTTTATCTGGGCAGTCTCAAGGGCACGTTTAGCCATCAAAAACGCTTTATAGTGATCGCCTTTAGCTTGCTTATCATCAGCCTAGGGCTGTTCGGGTTAGTGGGAAAAACCTTTATGCCGACCTTAGATGAGGGCGACATTATTCTGCAGTTGGAGAAATCGCCGTCGATTTCGCTCGAGGCTTCGATTGCCATCGACAAGCAAATTCAGCAAACTTTGCTGGCTAAAGTACCTGAAATCAAACAGATGGTGGCGCGTACTGGCGCGGATGAAATCGGCTTAGATCCCATGGGACTCAATGAAACCGATGTGTTCTTAGAACTTTTACCCCGCAGCGAATGGCGCTTTGCAAATAAAGAAGCGCTTATCGATGCGATCCGCACTGTGTTATTGGACTATCCCGGCGTTAATTTTAACTTCACTCAACCGATACAAATGCGCGTATCCGAAATGCTCACCGGCAGCATTGGCGACGTGGCGATCAAGGTCTTTGGTAACGATATCGACACCTTAGGTCAGCTCACGAGCCAAATCCAACAGCTGGTTAATGCCACCAGCGGCAGCGTCGATGTGAAAATGGCGATGATCGAAGGCAGTCCTTTTATCAACCTCACCTTAGATAACGAGCTCGCCCGAGGCTTTGGCATGAGCACCATGGAGTTTGCCCGCTACCTGAAAAGCCAGCTCGAAGGCGTAATAGTGACCGAAGTGCTACAAGGTAAAAAGCGCACCCCCGTGCTGATTGCTAACAATCAGAGCCACTTAAGTAGCATTAATGAGCTTAAAAATCAGTTACTGGTGATGCCAGATCACTCCTTAAAACGCCTGAGTGATGTCGCCACCTTAAGCTATAAGCAAGGCCCCATCCTTATCGAGCGTGAGCAAGGGAATCGCTTTTCAGTGATAACCACCAACGTGCAAGGTCGCGATATCGTGAGTTTTGTAGAAGAGCTCAACGCTAAAATCGCGCAGGAAATCAAACTTCCGAGCGGTTATAGCGTGAGTTTTGGTGGCGAGTTTGAAAACCAACAGCGGGCCACCAGCAATTTACTACTAGTGATCCCCATTGCTATCGCACTGATCACCCTGATTTTATTCACCACATTTGGCTCGCTTGCCAAAGCGGGCTTAATTCTCGCCAACGTTCCCTTCGCTATGATGGGCGGCATAGTTAGCCTGTATTTGTCGGGGGAATATTTATCAGTGCCCGCCTCGGTTGGCTTTATCGCCCTGCTCGGCGTCGCTGTGCTCAATGGCGTAGTGATGGTCAGCTATTACGAACAAACCAAGCACATGTTCAGCAACCTGCGCGAACGGGTGGAACAAGGTGCGGCGCGGCGTTTACGTCCCATTTTGATGACGGCGACAACGGCGATGTTTGGTCTTATGCCACTAGTGTTTGCCTCGGGCCCTGGGGCTGAAATTCAAAAACCTTTAGCGATTGTGGTGATTGGCGGTCTGCTCACTTCAACCATTACCACACTGTATTTACTGCCAATTCTGTATTTTTGGCTGGAGAAACGTAAATGAGCACAGAACAACTGTTAGTACTGATCGCCCAAAATGATATTAAGGACGACATAGTCGATACCTTGATAGAGCTGGAGTTTCTGTCGGGCTTTAGCCTAGGGAATATTTGTGGTTTTAGCCGTGAACACAGCCATTTTAATATCAAGGAACAAGTGGAAGGTTATCGGGAGTTTTGTAAATTCGAAATCATGCACCCCGCTGCGCAACAAGCGGCGCTGCTCGCTGCACTGGCTTTGGTCTGCAAACATAATCCCTGCCGCTATTGGATTATGCCCATTTATCAAAATGGCACCTTGTCCTAACTCACTGCGCCATTAACCGCGTTAAATCTCGGCATCCGGCCTTATCGCTAAGGTCGGGATGCCTTATAAAATAGCCACAAAATTGGCGTTGGACGCCGCACTAAAAAACCACTCAAAATCGATAAAATGCAGTAAGCGGTAAAAAAGTAAAAACCGTTTTCAAATTGCGCCTGTGTTTTTAGCATTTCCCCCATAGCGCCTGAGGCGTTCCCCGCCATAAAGGTGATGATCAGCGCCACCACAAACACATCGGCCATCGACCACTTAGCGAGTGCATTGACGACGGCATTAATCCTCAGTTTCAGACCAATCGAACTCACACATTGCTGTGCCAGCATTAAACTCAACTTCAAGGCAGGCACCACCACGCTGAATAACATCACTAATCCTGCGACGAGCCCGTTCCCAGAGTGATAAAGTTCGGTCACCGTCCCCCAAATACTACGGGTTTTCTGCAACACTTCGACTTCGCCCTTAAGGCTATTGAGCCCAAGCAAACCACTGACCATACTCAGCATACCGCGAGCGCTGTCGCGCCCCGAGTCTTCATCGAAACGTTGAGCAACTTGCTCTATGCCCTGCTCGGTCAGCTTGGCCTTATCGATAGTGCCGCTAATGCTCAAAATAGGTTGAGTCACCCCAGGGATTAATAAAGCCAAAGATAAGAGAATGATAAAAATAGGAAATAATGATTTCATAGCACTGTTCATCCCATTGCCAGACTGGAGAAGACATTCAGTTTACGGTTTTTAGCGCAGGCTCTGCAATCGTTCACACCAGCCATCGACTTAGATGACCGGCATTAGAGACAAGATTTGAGGATTAATAGAAAGGCGTTGGATCGATATCCAATGAACTCGGTGACACGCCGCGCTCGATATACAACTCAGATTTTAATAAATCCACCATAGCGACATCTGTGTAACGTTTTACTTTTAAAGAATAAAAGCACTTTACGATCGGATGCAGTGCATCTCTGTCCTTCGAGGCCCAGACAATACCAATTCGGCCGTCCGATAATTCAACTAAGGAACCCACAGGGTAAACACCAATACAACGAATAAACTCATAGACCAATCCTTGATCTAAGTGAAATGGCGTCAGACTCAGTAAAATTTTAAAAGCTGCGGCAGGACTCATTGCCTCTTTGTAACAGCGCGTTGCAGTTAACGCATCGAAGATATCGACGATACAACTCATACGACCGTGGCGAGGGATTTCATCACCCTTCAAGCCCCTTGGATAACCACGGCCATCTAACTTTTCGTGGTGCATTAAGCAGATATCTTTACTGATCTGCGACAGACCAGTAGTTTCGTTCATAATTTCAAGCGCATACACTTGATGCAGCTTCATATGTTCGAACTCTTCTGGTGTCAGTTTACCCGGCTTGTGCAGCACTTTATTATCGACTTTAATCTTGCCAATGTCGTGCAAAATCCCACCGACCGCCATTTGCCGCAGCATATCGCGATCGAGCTGTAGGTATTTGCCAAAGGTTACCAGCAGAAAGGCGACATTCACTGAATGTTCGAGTAGATAGGCATCTTTTGAACGGAGCGCAGACATACATTTAAGCGCATCAGCATCTAACATGACAGACTCGATCATGGTATCGGCTAACGCTTCGAAGGGCGCTACTTCGATGGCTTTGCCTTCGAAGGTTTCTGATAACACTTTACGAATAAGATCTTTCGCTTCGGTCAGCATGACCTTAGCTTGAGCTTGTTGCTTATCACGACTCACTGACGCTTTTCGATTGTCGGTTTGACTATCGTTGGTAGCTTTTTTCTTTAAACCGCAATGTTCTGCCGAACGCTCGGCGTCTACCCAAACAAATTTAATACCGCTTTTGGCCAGTTTTAAAATCGCATCCTTGTGCTTAATTTGTCCAGCATTTGCAATAGCAAGTTGACCTTTATCATTTTTGTCTATGGCACTGACAAACATACCTAATGTCAATTGCGACACAGGTAATTTGATAAGCTCAACTGATTCTGCCGACTCACTCATATCTACAACCCCAAGGATGATGTGCCCGAATAAAATATCAACTTAACCATACGACATAAAAGCGACCTACGCTCAAATGTTCTGTTGTTATTCTTGATTATTATAGAACAGGCGTGAGGGGCATTCTAAGCCGCGCATTAGAAAATCACCATAGACTTTCTTGGTAAACAAAATGCCCTAAACAGGATGCGATGGAATAAGGGCCTAAGGCTCAAGCAAGACCCTTTCACACTCTCACTTTTTCAATAAATGCCTAAGGGCTAGGCATTCAAAACCGGCGACCATCCAGCGGCGATATTGGCAGTTGTAGCAGGAGCGGGGCTCATCGTCGATCTGCTCGTCTTCATCATCTGGGATAAACGCGTGCACAACTTGGCCGCTTGCCTCGCCTGTGGATATTGAGCCAATCCCGCCTTAAAAATCCAGCGGTCATCCTTTAATTCAAATGCATGTTCGACCAAGTTGAGATCCATTTAGCACTCTCTTTTTAAACTCTTTCACTAAACTTGCTCTAATAGGCTTGCAGGGCTTGCTTGCCCGCATTGCGCCATTGCTCTGCCTCTTGATGAACGAGCAATACAAACTGGTGATCAAGGTATATGGCTTTCACTTTGCCCTTAAGCTGCACTCGCTCATCAAGCGCAAGTCGATACTTGTCCGTACTCATCACAGCATCAAGTCCGGTTTGTTCGAGGATATCGGCAACGCTGAGTTCGAGTGAAGCATCCTCAAATTGGCCAAGTTTAATCTGGCCTTTTACCCGGCCGTCGCTGCCCATCAAACGTAGCCCTAATCCCGCTAACGCACCAATCACACCTTGGCCTGTGCCGCCATGTTCGGTCAGCAGAATATTAAGTTGTTCAGCCAAATCATAGGCCGCCGCTTTCGTGATCACTTCAACCTTGGCTCTGCGGCCAAAATCCATTAAAGATGCGGCATCATAGCGAGAGTCTACATCGAGTATGGCGATGCCAGGGTCTGCCGCAGGAGCCGATTCCGCGACCAAATGCGCAACGGCATGTTGGTGGATCTCGGCCTGCGTCAGTGGCGAGCGCAGCGCAAAACACATGGCACTGTTATGTGAGGTATAAGGAATATCGGGGTGCACAAACAATTGATGCCGCGTCACAAACGAAGCATGGCCGCCCGACATATTCGCGAGCAGATGGGCGATTTCCTCGGCAATTTCGCCCGTGCCCTTAGTGCCTATATCATCGGTATCGTCGATACAAATCAGCCAATTTTTCATCTGCATTTCCTAAAGCTTTAAAAAGGTTTTTAAAATTTGTCACGGTGTAACAGGTCATGGGCTTTTAATCGCGTCAGCACAGGCGGTACAAGCAAGGCGCCCAGAGTGGCAAAAAAACCGCCTTTTAATACACTCAAACCCCACTGAATCAACACGACATCCAGCGCCATGCCCGCGAGCACATTGGTGAGTGCCACTTTGCCCGCCCAAGCGATACAGCCTGCAATGCCTAAGATCACGCAGCGCCAATGCAAGTTCATACTGAGTGGCAAGAGTAAGGCGACGAGATCCATTGCTATGGCAGGCAAGGCAAACTTCAGTAAAATCATAGGCCCGCCTTTACCTACGCCTAAAGCCATAGCCACTATGCCCGCGATAGCACCGCATGCCGTCATGCTGCCGAAACGACCTAACACGCCGTAACAGATCAGATAAAAGAAGCTCATCAGGAACATGCTGTGACCAGACAAGCCCAGTTTCAGCCTTAACATGCCCGTTAATGCCACCAGCAAGGTGGCGCAAAAGCCGACAAATAGAGAGTCTTGTAGACTCAGCGGGATTTTTTTAGTCATTTTTGTCTCTCGGTGAATGCCAATGTGTTGGCCGTTGCGCTAAACCAAAGTGACGGCTCTGCGCTGCAACGGCCATCTGGCGAGATAATTTAAGTAATTGGATTAAGACGGGAAACAACACGCAATACACCAACTCGGACCAATTTTTAGGGTTACGCAGCGCCTTAGGTGTAATGCGAGCCCCGCGCAGACACTGGATCTGATATATCTCGCGGATCTCATCTGCCATATAGGGCAATAAACTTAAGGACGCCGCGACCACAAAGGCCCACTTGGTCGGTAAAAACGCACTTAACACTTCACCAATTCGCTCGGGAGCTGCCGTAAGACACAGCCACCACCCGGGAATGGTCGCCAAAATAATACGCGCAACCACCACGGCGCCTTGGGCTAAATGTTCAACGCCATAGAGGATTAAATACAGACTCAAAGTGATGCTCAATTGCACTAAACCTAGCTTTAGCACGCCCCAAATACTGCCGCGCCGCAGCAAACCGTGGATAACAAGCAGTCCATTAAGCCCAGCTAATGGCAAGAGTAAAGCAGCGGGCAATACAAAAGCACAAGCTGAAAGCACGCACACCAATAGCAGCGACAACGCACAAAGTGCCGTTTCCCGCCGCTCATAACTCCAATGCCGCAGCGCGCGTAGGCGCCGACAACTAGCCCACATAACGCTCTCCTGTTTCAATCAATTCCTCCACCAATAGACCATTACGCAAACTCAATTGCCGTGATACAGCGCTGTGTTCAATGCTTCTGTGGCTGCTGAGCAAAATAGCGCAACCTTGCGAGCTTAACCGCTTCAGCAAGTACCACACTTTGCCGTAATAATGCTTATCCATCCCCGCCAATGGATCGTCCAAAAGCAATACTTTAGGGCGTAAACAGGCGAGTGACGCTAAGGCAATCAAGTGCTGTTGGCCGTAGGATAATTTGTGGGGCGACAGCTGAGCTAAGCTAAATAAATCCAATTCATCCAACATCTGCGCCGCGCGTTCTTTGGGGAGTTCAAAACGCCTAAGGCTAAACTGCATTTCGGCCAGCACGCTGGTCTCGAATAATTGTCGACTCGGCCTTTGCATCAGCAGACCCAGCTCAGCGCCATAAATCCCTAGCTTAGGTCTTCGCCCGAGCACTTTAAGCGGAAGACGCTGCCTTGAACTGAGTACGCCAGCTATGGTTTTCAACAAACTAGTTTTACCTGAGCCGTTATCTCCCACTAAGGTCACTATCTCACCCGCCTGCAGTTGAAATCCCTGCGGACACGCAAATAATGTAGGACAAGCATCGAACCCAAAATCAAAGGCTTCGGCGCTGACCAAGACTTTGCCTAAATGCTCAAACTTAGGCTGATTTCGCCACGCAGGCGCCTCAATTTGCGGCGCATCGTTCACGGTATAGATGCCTTCGGATAGCTTGCCCGCCTCTAACTGCCAGTAATGCTGAATAATCTCAGCGAAGGCCGAGGCGTTATGCTCAACCAACACCAGCGCCATGCCATCTTGGATAAGATTGTGAAGCACGACCAGCAGCTCACTTACACCGTGATCATCGAGTTGTGCCCAAGGCTCATCGAGCAGCAGTAAATGCGGCTCGCACACCAGTTGGGCGGCAATCATTAAACGATATTTTTGACCGAGGGAAAGCGTGCTGACTTGGGTATCGAGGCGCAGATACAAACCCACACGCCGTAGCGCCAATTGCACTTTAGGTAGCATTTTCTCGGCGGGAATACCGAGATTTTCTAAGGCGAAAGCCACTTCGGCGCCAACGGTTTGCCGAAGTAGCTGAGTTTGCGGGTCTTGCATCACCAGACCCGTAACCAGTTGTGGGTAACGCCAGATGTCGCCTTCATGCGGGCGATTTAATACGCCCGCCAGTAGGTTTAGCAGACTCGATTTCCCAGAGCCCGTAGGACCGCTCACGCAATGGCATTGGCCGGTGCCAATCGCCAAGTTAACCTCCTGCAATACAGTCGGTAACTGGCTACCATAGTTGAAGCTAACGCCTTCGAGCGCTAGGAGTTTCATCTTAGATCTGCCAGTTCACACCGATGAAGATCTGTCGTCCCGCCTGTGGCAGAGCTTCACTCTGGTAGTAGTTTTCATCCAGCAAGTTAGTCGCACGTAGGTAAACATCTAACTTGTCACGAATTAATGGCTGTACCAGATTTACGTCCACTAAGGTGTAGTTATCTAACGACTGCTGTTGATATTGGGTCTGACCGCCAACCTTCACCTGCGTCGCATAGACTTGGTCTAAAATACGCTCCACGTTGAGGTGAACTTGAGTCTCGAGGGGAAACTCGTAACTCATCTGCCAACGTAACTGGTGACGTGGACGATATTGCAAGGCATCTAAGGTATCGTCGCCGTCTATCTCTTCTGAATCGAGAAAACTATAAGAGAAGCTCAGATCTAAGTGCTCAATCGTATGGTTATTGATTTGGAAATCTACCCCTTTGAACTTATAACGCCCCATATTTTGGTAGAAACCATCGACATCCTTGGCGATGTAATTTTTCGCATCAGTGTAATAGCCATAAAGGGAGAAATCGGTACTCGCCGGCAGATTCTGCTCTAAACCCAGCTCCACATGCTTAGACTCTTCGGCTTCTAAATCACGATTACCAGATAGCTGCGAATAAAAGTTCACCATAGACGGGAAACGCACTTTACGTGCCACACTTAAGCTTAAGCGGGAATCTTGCGCCGCCTGCCAATAACTGGAGGCCATGGCCGAATAGTTGCCATCGGTACTATCTGTGGTGTCGAGTGAATGATAAGCGCCACCTAATGTGAAGCCGTACTGCAGCTCAGATTGGTACTGATACTCAGCCGCGGCCGTATATAACCAGGCAGAATCATTTAAGTTCTCGGCGCCGCCGGTGCCAGTTCCACCACCTGTACCTGTTCCACCACCTGTGCCTGTTCCACCACCTGTGCCTGTTCCACCACCTGTGCCTGTTCCACCACCTGTACCTGTTCCACCGCCTGTGCCATTTCCACCGCCGGTGCCATTTCCACCGCCGGTGCCATTTCCACCACCTGTACCTGTTCCACCGCCTGTGCCTGTTCCACCACCTGAACCTGTTCCACCACCTGTGCCTGTTCCACCGCCTGAACCTGTTCCACCGCCATTATTGCTGCCGGTATTAGCCGTATAAGTATCGACGACAGACTTCCAGCTCTGTTTCTCGGCAATGACCGAAGTCGTCAATAAACCCGCAGTATGCAAGTCTGTGATTAACTGCAGATTGACACCTTGCACAACCGAACGTCCATCTTGCGACAGCGTCACCGCCTGATAGGCTTCATCGGCATAGGAGGCTTCTAAGGTATCGCTTTGATTGTGATAGCCAAAGCCACGCAGGGTGAAAGTGTCATCAAACTGATGTGCTAATCCCAGTTGGAAAGTATGCGCGTCATAATCATCAGTGCGTTCAAATTTGAGCTTGCCGCTACCAGTGCCGTCACGGGCGGGCTTTCCCCATTCGCCGCTACGCAGTGCCATGTTGGCAATCAATTGAGTTTTATCAGATAACCAGTAACTGCCTTGGGCATAAACGTTAGTGACTTCTTTATCTGAATTCGCGCGCAATTCGCCGTCTTGGTATTGCGTCGGTTCAAAGTCATTCGACATAGGGAAGCCGTCAGTTTGCTGGCGACTGATACTGACCAAGCCTTGCCAATCCTCACCCGAACCTGCGGCGCTGATATCACCATTAAATGTATTGTCTTTACCCGCTTCGAGGCGCCCAGCCAGAGCTGGTGCCGTGCTGCCCTGCTTGGTAATAATGTTGATCACGCCGCCCGCACCACTTGGGCCATAAAGCACAGATGTGGGGCCGACAGAGACTTCTACCGAGGCAATTTGGCTTGTGGGAATAATACTCGGGTCGAACTGACCATCATCGGCACTGCTCATGGGCACACCATTGACCAATAAGGTCACATGGCGAGTTTTAAAACCACGAATATCAACCCTTGGCGTACCGTCGCCACCAACACGAATGTACACACCCGGCACATTCTTTAAGACTTGGTCTAGGGTTTGCGCTCCGGTTGCGCGGATCTCTTCCTCACTGATGCTCCAATGGGTCGTCGCCATTTCACTGGCTTCTCCGCCGTCACCATGCACGACGATCACTTCATTGATATTGAGTCGCGGATCACGGGCGATTTCATCGGCTTGAACAGTAAAACTAAGACCAATAGCTAAGGCTAAAGATGACACTCTAAAGAGGGTATTCGTGGTAATCATATTATTGTTGTCACGTCGAAAATTTAAGATGTGCCCGCTATTGTGAACCGCGATTATTCTGTCTCAACCGGAAAACGTTTAAAAACCAACCCAGATCGACAAATTGAAACAAAGGGAAAGCGCATGGCGTAACCAAGAGACAAAATGTCCACCAAGGGTGACTTATCCGACAAAAAGACCCACTCAAGTCACATTTTTTAGCAGCGTAAAATGAGACTATGGCGAAAGTCACACGCTGGGGGCTTACATCTTGACACTCTAGACCTTGGCCTTTAATTTGAGCGAAAGATTCTTATTTACAGGCTGAATCAACTAAAGGTAATGACTTGAAAAAGAGTACATTAACCTGAGTCGAATTCATTGACGCTGACAGAGTGACCTTCAGCTTTCGCCTTCATCCCTTATCTTTACTTTGGAGTTCTATTTGCCCGTTCATGCCCTGTCTGAAGACCTTAAGTCTCTCATCGACAAACTCATTCAATTAAAGCAAGTTCCGCCGACGGAGCCGATAGTGCAGTTGTCGCTTAATACTGTCGCTATGCCTTTAATTTCATGGTTGGCATCGCAGACGCAATTTCCGCGCATCTACTGGCATGGGCGCGACAGAATCGAAGAAGTAGCGGCGATTGGGGCATGTAAAGACTTCAGATTTGAAACCGGCATTAACGATCAACAACTGGCCATGGCCTACCAAGAGCAGCGAGCCTTATCGACGAATCAAAATATTCGCTACTACGGCGGCGTTGCCTTCGATCGCACCATAGAATCTTGGCCAGAGTTCGGTAATAGTCGCTTTATCCTGCCGCGCATTGAATTTAGACGCAGCGGAAGCAAGTTTAGCCTGTTGGTGAATCTTAATTTTGCCGAGAATGATCACCATAGCGAAATCGACAAAGCCATCGCCGCTATCGAAGCTGTGATGCCCGCGAAACCACTCTCGCCGCCGAAGAAAATCGTTCCTCTTGGCCGTAGTGACAAGCCTGATTTTGAACGCTGGAAGACCTTAGTGGAGCAAGTGGTCGAGCCAAAGTTCAATCAAGACACCCCAAAAGTAGTGTTATCCCGCTTAACTCAGCTTGAAGTGAACGAATCTATCGATCCTTGGATGGTACTGGCGTGCTGGCAGGGACGTAATCCCAACAGCTTCCAATTTGGCTTTCAATTCAGCCCAGAACGCACTTTTATCTCTTGTTCACCGGAACGTTTATTCCGCCGCCGTCAGCAGGAACTATTCACTGAGGCGCTAGCAGGCACAACGGTACGCGGTCTGAGCCAAGAAGAAGACATTGCGCTGGCGAATGCCTTGTTAGAAGACAACAAGAATAGCGTAGAGAACCAACTCGTTCGTAGCCACATAGTGAATATGCTCACGCCGCTGAGCAATTATGTCGGCGCCGATGAATTAGCGACCATCTTTAAACTGAATCATATTCAGCATTTGCACCGCGCGATTCGAGCCGAATTAAAGCCGGGCGTAAATGATTTTCAACTGTTGCAAGCTCTGCATCCAACCCCTGCTGTGGGTGGCTTGCCGCGACATTCGGCATTGAACTTTATTCGTCAGCGTGAAGGTTATACTCGTGGCTGGTACGCATGTGCCTGCGGTTACTTCAATAAGTATGAGAGTGAGTTTTCGGTGGCTATCCGCAGTGCGTTGATCGAACCGGGTCGGATTAACCTATTTGCTGGGGCGGGAATTATTGCGGGTTCTGAGCCCGAAGCTGAGTGGCAAGAGCTTGAAAATAAACTCGCGACTATCATGTCGATTCTGTTCGAAATGTAATAAGCCTAAGGTCTATTTTTCACCATCAACCCTTCGTTTTTCAAGCGTTTCAAGGTAAAGCCTGTCCTGTTCACCCGAATCAATTAAACGTTTATGTGCAAGGTCAAAATGGTGTTTCAGCATCTGACCTTTTTCAGTATTCGCGAAGGCGAAATAGGTTTCAGCCTTGAGTACGCCTTGAATAATCACAAAATTTTGTGGCGCCTTCAGCTTAGGCACATACATAAGCAAATTAGATTTATAATCCAGCACTGCATCTATGCGCCCTGCATTTAAGCTATTGAGCATAGTCAGCATATCGCTACTTTCTTCGTAGTACATGGGCACGGGAGTCAACATATTGTATCGATAGGCCAACATCGCCTGAACCCTCTTATGGGATAGACTCTCAAGTCCTGTCCAAGTCGCCGCTAACTCGGCGGTCACCGCTACATCGATAGAATCCACTTCAACCGTATTCTCAGTTAACAGCGCCTTTTTAGTATCTCCCTTATAAACGCTGAGGGTGATATCGGTACGATTATGCTCAACCAGATAAAGGCTGCGGGCAAAGGGCATAAACTGCACCTTGAGTTGCCACTCTGGCTCAGGGAAAACCCGCTGAAGTAACTCGAAGTAATAGCCTGTTTCATCACGATTGGCAAAATCATCCCACGATGCCGTCGCTACATTGACGACAATCGGCTGGGCGGCGCAAATGGATACAGGTAACACGGCTAAAAGTAAGCAAAAAATAGCAAAGAATCGTCTCATGGCTATCCTCCTTCGACGTACACAAAGTGTAGAAGAGTTTTCATTCTATGCGTACATTTAAACAGCAGGCTTGCATCTTAAAACTCGAACACTATAATGGCGACCCGATTTCGCCTCGATGCGATCGGTAATGTTCGGTGATATTGTCGTAAACATAATAAATTGAAAATTAGCGGGTTCCCTCACCCCGCCCTACACAACTAAAAAGGCCACATATGTTAATGTTAACCACAGCGCAGCTTCGCCGTGCCTTATTCCTATTAGTAGGATTCCACATACTGATTATTTGCGTCAGCAACTACTTAGTACAATTGCCATTTCAGCTATTTGGTTACCACACAACCTGGGGCGCATTTAGCTTTCCATTCGTGTACTTAGCCACAGATCTCACTGTCCGTATTTTTGGCCAACAAGCCGCACGTAGCATCATACTCAAAGCTATGGTTCCCGCTTTGATGATTTCCTACGTGATGGGAGTCGTGTTCCATCAAGGTAGCTTCCAAGGCGCTGACTCACTTGCAGAGTGGAATACCTTTGTGTTCCGAATCGCCTTCGCCAGCTTTGCTGCTTATTTGATTGGCCAGTTAATGGATATTAAGGTTTTTGCCCGTCTGCGAACGAGCCGCTCTTGGTGGGTCGCGCCTGCAGCATCGACCTTAGTGGGTAATTTGGTCGATACCTTAGTGTTCTTCAGCATCGCCTTTTACGCCTCTTCCGATAGCTTTATGGCGGCCAATTGGCCCGAAATCGCCACTGTCGATTACGGTTTTAAGCTGATCGTGAGCTTAGGTCTTTTCCTGCCTGCCTACGGGGTTTTGCTAAAAGTCTTACAAGACAAGATTTTGCGCACCAATCCGCAAGAATCAATTTCCTGATTAACTCAACTGGCCAGACCTGTTATAATTTGACCAGTTAATAGTTCAGCCCTGCTCCTGTTAACGCGCGATTGGGGCTGATTTTTTATGAGAGCAAGCAATGTATTCTATCGAAATTAAAGCAGAGTCAGGTTTGACTCCCGAGTTAACCACTCAGCTTATCCAACTTAGTCAACAAATCCCTGAACTCGATCGCCCCCTCACCAGCGAAGTGCTAAATCAGCGCTTACAGGGCAAAAAGTGTTTGATTTTAGTTGCGTATGTGGAAGGTGAACTGGCGGGATTTAAACTGGGTTACGAGCAAGAAAATGCCATCTTTTATAGCTGGTTAGGTGGCGTTGCCTCCGACTTTAGACGTTTAGGCTTAGCGCAGAGTCTACTCGAATACCAAGAAACCTGGGCACGCCGTCAAGGCTATAACCATATTCAGGTGAAAACGATGAACCGTTTCCCTGCGATGCTTAATTTGTTGATCAGTAATCAATATTTAATTACCGAGCTCAACGCCGATCCTAAAAGCTTAGTCGACCATAAACTGCATCTACGTAAGTCGATCTAAACCGTTAATGGATGAGAGCGAAACGATATTTGTAAAGATATGCACTTTTTTCAATAAATAGCTTGCAAACACAATTGAGAATGATTATCGTTAACGTGCGTTCCAAAACTCATCTTTAACAACGATGACTGGTAATCGACGTTGTTACGGAGCTCCTGAGTTTGCAAGCACGACATTGCTCACACACACTCTTTGTGGCCGGATTCATCATCCGGCTTTTTTTTGCCTAAAATTCGGTGATGCAAATCCACATAAAGCAGAACTAACAACTACAGCCATATTTTAATGACATATTATCAATCGAATACAACAAACAGCCATATCTCACTCGGCAAAACTAAACCGCTAAGCTAATCGGCAGACATGTCGCTGTAGTTGCCCGCAATATGTAAGCCCTCATAGGGATTGTTTTGCTGATCTTCCTTCGCCTCATGGTACAAGCCTATGGTAAATAATGTGCCTTTACCTAAAGTTGAGCTCACTTCTATCGTGCCACCAATCCGCTTAATAATGCCGTAACTGAGCGAAAGCCCTAAACCAGTGCCATCCTTACGCGTGGTGTAAAAAGGGTCGAAAATCCGCCCTAGCTGCTCTGGTGCTATTCCAGAACCTTCATCTTCCACTTCGATTTTGACGCCAATCGGCATATCTTGCTGTACCCAATCATAGGTTCGCACCCAGATACGTCCTTTACCGTCCATCGCATGCGCCGCGTTTACTACCAGATTAATCAAGACTTGCAGTAACTGCGGTCGATTGACCTGCACTGGAAAACTGGCGTTTAACTCAGTGATCAATACCACTTCTTGTTTCTGAATCGAATGCCGCACTAACACCAACATTTCTTCAATAATGGGGGTAATCGGATGCATTTCTAGCGGGGCGTTAAATTCGCCCGGACGACTGTACTGCAGCAGACTGCGGATAATAGTACTGATCCGTCCCACCTGCTGAATAACGAGATCAATTTCTTCTTTTACCACTTCCGCATTATCGCCAAGTTCGTAGCGCAGTAACTCCATGTTGCCGAGGATAACGGCGGTCGGATTATTGATTTCGTGGGCAATACCCGCGGTCAACTCGCCCAGAGCGGTGAGCTTTTCGTTGGTGACGAGCTGTTGACGCGTTTCATTCAGTAACGCCACGTTACGTTGCAACTCTAAGGTTTTGTCCTGCAAACTGCGGGTACGTTCTTCAACCTTCATTTCAAGCTGCTCTGCCGCCGCTTGGATCTGAGCATTTCGGCGCTGCAGCAGATCGAGCATACTGTCGAACTGCTCGGCCAAGTTCGATAACTCGTTATCCCTATCTAACCCTAAGGCGCCAATACGAATATTGCGCCCCGACTGTACTGCTTGCACCACGTGATGGATACGCTCAATCGGCTGCAACAAGCTATAGGCGCCGCGATAAACCAGCAAGCCCGACACCAACAGCACCAACATTAGAATCGTGCCCAGCTCTATGATATTTAATAAATAATTATGGATAAAAGGCGACTCAGAAAACCCCGTATAGATCATGCCAACACGCTGGCCACGAATATCTTCCAAGGGAGCATAAGCGGATATAAACCAATCGTTAAACACGAAGGCACGATCGACCCATTGCTCGCCTTGGGTTAACACTTTCTCCTTAACTTCCTCCGACACTAAACTGCCCAGCGCGCGACCTTGCGTCTCGTTGCCCGTCGGATAAAAGTGCAGCGGCACGTTAGTGGAGATACGGATGTTATCTAAGAAGATGGTTACAGTGCCGATGGAGCGCTCGGGCAAGGTGCCCTTGTCGTACACCAGATCACGAATGTGGTCGACAATCCGAATGTCACGATTGAATAGAATCCCGCCATCCAGATACCACGCCACTTTACCTTGCATATCAGGCACGGGCAGTAGACTACGGCTCAATAAACCGCGTTCTTCAACGGTTTTTGTCGGGCTCTGCGCCCGCAAAGTCGCGACTATCGGGATGCTCGCTGTGACCGCTAATTCTGGGTCGATGCGTGATAAACGTTCGGGCGGCAACACCATCAAGCCGGAATAAGGTAATAACCCGTTTATCTTTGGGAGGATCTGCCGTAAATCAGGGTCAGCGGCCGCTTCGGCGACAGTGACGAGACGCAGATAATCGAGGTTAAGTTGTTTTTTCTGTTCGAGGAGAAATGCGTCGAGACTGGCTCTGTGGATGACTTCACCAGTTAATTCTTTACCACTGAAAAGTGGCCTAAAATCATTTTGAAAGGTCCAAGACGTTACCACACGTTCGAGTTGCTTTTCTTGGCGAACTTGCACTTGCTGCAAGGTATTTTCGGCAACAGACAAGTCAGCTTTAACCTTCATAAACAGCTGCTTACCTGTGTAACTGATATTCCAGTAAATAGTGATAAACACTAAACTCACCAGTGTCAGCAGAATAGGCAGTAATGTCAGGATTAATATGCGATAGCGCACCTTGGCCTGCATTTGCTGCCAACTGACACCAAAAAAGTGAGTGAAGAATGACACCCTATGACTCCTGATCGCCGCTGAAATCAAACCACTCTTTATACTTACGATCTAAGGTCTTACGCGAAACGCCTAAATCCCTCGCCGCGGCAGACTTATTGCCAGAATGTAAGTCCACAACGCTGGTCACATGGTGTTTTTCGACTTCTTTTAATGGCCAATCCAATGGATAACCCGATGTCGATAAAGACTCACTCTTCAGCTGTTGTTTCCAATATTCCGCAGGCGGCTTGCCCAGCAAAATACAGCGCTCAATCATATTGCGCAGCTCACGAATATTGCCCGGCCACTCGTGTTGTTGCAACTTCACCATGTCCTCATGGCTCCACACTATTTCTCTAACCCCTAATTCGGCGGCGAGTTGACGGGTGAAGTGATGGGTTAACTCGACCACATCTTCGGGTCTGTCACGTAATGGTGGGATTAAAATATCGAGCACATTCAGTCGATAATATAAGTCACGGCGGAAATTCCCCGCATCCACTTCATCAATCAGAGTGCGGTTGGTGGCCGCGATCACTCGCACATCGATGTTCACTTCTTTCTCGCTGCCCACTGGGCGAATCGCTTTTTGCTCTAATACTCTGAGCAATGCCGTTTGCATTTTCAGTGGCATTTCGCCAATTTCATCGAGGAAAATCGTCCCGCCCGAGGCAAAACTGAATAAACCTTCACGATTACCTTTGGCGCCCGTAAATGCACCTGCGGTATGACCAAACAGTTCACTTTCGAGTAATTCAGGGGCGATAGAGCCACAGTTAACTGGGACAAAAGGTCCCTGACGTCCACTGAGTAAATGTAGTTGGCGTGCAACTAATTCCTTACCCGTGCCAGACTCACCTTGGATCAGCACAACCGCATTGGTCGGCGCCACACGTTCGATAATGTGTTTCACCGACTTCATGGCCTCACTGCTGCCAATAATGGTCGATGAGTAACCAATTGAAACCTCACGGCGCAGCATCAAGTTTTCGCGTTTGAGCAGGCGGCGTTCGATACAACGATCGACCGCTGTCATCATCTGCTCAAGGTGGAAAGGTTTCATGATGAAGTCAGATGCACCCGCGCGCAGCGCAGTAATCGCCACTTCCATGTCGGCATAGCCGGTCATAAAAATGATGTCCGAACGACGACCCTGCTCATCTAGCGCTTCATGCCATTCGATACCTGAGCGGCCTGGCAAGCGAATGTCGACGATCAGCAAATCGAAATGGCAGCGGCTACGTAGCTGCTCCGCATCTTCGATACTGCCCGCTGTTTCGACTAAGGCGAATTTCTTCGAGAGTGCCTTATTTAAAAAACTGCGCATTCCGGGTTCATCATCAACAATCAGTACCGATACTGCCGATGGAAGAGGCTTGAGGTTATTATCTATCTGGCTCATATTGTCTGCTTCTGGACATTTTGACTCATTTGCGACCAATTCTAGCACTGAAAATAGATGAATAGGTCACTATGAACCACAGGAAGTAGGTGCTGAGACAATTTGTCTGTAGAGTATTTGTTAAGCTTGGGATCAAGCTCACAAATTAGGTTAAGCTGTGAAGAAAATGACCGCATTCTCAGCTTGGCATCTAATTTGCTTTCAACCGAACGTATTACAATTTACGAGACCTTCCACTCAGTAGGCATTTGAGTTGGAATCCTATTTTTCGCCAAGGAGTACCCATGCTAAACATGAAATCTCATATTAAGTCACTACTGGGCCTAGTTGTTGCAGCCAGTATGTTCACCGTTTTACCCGCTCACTCGACTGAAGTTATCAAATTAGCTACTACCACCAGCACTGAAAACTCAGGCCTATTAAAAGAACTGTTACCTAAGTTTGAAAGTGAATCTGGCTACAAGGTTCAAGTTATCGCCACTGGTACAGGTAAAGCCCTGAAACTGGGTGAGCAAGGTGACGTGGATTTAGTTATGACTCATGCGCCAAGTGCCGAAGCTAAATTCGTCGCCGACGGTTTTGGTGTTGAGCCCCGTGGCATCATGGAAAATGATTTCGTGGTACTGGGCCCTAAAAATGACCCAGCAAAAATCCGTGACAGCAAAAATGCCGAAGAAGCTTTCGCTAAAATAGCCAAATCAGGCGTACCTTTTATCTCTCGTGGTGACAATTCAGGCACTCACATCAAAGAGTTAGAAGTATGGAAAGCGGCAAGTGTGACACCCGATTTCAAAGGTTACACTTCAGTAGGCCAAGGCATGGGTAAAACCCTGCTAATGGCAAACGAAATGCAAGGTTACACTCTGTCTGACCGTGGTACTTTTGTAGCTTACAAAACTAAGCTAGATCTTGGTGTTGATTTCGATGGCGGCAAAACCTTAGCCAACCCATACCAAGTTATCCTGATCAACTCTGCTAAGTACCCAGATCTAAACCACAAAGGCGCTAAAGCGTTCAGTGACTGGTTGATCAGCAAAGAAGGTCAAAGCATGATCAATAACTTCAAAGTTGATGGCGAGCAATTGTTCAAGGCAACTTATAGCGAATGAGCGACGGCTGGCTAGCACTATTACAGCAGGCGTTAAGCCTGCTGTTTTCTTTAGACCCCGACGTTTGGTCCATCATTTCGATCTCGTTTTCGGTATCTTTCGCGGCGCTGCTCATCACGCTGGTGCCTTCTATGGTACTCGGCTTTGTGCTGGCGTTTGCGCCATTTCGCGGCAAATGGATAGTCACTAACTTAGTTCAAACTCTGCAATCCATCCCCACTGTGGTTATCGGTCTGCTGGTCTATTTACTGCTCACCCGCAATGGTCCTCTTGGCGATCTAAAATGGTTATTCACCCAAGAAGGCATGATCCTCGGGCAAATGTTGATCTGCGCGCCCGTACTGATTGCGATGAGCCAAGCCGCCTTTACTAGCGTTGACCGTAGAGCATGGGAAACCTCACGCACTTTAGGTGCCTCTTGGTGCCGCGCCGTATGGACAGTCTGCCGCGAGCTACGTATGCCCTTACTGCTGGCAATTGTCGCGGCGTTTAGTCGTATTCTGACCGAAGTGGGTTGTTCTATGATGGTCGGCGGCAATATTTTAAACGTAACCCGTAACATACCCACAGCTATCGCACTCGAAACCAGCAAAGGCGACTTCGCCCAAGCTATCGCCCTCGGGCTAGTGCTGCTAATCTTGGCCTTGATCCTCAACTTTGCCCTCGGTGGTTTACGTGGCAAAGCCATGCCAAGGAGCCATTAAGCAATGACTAAGGTCAAACTGATCGCCCGTGACTTAGAGATGTCCTTTGGTGCGCGCCTGTTATTCAAAGCGGACGCATTAGCGCTCTGCCAAGGGGATGTGATTTATCTGCAAGGCGACAACGGCACGGGTAAATCGACCTTGATGAAAATTCTTGCGGGCTTGATGGCGCCAACGAAAGGCAAAATTGAGACTGTGGGTTTTGCCCAAAATGCTTGGTGGCGACGCAATCCATTATTAGGTAAAGCAGTTTATTTGCACCAACATCCTTATTTGTTCGACGGCACAGTGGAATATAATCTCACCTATGGGCTGAATTTCAGTTCAGAAACAAAAGCCAAGGCGAAACAACGTATTACCCAAGCGATTGAGATGGCACAACTAGGATCGCTGCTACACGCCAGAGCCAGTAATCTCTCTGGCGGCGAAAGACAGCGGCTCGCCATTGCGCGCGCTTGGATCCTACAACCTAAACTGTTAATGCTCGACGAACCAACCTCCAATATGGACAAGGATTCCCAAGAGCTAGTATTAAAAATGATCCAACAACTCAAACACGAAGGCACAGGTATGTTGTTGAGTAGTCATCAGAATTGCGCGTTAACCTCCATCTGCGAACAGCAGTGGCACATAGAAGGCGAACGAGTGACGACCTCTTATCAACACCCAGAATCTTTGCCAGCACAGGAGTCTTTATATGTCATCGCAAATTGATGCCGTTATTCTCGCCGGTGGCATGGCGCGTCGCATGGGCGGCGACGATAAAGGTCTCGTCGAATTAAACGGCGAAGCCATGATTAAGCACACAATAGACAGAATAAAACCTCAGGTTAAGGAGATCCTGATCAACGCAAATCGCAACCAAACACGTTATGCTGAGTTCGGTTTTAAAGTGATAAGCGATGAACATACTGGTTTCCTCGGCCCTTTGGCGGGAATGATCACCGCAATGGGGCAAACGGATGCAGACTACTTATTGGTGGTGCCCTGCGACTGCCCACTGCTGCCAACCGACCTTGTGCCGCGTATGCTGGCAGCTATTAAGGCTGAAGATGCAGAGATCGCCGTCGCCAGTGACGGTGAATATGAGCAACCCGTCGTCTTACTGTTAAAGCCCAGCTTACGTGACTCGATGAAAGCGTTTCTTGAGGCGGGTGAGCGTAAAGTGGACTTTTGGTATGCCAAGCACCACTTTGTTGTGGAGTCTTTCGCCGACCAGCCCAATGCCTTTGTAAATGTGAATACGCCAGAACAAAAACAACGACTGGCCATGGAAATTACCAAATAGCTAAGGCTCCAATAACCCAAATTAGAGGTGCAAATGAGTAACCCCTTCGTCAATCCGCTCGCTATTCCCGTTCTCGGATTTTGTGCCTACAGTGGCACGGGGAAAACCACCTTACTCAAGCAATTGATCCCCGAACTAAATCAACGTGGTCTGCGCTTAGCCGTGATCAAACATGCGCACCATAATTTCGACGTGGATATTCCCGGCAAAGACAGTTACGAAATGCGTAAAGCCGGTGCGCGGCAAATGCTGGTCGCCTCCCACGTGCGCTGGGCGCTGATGACAGAAGATGCACGCGATGGCGATCCTGAGTTAGTCCATTTGCTCAAGCAAATCGAAGCCGACAAAGTCGATATCGTCCTCGTCGAAGGCTTTAAAAAACTCGCTTTACCTAAAATTGAATTGCACCGCGCCGCCCACGGCAAACCTTTTATCTACACCCAAGATGAAAATATCCTCGCCATCGCCTGTTGCGATGATACTCAGTTGCCAAGCGACGCACTTCCAAATGAGCTGCGCCGACTCGATCTCAACAATGTCAGCCAAATTGCCGACTTTGTCATTGAGTATGCCCAAAACTGGGAAGCGCCACTCCAATACCCGATTTCAGCCGTGGATGCCTGCACCATAGGCGACAACAAAAACCTCACCGTCAGCCAAGGTTTAGCGCAGATTCTATTCCATGTCTCCCCCGTGGCAGAGGTCGAAGAGATTGACTTAGATGCCTTAGATAACCGCGTACTGGCCAGCGACAGTATTTCTCCCGTCGACGTGCCGCAACAAACCAATTCGGCGATGGATGGCTACGCCTTTGTCTATCAAGACCCCATGCCTGCTACCTTAAAACGGGTGGGTGAGGTCCTTGCCGGTCATCAATATTCGGGCACGCTTAACGTCGGCGAAACTGTGCGAATCATGACGGGCGCGACTGTGCCCGTGGGTGCCGATACAGTGCAGCCCCGTGAACTAGCGAAAGAAGTCGACGACAATGTTAGCTTCGACGGTCGTATTCTGGCGGGTCAACACGTTCGCCTCGCGGGGGAAGATATCGCCCGAGGCCAAGTCGCCCTCGCCAAAGCCACTCGCCTAAGCGCCGCCGAACAAGGTTTACTGGCTTCACTTGGGCTCAATCGTTTGAATGTTTATCGCCGCCCAACCGTTGCCGTGTTCTCCACCGGCGATGAAGTGAGCCAACCTGGCGAAGCACTCAAAGCCAACTGCATCTATGACTCAAACCGCTTTACCATCAAAGCGATGGCGAAACGTCTTGGTTGTGATGTTATCGATTTAGGCATTATCGAAGATTCTGAAACCGCGCTCGAAGCGACGCTGGCTAAAGCCGCCACCCTTGCCGATGTTGTCATTAGCTCTGGCGGCGTGTCAGTCGGTGATGCGGATTACATTAAAACCGTACTTGCCCGCTTAGGCAAAATCGATTTTTGGCGGATTAGCATGCGTCCGGGTCGGCCACTCGCCTTTGGTAAAATCGGTGATAGCTTATTCTTCGGACTGCCGGGCAACCCAGTGGCGGTAATGGTTACTTTCCAGCAATTTGTGCAGCCCGCTTTGCGAAAATTGGCAGGTGAAGTGAACTGGCAAGCGCAGCTATTCCCCGCAATAAGTGATGAAACACTGCGAAGCCGCCAAGGCCGCACCGAATTTATTCGCGGGATTTATCAACTTGGCAAAGATGGACGCCTACACGTGAGCAGCACGGGTAACCAAGGTTCCGGAATGTTAAGTTCAATGGTCAAAGGGAATTGTCTCATCATCATAGGCGATGATGCAGAAGCCGTGAATGCAGATGAAACTGTGTTTATTCAACCCTTTGCGGATCTGCTTTAAGATCCAGTGAGTTTTTATGAGTCTAATGGTGGATTCCTTTGGCCGTAAGGTCGAATATTTACGGCTCTCGGTCACCGACCGCTGCGACTTTCGCTGTGTCTATTGCATGACGGAAGATCCCTGTTTTCTGCCAAAGGACCACGTACTCCACCTCGAAGAATTAGCTTGGATTGCCCAAGCTTTTACCGAGCTTGGTGTGACTAAAATTCGCCTGACTGGCGGCGAGCCCTTAGTTCGCACCGATTGCGATCAGCTAGTGAGTCTGCTTGGCAAACTGCCTGGGCTGACAGATTTGTCCATGACCACCAATGGTTCAAGGCTGACAAAATTCGCTAAGCCCATGTTTGCTGCAGGATTAAAGCGCCTCAATATCAGCCTAGATACCTTAAACCCCACATTGTTTACCCAGTTAACACGTAACGGCAAGTTAGACAGAGTCATCGACGGTATCGATGCCGCCATTGCGGCGGGCTTTGAACGTATCAAGATTAATGCAGTGATTTTAAAACAACAGAACGATAATGAAGTCATTGATTTAGTTGATTTCTGCCGTGGTCGCCGTTTAGATATCGCCTTTATCGAAGAAATGCCACTTGGCGAAATAGATGAGCGTAAACGCGCCCGTCATTGCAGCAGTGATGAAGTCAAAGCCATCATAGAAAGCCGCTATCCGCTGCAGCTATCGAGCAAACGCACTGGCGGCCCAGCGCGGTATTACACTATGGCCGACAGCCCAATCCATATCGGTTTTATCTCACCCCACAGCCACAACTTCTGCCACGAATGCAATCGAGTACGCGTCACAGTCGAAGGCCAATTATTGCTGTGTTTGGGCAATGAGCATGCTGTTGATCTCAAAAGCATAGTCAGGGAATTTCCAGCAGATATTGAGAGACTTAAAGCCGCTATTCTCGCGGGCATTAACCTCAAGCCTAAGCAACACGACTTTGGCAATAATCAGGTACAAATTCTACGTTTTATGAACGCCACTGGCGGTTAAGCATCCCCCCTCAATCGCTTAAGGGCTAGCATCTCAATTTTGCCGTGATAAACTCGAAGCATCACCCCATACTTAGCGTCACACATTTCTATGGCCTTAACTCGTAAGCAATGGAATAACGTCATTATTGTCGCCTGTGTCTTTATGGTCGCCGTGCTGACTTTTATGGATAACAAGACCAATAATGTTCCGAGTGATGCTCAGCTGCTATTTGACGATAATGCGCCGCTTTCACAGCTGCAACTCAATGGGATGTGGCTGCACAAGCAAGCATCACAATGGGAGTGCGACACTACAGTCCTCAACTGTGATGAATGGGCTAAAGCGTGGCAAACCATACGGGTGTCTCCCTTAACGGCTGCACCAGAAACCACAGATAATCCACAAGAATTAGTCATCCAGATAGCAGATATCCGCGATGCTCAGCTGTGGATCTATTTCCCCAATGAAGGCGCCTTAAAGTCTCCCGCAGGCAATTGGTATTTAGTGCCTCCGAGTTTACGAGCTAAACTGCAACCGATCCTCGATGCGAAACCCGCAGCTTAATGCCGCCCCATTTTACTTAAGATAAGAAAGAATCCATGCCGGAATTACCAGAAGTTGAAGTCACCCGTCAGGGTATTGCACCCTTCCTTGTCGAGCAAACCGTGGTTGATCTTGTGATCCGCAATGGTTCGCTGCGCTGGCCAGTGCCTGACATCGCCAAACAAATTATCGGCCAAGTCATACGCCAAGTGCGTCGCCGTGCTAAGTATCTGTTAATCGACACTGATGCGGGCACTAGCATAGTGCATTTAGGCATGTCGGGGAGTTTACGGATTTTGCCCCACGATACCCCAGTGGAAAAGCATGACCATATCGACTTAGTGCTCGCCAACGGCCGCATTTTACGTTTTAACGATCCGAGACGATTCGGCGCTTGGCTATGGTGTGAACTCCCAGAAGAAGCGCATCCATTACTCGCCAAACTGGGGCCAGAGCCACTGACCCATGCCTTTAATGTCGCACAATTAGCGGCAGCTTTAGCGGGCAAGAAAAAGGCCATCAAGCTCTGCCTGATGGATAATCATATCGTGGTGGGAGTGGGTAATATTTACGCCAATGAAGCCCTGTTTGCGGCGGGCATTCATCCAGAAGCCGAAGCAGGTAAAATCGATATCGAGCGCTTGACCGTTTTAGTTGCCGAAGTGAAGCAAATCTTAGCCCACGCCATTAAGCAAGGCGGCACTACGTTGAAAGACTTTACCAATGCCGATGGCAAGCCGGGCTACTTCGCCCAAAAACTGCATGTCTATGGTCGCGGCGGTGAAACCTGCACCAGCTGCGGTAACTTATTAAGTGAAATCCGTTTAGGTCAACGCACCACAGTATTCTGTGGCATTTGCCAGACACGCTAACTATCACTCGCTAATAGCCGTAAAAATGCCTGCAATTGCAGGCATTTTATTCTTTATATTGGTTACTCTTTTAACCAGCGCCCCGGATGATCAGTAAAGTAACGATATTCACGTTTGGGCTTTTCGCACTGCGACTTTAGCTCAGTGGCCGATAACAAAATCCACTCATCACGATGGGCCATTCCCATGCTCTTACCGCCTTTAATATCGAAACAACTCAGCTCAGCCCCGCTAGGCACTAATAAATAACGTTGTTTATTTTCCTGCATCCATTGCCATGCATTACGCTCTTGTTCCTCAACCGAAGCAAGATAACTAAAGTGCGTCACACTCATGGGAGAGAACAAAATAAACTGCTCTTTAAAGTTCACTAGGCCTAGCTCAGCGTCCTCGCCAATCACCTCCGCCGTATGCAGCATCAAGCTTCTAGGAGTGCGCATTTCATCGAGCATAGAATACCCCCAAGTACTGATCAGCCCCCAGCCTAAGGCAGAGACAATCCCCATCTTAACGAGAGCAAACTGTTTACGGGCGAGCCAAAGCAGCAGGAACCAGAGCAGACCAAGCAGGATAAATAGGTAGCCAATACCCGTTAAATCATCAGTATAGTCGGCAAGGGCTTTGACTAATGCGGGATGGTGAATAAGCGCAAGCACACCCGCCAGCAAGACTACTCCACCTAAAAACCACAGTAATCCGCTGACGAGTTTTTCAAACCACACTTTAGGCGCAACACCCGTTAACACCGCTGAGGCCGCCAGCGCCAACATAGGCAAAGCCGGCAGAATATACACATTACGCTTACCCGGACTGATACTGAAAAACAGCACCACAAGTGCCACCCAAATCAACAGAATTGCAATAATAGGATCGGCCTTCACCTTCTGCACCCATTGTTTCCAGTAAGCAACCACCAGCAGCGAAATAGGGAACCACATCCAAGGAATGACACTTAAGACAAAGAAATACCAAGGCTTAATATGATGCCAAGCGTTGACATAACGCTCACCGGTTTGCTTAAACAAGATGTTATTTTGATAAGCAACAAGTTCAGGCGTGCCATGGGCTTGCACTGTCAGCACCATGGGCACCAACCAGCAGGCAATCACGGCAAGCATAGCCAAAGGCCCAGCAAGACATAACCAAGTTAAACGACCTTGAAAACGGCTTTTGTCTTTAACGGCATAAATACCAATAGGGATCAGCATTAATAAAGGCAAAAAGCCGACGCCCTTAGTGATCACCCCTAGCCCCATAAATCCCCAGCCAACAAAATACCAACGCCAATGGGGACCGAGCATAAAGTGGCGGATCAAGCCGTAGCATCCCACAGTAATCCAACACATCACCATAGCATCGATCTGGGCATTTTTAGCCTGCATTAAAAACTGCGGCACAATTAACAGTAACAGCGCGGCATTTCGGCCAACACGTACATTCCACAATCTGGCGCCAAGATCGTAAACCAGGAACACAGTCAGCAGGCCGCACAAGGCGTTAGGGAGGAGGAAAGCGAGCTTAAGGGAACCCGTCAGCTGGTAAAATAGCGCGATAGCCCACATGAATACCGGGGGTTTATCAGGGTAGTACTCGCCGCCACGGGTAGGAAATAACCATTGTCCCGAAGACACCATTTCCCGTGCGACTTCCACAAACCGCGGCTCATCTGCAGGCCAAGGGGATCGAAATCCCACTCCCACCAGCAAAATCAGCAAGCTTATCAAGAGCAAAGGCCAGAGTACTTGGTAGTAATCCTGACTATTGAAACGGCGACTAAGAGCTTCCATCCTGAATCCTTATGCTTCGATTTCCAATTCATCGACCTGTTTACGCAGGCTTGAACGGTACAAATACGCGCCAATCACGCTTGATAGGATAAATAATCCGATACTAATCCCTAGCTGATGATGATCCGATAAACCTATACCCGCGCCCGCAAAGCTAAAAATCAACATCTGCGGTAAATAGCCTAATACGCTGCCCAGCATAAAGCCACGCGCAGGAACATGAGTTGCACCAGCAAATAGATTGGTGAGTAAATTACTGCCGACGGGCAGTAAGCGTATCATCAGCACTTTCAACCAGGTTTTGTCGCTGATAAGAGCTTCAAATTTTTGCAACCTACGGCCAAAGCGGCGCTGTAAACTGCTGCGGATAGTTAATCTCGCCACATAAAAGGCCAGTACACAGCCCAGTAAGGCAGCTAGGGTCGAAAACAACCCACCATAGATGCCACCCAAAGCAAAACCAAAAACAAAGGCGATGACTTGTCTTGGACCACCCACAGCGGTAAACAAGGCACCAATAGCTAACAACACTAAAAATGCAAACCTGCCTTTATCAGCAATAAAATGCGCGACCCAGTTGCTATCGGTAACGTGCTCGAATAATCCCTGTTGGGCGGCAAGCATCAACACCAACAAAATACAGACGATAAATATCGCCTTATAGAATCGCTTCATTTTAGTCGCGCCAGTTCGATTCACTGCGTGCAACCTTGGCAACTTTAGCTCTACGACCTAGCCAGATCACCCCCACAATATCGACGATACCAACCCAGACGCGATTCCAAGCTGTGTACTTAGAGATACCCACTTGACGATCCCTATGATTCACCACCGAAATAAAAATCTCACCACCCATACGACGCACTAAAGCAGGAATATACCTGTGCATATGGTCGAAATAGGGCAAGCGAAGGAAGGTTTCACGGGGAATTAACTTAAGGCCGCAGCCCGTATCAGGCACGCCATCGTGCAGAAGCGCATCGCGAACCTTATTCGCAAAGCGAGACTGGAATCGCTTCCAGGCCGTGTCTTTACGATTTTTACGGTAGCCCGCAATACAGAAGTGCTCGGCTTGGATCTGAGGCAACTGGGCAAACATGGCAGGAATATCGGCGGGATCATTTTGACCATCGGCATCTAAGGTCACAATATATTTGCCGCGCGCATGTAAAACGCCAGTCGAAATGGCGGTACTCTGCCCTGTGCTACGCTCATGGCGAATCGCTTTCGCATCACATTGCTGTTCAGCTGCGGTACGCATCACTTCACCAAAGGTATCATCTTGACTGCCATCATCGACGACAAGGATTTCAAACTCAGTCAAACCTTGGAGGGCTTGGCATATCTCTTCGATCAGGGGGCCAATATTGCCCACCTCATCTTTAGCGGGGATCACAATAGAGATCAATTCAACGCTCCACAACTTTATGACAAAAAATACGGTACCACATAATTATTGCAAAATTAAAATCTGGAAAAATAGGGATGATTGGCAAAAAAAACACTAATTCAGAATTATAAACTGGCCAAACAATAAAGAAACAGCACTTAATTTGGAACTGTGGATTTCATAGTATGGACATATTTATCGATAAAATAAGTGTTAGTTTATTAAGCAGAACGCATAACCTTAAAATAATCTATGGATATTGTTGTTGTGGGGATGGGCTATGTGGGCCTGTCAAATGCCGTCTTATTGGCGCAGCAAAATCGAGTCACCGCAATTGATTTAGTTCCTGAGCGGGTAAAGCAAGTTAACGAGCGTAAATCCACTGTGGTCGATGAATTAATCGAAGATTACCTGCAAAACAAACCGTTGAATTTAACTGCGACAACGGAAAATGTAGCCTTTCAATCGGCTGACTTTGTGATTATTGCGACTCCAACAGACTACGATCCTCAGACTAATTATTTTAATACCCATTCGGTTGAAAGCGTCATTCGTGATGTACTCGCAGTTAATCCTGATACGACTATTATCATCAAATCGACTGTACCCGTCGGCTATACCGCTGCATTAAGGCACAAGTTTAAGAGCGACAACATACTCTTTTCTCCAGAGTTTTTACGCGAAGGGAAAGCCTTGTATGACAACCTTTATCCCTCACGGATTGTAGTCGGTGAACGCTCGGCGCGTGCCCAAGTCTTTGCTGACCTTTTAGCTAAGGCGGCAATCAAGCAAGATATTCCTATTTTGCTGACCGATAGCACCGAAGCCGAAGCGATTAAGTTATTTGCTAATACATTTCTCGCCATGCGGGTAGCCTACTTTAACGAGCTCGATACCTATGCAGAGAGTCGAGGATTAAATACTCGCCAGATTATTGAGGGGGTTAGCCTCGATCCGCGTATTGGTGATTATTACAACAATCCTTCTTTTGGCTATGGCGGGTACTGTCTTCCGAAAGACACTAAGCAATTACTGGCTAACTACAATGATGTCCCAAACAATTTAATCAGTGCCATTGTCGACTCAAACACCACACGCAAAGACTTTATCGCCGACGCAATTATCCGTAAGCAGCCAAAATGTGTAGGAATTTATCGTTTGATCATGAAAGCCGATTCAGACAATTTCCGCGCCTCAGCAGTGCAAGGTGTGATGAAGCGCATTAAAGCGAAAGGCATTGAAGTCGTCGTGTTTGAGCCTGTGCTTAAGGAAGATTATTTTTTCAAATCTCGCGTGATGAGAGACTTAACTGAATTTAAGTCAATGTGCGATGTGATCGTCTCCAACCGTATGGTTGATGAACTCAATGATGTTGCAAACAAAGTCTATACCCGAGATCTATTTCACCACGATTAATATACTTTCTAATCCAATAATAAAGGTTCTAAATGAAATACTTAGTCACAGGCTCCGCGGGTTTTATCGGCGCCAAAGTCAGTGAACGCCTTTGCTTGCTTGGCCATGAAGTTATCGGCATTGATAACCTCAATGACTATTACGACGTCAATCTCAAATTGGCACGTTTAGACCTTTTACAAACTTTAGATAATTTCTATTTTATTCAACTCGATCTTGCAGACAGAGAAGGTATTGCTGCGCTTTTTGCGCGGCATGCATTCCAACGTGTTATCCATCTTGCGGCTCAAGCTGGCGTACGTTACTCGCTCGACAATCCGTTAGCCTATGCCGACAGTAATTTAATTGGCCATCTCACTATTTTAGAAGGGTGTCGCCACCATAAAATTGAGCATCTCGTGTATGCCTCATCTTCGTCTGTATATGGATTAAATCAGAAAATGCCCTTCTCCACTGAAGACAGCATAGATCATCCCATTTCGCTCTATGCCGCCACGAAGAAAGCCAACGAGTTGATGTCGCACACTTACTCACATTTATATCAATTACCGACGACAGGTCTGCGCTTTTTTACCGTCTACGGCCCTTGGGGCCGTCCCGATATGGCTTTATTTAAATTCACCAAAGCCATACTCGCAGGTGAAGTGATCGATGTGTATAACCATGGCGACCTCAGTCGAGACTTTACCTATATTGATGATATTGTTGAGGGAATCATTCGGGTACAAGCCAAACCACCTCGCCCAAATACGGACTGGACAGTAGAAGCTGGCACGCCAGCCACCAGCAGCGCGCCATATCGCGTCTTTAATATTGGCAATGGTAGCCCAGTGCAGTTACTCGACTTTATTACAGCGCTAGAAGATGCCTTAGGCATTAAAGCGAACAAGAACTTCCTACCGATGCAGCCTGGCGATGTGCATTCGACATGGGCCGACACAAACGACCTATTTGATGCCGTTGGCTATAAGCCACTGGTGGATATCAACACTGGCGTCATGCAATTTGTGGACTGGTATCGCCAGTTCTATAACAAATAAGTTAGCGCCCAAAAGACAAACAAAAAGGCCTGCAAGAATGCAGGCCTTTGCTTTAATCATGAATGTTAGAAGCGATACTCAAAACTGCTAAAGAGCGTGGCATTAGTATCGTTTTCTTGAACATCAAATTCCGATCTCGATACCGTTCCACCTAAGCTCCACATGCCTTTCCATACAGGCATACGGTAAGAAAGCTCAAGCATCAACAAATCTTCCTTCGGTGGTTGTGGCGCCCAAGTGCTCGCCACATTAGTGCCATCTTTATTCAACTTCGCATAACGCAATAAAGAGGTAAAACCTCGGCTGTTACTAAACTGGCCGACTAATCCCACCACAAACGTTTGAGCATCGCTATCATAGGTTGAGCCTAAAGCACGGCCATAATAACGAGAACCACTAAGATAGACAGGATCTTCATAGAAGCAATTGGCACTATCGCCATCACATTTTACATAGGTGTCTGAATATTCCATAAACAGCTTAAACTGCTTACCCGATGTGCCAAAATTGGTATCAATCCCCCAAAGTGAGCCACAGTCGCTGCCATTCTCACAACTATGTTCGAGATATAATCCCACAGGAATATCCTGCCATGAGCTGGTATAGCGCATATCGATACTTTGGGTTCTATGGCCTGCATCGCGGCGCTCTTCTGGCGCGCAATCACTTGTACCATCGAGGCAAACTGAGTTGCTGGCAACCGAATCCCACCAAAAGTTGAAGTTACAATCTTGGCCCTCTCCGCAAAACAATGTCGACCACGACAGACCCACTTCTAGCTGCTTAATCGGTCTTGCACTTAAGCGCATATCCCACTCAGCCGTTTTAGGCACAGCACGATCAACTTCCGTTAAGCTAAATCCGGTTTTAAATGTCCAAGGACCAATCCAAGATAACCAAGGCGTTTCAAAGGCTGCGGCATTATTGCGGCTCAGCGTTAGCGACTGCATAGGGCGAGCGTTATTAGAACGGTGCAATGCAGAGTCAAATCCAGGCCCCCACCACTGTTCAACCGAACCTAAGGTCGCAATCCAATTACCTAAAATGATGGCAAAATATGACTCATCGAGGCGAAAATTTTTATTATCTTGCGGATCATAGGTTTCTGCCACCGTCGCCTTATAGGCAACACGTGACCCTAAATATTCGTAAGACCCCAGCACTTCTCCTTTTTCGCGATAGTCGGAACCATAATGTTGAAAGCGAGCAGGATCAGACGCTGCCGACACTTTTATCCGCGCATTACCGCGATTATCGACGGCACTTTGATAATAAAAGTTAACCCGAGCATAAGCTTGTACTAAAAAAGGCGACAGCAGTTCAGGCTCAACTTTCGCTAGATCACCGCCAATTCCTGACCACATCAAGGGGTAAGTATTCACAGGAACAGTGATCACTCCCGCATCGGCCAACGCTTGAATATCCGCTCTAAGATAAATATCAGAGGCATCAACCCAAGGTGCAGCGGCAAGTATTGAAGAAAAAAATAGGCCAGAGGCAATGCTAGTAGCAAGGATCGTGGGGGTTAAAAAAGCCTTCATAACATCCTTTTAAGTATCATCGCGAGGCCACTAGGCCTCAAAGTTAACACAAAACGCCTACGTAAAAACCATCAGGTACGCAGGTAAAATCTAAGGTTTAGCCAGCTTAAGCTTTGCTGCTAATGCTGTCGCCACTTCTGAGTGAACAAATTGGCTCACATCGCCACCATGCAAGGCGACTTCCTTTACTAAGGTTGAGGAGATAAAGGAATTTTCCTCGGCAGGCGTTAAAAACACGCTTTCCAGATCTGGGCTCAATCTACGATTCATATTTGCTAGCTGGAATTCATATTCGAAGTCAGATACCGCACGTAACCCACGCACCAGCACGCTGGCCTTTTGCTCCTTGGCAAAATCCACCAGCAGGCCGGAAAATCCCACCACCTCGATATTATCCAAATGAGCGGTGACACGGTTTACCAGTTCAACCCGCTCTTCTAAGGTGAATCTTGGCTGCTTAGAAGGGTTAGCTGCAATGCCAATGATCACATGCTTGAATAACTTAGCGGCACGCTCAATTAAATCGGCATGACCATTGGTAATAGGATCAAAGGTTCCTGGATAAATAGCTCTTGTATGCACTTTACTGACTCAACTCACATGGATACCAAAAATCATTGCTCGTCAGTCTACTCGTTTTAGCCAAGCGAGTGAATAATCGCAGCAAAATCGGCTTTAAATAGCCACAAAAAGCATCGAAATAGGCAAGAATCCAAGTGAGTAAGCCCCTATAAAGGCGCAAACTGATATAATGTTTCACCTAATTGAAACCGACCAAATACGATGTCGCTTCCCCATTCAACGCTAATACGCTGAGCCAAAGCTAGGTTGAAACCGTGACGTTTAAAGACACGCAGAAGAGCACTTATATGAAGAAAATCGCGATTTTTTGCCATAACTTTTTCTCCAACGGCACGGTAAAAATAGCCTTATCGCAGGCAGAAGTGTTGCAGGAAGCAGGTCAGGATGTGCATTTGTTTGTGTTTCACAAGGAAGGCGATTTTATACCGCCACAAAATGTAACCATTCATTATCTGTTTGAAGCGGGTCAAAAACCTTCGCTTCAGGAGCAGAGACAACAACTTATAACGAAAGTGAACGAAGCAGAAAAAACGGGGAAATTCTCACTATTTTTAAGCAATTCAACCGACTGCGACGTTGTTGTTTCCGGCTGTCATTTCGATCCTTGCTACTACTTCTGTCATTGCGCCTTAAAGCAAGAATTATTGATGGAGTTAAAACGCGGTCCAGTGCACTTCTGGCGCAGATGGAAAAAAACCAAAGCTCTGATCGGCAAAAAAATCATCACAGTTTCAAATGGTATTGCAGACGAGCTAAGAGCCACGTCGTGGTTAAAACCCAAGAGCGTGCAAACCATCTACAACCCTTTTCGCCTAGACGAAATAAAAAATAAGACTCAAGAAGTCATTGCCGAAATTCCCAACGAACCTTACATGATCCATGTGGGTAGAGTGACTCGTCAAAAACGCCATGACATTCTCTTCAAAGCATTGAGGGATATGCCGACAGCACCTAAGCTAGTTCTTCTCTGTAATAGGCCAAATAAGGCGCGTAAATTAGCCAAAAAATACGGCGTAGAGCACCGAATTATCACACCTGGTTTTCAACATAATCCCTATGCTTGGATTGCTAACGCAGAATTGATGCTACTGAGTTCCGACTTTGAAGGCTTGCCCACTGTGGTCATTGAATCATTAGCCTGCGGCACGCCAGTTGTCAGCACAGACTGTCCTCACGGCCCAAATGAAATCCTTACAGGGCACTTAGCAAAATACTTAGTCCCCGTTCGTCAACCAGCACTGCTGGCACAGAAGGCTCTAGAATGTCTAGCATCGCCCCCATCACTTGAAGGTCTTGCGATTCTTAAAGCCGTAGACAGCCAATATATTGCTCAGCAATATTTGAATTTGGCAGAATAAATATCTTTATCAGTAGTAAATAGGAGCTCTATGGCTAATATAAATAGAGTTTCTATTTAATCTCGCTGAAAAGTTACACTCTGATACAATATGCAAGCCCATTAAATCACTCGCAAGCGCTCATCAAACTTAACATCTGTATCATTTTTAGCGTAAAAGACACAAAGATATAATACCTTTGGTTTATATAATCACGATTACAGAACATATGTAATACAGTTATTTATAAGGTCATCCATTCTGTATTTATGAATAAATAATTTCATTGATAGTCTATTTGAAAAATATCAAAATACTCCCATCAAATAATTCTGCCTAAGTAGAATTAGCAATAAATGATTTTTTGGGGTAGTAATGAGTAAGCTTAAAGTGGCTTTATTAGTTGATGAGTACTTTGGTGGCACAGGCACAGTGTACGGTGGGTACGGTTTTCTAGCACGTCACTTAATCGCCAAACACTTACCCAATGAGAATATTGAAGTAGAAGTGCTCATAAAAAAAGACTGCAGCAAGCAAAGATTAATACCTCGTCGCTATATGATCGATGGCATTAAAGTTTATCGCTTAGCGGCTAAATTTATGGATTTTCTTAATATTAGATTTTTGAAAAAGAAAAATTACGATATATTTTTGTCAATAGAAATGACAACCCACTCCTATCGTATTCTGAAAACTATCCCTAATATTGATAAAAAGCTCCTCTTTTGGGTTCAAGATCCAAGACCTGATTATGAATGGGATGAAATAAATACCGTCAAACTTTTCCCAGAAAAAAGTTATTGGGACAGTAATATTTATCAGTTTGTTAATGACCTTTGGGCAGCTGGGAAAGTCTCATTTATTTCTCAGGCACGCTTTTTAGATCGTAAAGCCAGAGATCTCTATAATCTCGATGATAAAACAGAAATCAAATATTTACCCAATCCTATCGAGATCGATCATAGTTTCGATGTAGAAGCACACCCGAAGAAAAATCACATTATCTTTCTGGGACGAATTGAGTCCGTCAAACGTGGTTGGTTGTTCTGCGAAATAGCTAAACTGATGCCTGAATATGAATTTTTCATGCTAGGTCAGTCATTTAGGCAGTCAAAGAAAAATCAGTCCATCATGAATGACTACCTAAATATTCCCAACCTACATTTTGTCGGCCATGTAGAAGGCGAGAAAAAAGCGCAATTAATCAAAGATGCTAAAATATTGGTTAACACTTCAATCCATGAAGCTCTACCTATCTCTTTCTTAGAAGCCTTATCTTATGGCACTCTTCTCGTCAGTTGTCGTGATCCTGACGAGCTGACTAGCCAATTTGGCGTATTTACAGGTACAGTGATCGGGGATGGTTTTGACAAAGTCGATTTATTTGTCGATGGCATTCGCCATCTCATGGAAAACGAACCACTCAGGCAAGAGCTCGCGATTAAGGCGGTTAACTACATCAAAGCCAACCACAGTATTGAAGATTTCCAGAAAAATATGCAAGAAATCATCTTTAAACTGGTGGAAGAAACGAAACTACAAGGCTAACAAAATGGGCCGATATTAAAATATCGGCCCATAAGTAACAACAGCTAGCTAAAACAACTTCCAATAACCTAGCTTGCGACGCATTTTAAAATGGCGCAGCAAGTTTAATGGTTTAGGCTTAAGCCAATCGGTGCCTTTATCAATCAAAGCATCTGTTACGGCTAAAACTCGCTGGCTAGATTGGCCATCCCCCGTAGGGTGAATTTGATTACAATAATCATGGATATACGCCATCAAATCATCTGGACGACTCAGTGCTCGCGTTAATGCAGATTCAATATCCTCAACCTGACTGATATCGATTAAATGATCTTTAGGTGACTGATTTTTAAAGGTCACCACGGGTTTTCGCTGCATTAAAAACATCAGCAGAATCGATGAGGTGTCACACAACATTACATCACCCGCCTGCAGCAAAGGGATCACATTATCGGTTTCAACAAACTGTAAATTCTCGTTTTCTAAAGCCCTGTACTGCTCAACAATCTTAGGGTTCATCTTAGGATGAAATTGTACTAACCAGCGCCATTGACCATTTTGCGACAGGATTTTGATCTGCTCAAATACCACAGGTGCGCAGGTCAAACTAGGAGAAAATGTCGAGCAAAAAAGTACCACAGGTCTTGGGTCATCCGCTTTGATATAGGGATTATCTTTATTCTCAAGAAATAAGGGATCGAGTGCAGGCCAACCCGTTTCAGCCACTGTAAAAGTACCAAACTTTTTCTCGAGCTTAAGGAAAGGCAAAGTTGTCGCTGGGCCTTGGGTACAATACAAGTCAAAACAATCACGGATTTCGAAGTGATCTTCGCGGCCCTTATGGTTCATTTTACCTGCATTAAAGCCATGAAATACCCCGACTTTAACCCCTGGAATAAAACGAGGGACAACATTCCCAGGAACAAATACCGCATCGGGTTTCCACGCCTTAACGGCATCAACGCTCAACAAACGCGACTCATCAGCCTTTAGAAACTTAGCGTCGACTTCATTTCCCTCTAAAAACCAGCAAACCTCATCGCCTCTAGCCCAAATGACTTGTTGAAGCGGCCTTAACATCGCATAGGAATAGTTTTGCGCAATGTAAAATAAGTAACGTCTTTTGGCTTGTTTGACTTCTTCCACCCGCATCCTCCTACAATAAATTGTTAAATTATTTGGCCAACGCTAAATATTGTTCAGCAATTAAGGTGGCATCCACTTTGGCCAAAATATCCACCTGTTCAAGGGATGGCGGTTGGCTGACAACCTCATCTATCATTTTTGCTAACGCCGCAGGATCGCGACGCGGCACAAGATACGGTGCTAAATTCCCAGTTAAAATCTCACTAGGACCATGGGGACAATCAGTACTCACCACAGGCGTCCCACACGCTAACGATTCAATCAAGACTGTCGGCAGGCCTTCAAAATCGGAGCTAAGCACTAATGCCTTAGCCTGCTTAATCCAAGGAAAAGGATTGCTTTGGAAACCGGGAATAATTAATCGCTTTTCAATACCAAACTTTTTCGCCGCTTTTATCGCTTTCTTGTGGTTGTGGCACAAGAGCACCACGGGAAGCTGATTTTGCGTGAGCTTGAGGGCTTCAAACAGCACATCATGGCGTTTTTGCTTAGCAAAGCGACCGACATGAATAAGATAATCACCCTGAGGAATTTGCGGATTATCTTGCTGTGATTGAGATGTGATGTCATTAAACTCAAATGGATTATAGATAGTCTGCATCGATGCTGGATGCAAACGACCTTTATCTTTGATCTCATTTGCTATGCCATTTGAGACTGTAATCAAATGCTGGCCATTGAGCGCTTTTTTGGCTCTGAGCTTTTTAAAGTACGCGAACGGCCCCAATTTAAATTGGCGGCTCAACTCTTCTTCCACTGAGGAATGGACTATGACATAAAGCGGTGAAACGCCCGTTTTGGTCATCATCAAATTAGTTTTATCTAAGTTAGATAAAAACAAATCGAACTTGCCCACTTTAGATTCAATTTCAGCGATTTTTGCGCTGAGCTTGTGAACCGAAGCATTCAATCGCACAAAATGGTCGAAATCTTTATCCTTAGGGGCAAAACATTGATGAACGGGTAAGTCCTCTGGGATTTCATAATAGCGATTATCCTCCATGACTAAAAAATGCGGCTCATGCCCTAAGCGAATAAATTGCTTGGCTAAGGTAATCATGACCTTTTCGGCTCCGCCACCCGCTAAACTATCAATGGCAATAGCTATCCGCATGATTTATCTCCTAAACGATATTCTGAATACCCACCGCTAATGCAGCGATATTTCAAGAGTGCTGAACAAGAATGCACGATACTAACAAGCCTTAACTGAGTGTCTGCTGAACCACTAACTCAAACTTCTCAATCACGGCTTCAACACTGATCAACGCCATCAAATGCTCGCCTTTGGCGCGAGTGCCCCACTTAACTTCGCCACTATGTTGGGATGCTATCGCCTCATCATAGGCGCTCGCCACATATTGCTGCGATAAATATGGACCAGTGCGCCCAGGATTTGAATGGGCATATAAGCCAATGACTGGCGTGCCTTGGGTCACCGCCATATGCGCTGGGCCCGTATCAGGCGCTAACACTAAACTAGCGCGTTTTAGCAGGGCTAATAGTTGAGCCAGACTGGTTTTGCCCACTAAATTATCGATTTTAGAAGGGCACGCCTGCAAGATTTGCTCTGCTAAATCCTTCTCAAGTTGAGTTGGGCCACCGCACAGCATGACTCTAAATCCTTTCGCAATCGCATGGCTCGCGACGGCGGCATAACGCTCGGGCAACCAGTTACGTTCAGCCTTACTGGCTGCGGCGCAGATGATAAAGACTTTTTCATTGTCTTTAATCTGTGTCTGAGCAAATTCAGTATCCGCAATTGGCACAGGAATATGCCACTGGGGAGTAAGATCGTTAACGCCAATCGCCTTAGCGAAGCCCATAAATCCTTCTAGCACATGGGGCTTGGCCAAGGGCTCAACTCTACGATTCGTCACTAGCCATTGGCCTTCTTTAGCGCGGGCACGATCGAAACCAATGCGTACTTTTGCCGAAATAGCCAATGAAGCCAAAGTTGCACGTAGCGCAACCTGCATATGCAGCAGCACGTCAAAACGTCGGCCTTTTAATGCCTTACGTAAATTAAAATAACTACGCCATCCTTGAGATTTATCAAAAATAACAAACTCAATGCCAGGTAAATGCTTCAACAATTGATATTCGAGTTTACCGATCACCCATGTGATTTTGAGCTCGGGGTATTGCCGCTGAATCGCCTGCACCATTGCCACGGCATGACAGACGTCACCGATAGCGGATAAGCGCAGCAAACAAAGGGAATTCATGGTATTGGGATTTAAACTCATTGGGATTGAAGCTAAAAGCTCTTAAGGTTATTTGGCGCAAGCTAAGGATCTTAATGTAGAATGGCCCTAGGTGCCACGCTTAAGTCAACAAATCTCCCATGAATGCTCAGATACAGCTCATAAAAACCGCCCAAGGTCACATGGCAGTTTGCCAAAATACGCCAACAGATATCGATCCCGCGTGGTTCTCGGTGGATTTTTGGCGGGCTAAAAATGCTGTCGTCGGTTCATCAAAAGGCCGCTACACCACTTGGTTTGTGGCATTTGAGCACAGTCATTGGGTATTGCGGCATTATTGGCGTGGCGGCTTAATGGAGAAATTCAGCAAAGACGCTTACGTTTATACTGGCCTCGAAAATACCCGCGCCATGGGTGAGTTACACTTATTAAACATTTTGTATCACGAAGATTTTGCCGTACCTAAGCCGATTGCCGCCAACATAGTACGCGATGGATTATTTTACCGCGCCGATATCATTATCGAACGGGTCGAAGGCGCCGAAGATTTAGTCGCTAAACTCGGCAAAGGGGTCATGAGCACAGAGCAATGGCAGGCGTTGGGAGCAACTATCGCCCAATTCCACCTGCGCGGTGTGTACCACGCCGATCTCAATGCCAAAAACATTCTGTTCCAGCCTGCGCAAACAGCACCCATAACGGCAGAACGCTTTTATCTTATCGATTTCGACCGCGGTGAGTTAAAAACACCGAGCCCGCAATGGCAGCAATCGAATCTAGACAGACTGTTACGCTCCTTTAATAAAGAACAAGGCAAACTGCCAAACCTTGCCTTCACTGCCGATAACTGGTCATCACTACTGCTGGGCTACCAAGCGGCGATGCAAAGCGCCTGAACCACTAAATAAATTATCTTGTTGAATTAATTGATTAATGATTGCGCGAGAAGAAATTGTCGTTGCAAGGCACCGCGATTTGCCTCAACCACTGCCAATCCCGCGTTTGCTGCCAGCTGGCGCAACTCAGGTTTAGCAAAATAGGCAATCAAGTTAGCCGCCAGTTCATCCGACGAAGCGACAATCCTTAACCCACCAGCATCCGCCAACATCAGGGTAATTTGGGCAAAGTCCCAATGGTTCGGCCCCACCATAACAGGCACGCCCATAGCGACTGGCTCCAAGGGATTATGGCCACCATTATTGATCAGCGTACCACCGACAAAAGCTTGGTCCGCCGCGCCGTAAAAAGTCAGAAGTTCACCCATGGTATCGCCGACCAGCACTTGAGTCGTTGCCGTCAGAGGAAGATTACTGCTGCGACGAATTAATTCAAAACCTTGGCTGGCAACAACCTCAGCAACGGCAGAAAACTGCTCAGGATGACGCGGTGCAATAATCATCAAGGCATCGGGCCACAGAGCCAATAATTGCCTATGGGCGGCGAGCATGGCGTCAAATTCTCCAGGATGCACACTGCCAGCAACCCAAATCGGCGAGGTTTCACGTCCCCAAGCCTGACGCAACTGCTTGGCATTAGCTAAACGCTCAGGCGTAATACTGAGATCAAATTTCAAGCTACCGCATACTGTCACTCTGTCCGGCGATACTCCTAACTCGATAAAACGTTGCGCTTCTACTTGAGTCTGCACCGCAATAACATCGAGTCGTTGCAACATAGGTCGACTGAGTTTAGGGCGCTTAGCATATTGCGCCGCCGACTTGGCCGATAAGCGAGCATTCGCTAACATCAAGCGCACACCGCGTTTAGCAGCAACAGCAACTAAGTTAGGCCACAGTTCGGTTTCCATAATGATGCAAGATTTAGGTGAGACTTGGCGCAAGAAACGCCGCACGCACCAAGGTAAGTCAAAGGGCAAATAACAATGTTGCACTGAGTCACCAAAGGCTTTGCGCACCTGCGCAGATCCTGTTGGACTGGTTGTGGTAACCGTAATACTTAGCTCAGGGTGTGATTGCATAATCAAACGGATCAAAGGGATTGCCGCGAGCGTTTCCCCCATAGACACAGAATGGATCAGTAAATCCGTCGATTTTAGTTGGGTTAATCCAAAACGCTCCCCCCAACGACCACGGTAATCGGGACTTTTGATAGCACGAAATGCTAAATAGACGATTAGCAAAGGGGATAATAAATATAAGATCGTGGAATAGAGAAAACGATTCATTAAAAACGTGCTTATGAGTTTTGCCTGTTGAATGGCGGCAATGTTAGCATATGCACCAAATTAGGGATAATTTACCAGCAGTATGGCGGTCGTTGGTTAACTCTATCTATGATGTGGCGTTCACTAGCAATTTGGATAACTTATGAAAACCCGCGACAAAATAATCTATGCCAGTCTTGAACTGTTCAACGAGCATGGCGAAAGAAACATCACTACCAATCACATTGCCGCTCACTTAAATATGAGTCCCGGGAATCTTTATTACCATTTTCGCAATAAAGAAGACATTATCCGCTGCATTTTCAGCTTATATGAGAATCATCTCGAATCGGGTTTCCAACCCTATGAAGATAAGCAAGTGGATGTGGAACTGTTAATCGGCTACTTCGATGCGATGTTCTATACCTTGTGGCAATTCCGCTTCATGTACGCCAACCTTGCGGATATTCTCGCCCGCGATGAAGAGCTAAAAAAACGCTATTTGCATGCACAGCAGCAAGTCTTAACGCGCTCGAGCCACGTGCTGCATAAACTTAAGCAAGATGGCTTTTTAAACTTAGAGAGCGACAAAATCACGCCACTGGCAGATACCATCAAGATGATCGTCAGCTTTTGGATTGGTTACCAACTCACGCAATCCAGCACATCGACCATCACTAAAGCGACACTTTATGAAGGCGTTTTAAGGGTGCTGATGATTTTCAAAGCCTATGCAACCCCGACATCCGTCGCGACGTTTACTCGCCTAGAGCAACATTACCACGCGCTAGCGAGTCAAGAATCTCTATAACGTCATCCCAAACGACTATGTTGGGAACTCGCATTCGGAACTAAACTCAAAGCAATTATAGTACTGAGTGCGAGCCCGTTTTTCGCTCTACACCTCTTAAAAGAAGACTCAGCCAAACAGTGGCAAACTTATGTTGCACATTAGTTTTTATAATGTAAAAACCACTTTAGCCCTAAACTCGTTTATCTTGCGAACCTGCATGAAAAAAAGGCTGTAGGCCGATTAGGTTTAGAGTTAGAATGCCGCCACTCCCAAAATCAGAATAAAGTTAACTAAGGAGATATCAGGTGGCCTCTACCTCATTCTACGCACAGATTAATCAACAGCTTGCAGACATCAAAGCCGAAGGCTTATATAAAAGCGAGCGTGTTATTGCCTCACCGCAACAGACTGCCATTCAAGTTAATCAGCAAGAAGTTGTTAACTTTTGCGCGAATAATTACTTAGGCTTAGCGAATCACCCTGAGCTAATCAAAGCCGCCCAACAGGGCTTAGACAGCCACGGCTTTGGTATGGCGTCGGTGCGCTTTATTTGCGGCACCCAAGATATCCATAAAAAGCTAGAAGCTAGCCTGAGCGAATTCCTCGGCACTGAAGATACCATTCTTTATTCTTCATGTTTTGATGCTAACGCCGGTTTATTCGAAACCTTGTTAGATGCAGAAGACGCGATTATTTCCGATGCGCTAAACCATGCTTCTATCATCGACGGTGTACGTTTATGTAAAGCCAAGCGTTTCCGCTATGCCAACAACGACATGGCCGATTTAGAAACTCAGTTGATCGCCGCGAAAGAAGCAGGCGCCCGTAATATCTTGATCGCCACCGACGGTGTATTTTCGATGGACGGCGTGATTGCTAATCTGCAAGGCATATGTGATTTAGCCGATAAATACGGCGCACTGGTGATGGTCGATGACTCTCACGCGGTAGGCTTTATCGGCGCAAACGGCCGTGGCACCCACGAATATTGCAATGTGATGGACAGAGTCGACATCATCACAGGCACCTTAGGCAAAGCACTAGGCGGCGCATCGGGCGGTTTCACTTCGGGTAAAAAAGAAGTCATCGACTGGTTACGCCAGCGTTCACGTCCTTACCTGTTCTCTAACTCATTAGCGCCGTCAATCGTGACTGCATCTATCCATGTATTAGAAATGCTCAAATCAGGCCAAGCCCTGCGCGAAGCCGTATGGGAAAACAGCCGTTATTTCCGTGAGCAAATGTCAGCAGCTGGCTTTACCTTAGGTGGCGCCGACCACGCGATTATCCCAGTGATGATTGGCGATGCGAAACTAGCAGGCGACTTTGCTAACCGCTTATTAGCAGAACATATTTATGTTATTGGCTTCTCGTTCCCAGTAGTTCCTAAGGGACAAGCCCGTATCCGTACGCAAATGTCAGCGGCACATACCCGTGAGCAACTCGACAAAGCGATCACCGCCTTTACACGTATTGCCAAAGAAATGGGCATTATTTAGGACTCAAGACAATGAAAGCACTAAGCAAGTTAAAAGCCGAAAAAGGTATTTGGTTAGTCGATGCGCCTAAGCCAGTAATGGGCCACAACGATCTGCTGATCAAAATTAAAAAAACGGCGATTTGTGGCACCGACATGCACATCTACAACTGGGACGAGTGGTCACAAAAAACTATTCCCGTTCCTATGGTTGTTGGCCATGAATATGTAGGCGAAGTGGTTGATATCGGACAAGAAGTGCGTGGTTTTAAGATTGGCGACCGCGTATCTGGCGAAGGTCATATTACCTGCGGCCACTGCCGTAACTGTCGCGCTGGCCGCACCCATTTATGCCGCAACACCTCTGGTGTCGGTGTAAACCGTGAAGGTTCATTCGCGGAATACTTAGTGATTCCCGCCTTTAACGCCTTTAAAATCCCTGATGATATCAGCGATGATTTAGCGTCAATCTTCGACCCGTTTGGTAACGCTGTGCACACAGCATTATCCTTCGATTTAGTCGGTGAAGACGTATTGATCACAGGCGCAGGCCCAATCGGCATTATGGCTGCGGCAGTATGTCGTCACGTAGGTGCGCGCCATGTAGTGATCACCGACGTTAACGAATACCGCTTAGAGCTGGCCCGAAAAATGGGTGCTACTCGCGCAGTGAACGTGTCTAAAGAAAGCCTGAAAGACGTGATGAAAGAACTGGGCATGACCGAAGGTTTCGACGTCGGTTTAGAAATGTCTGGCGTACCATCAGCCTTCCACGCCATGTTAGATACCATGAACCACGGCGGCAAAGTCGCTATGCTGGGTATTCCTGGTGGCGAAATGGCGATTGATTGGAGCAAAGTGATCTTCAAAGGTTTGGTCATTAAAGGCATCTACGGCCGCGAAATGTTCGAAACTTGGTACAAGATGGCGAGCCTTATCCAATCGGGCTTAGATATTTCGCCTATCATCACTCACCACTTCAAGATTGATGATTTCCAACAAGGTTTCGACGCTATGGGCTCGGGCCAATCGGGTAAAGTGATCCTCAGCTGGGATTAATCCTGCAGAGCATAACCTCGATAGGGGCTGTACACTCGCAGCCCCTTGTTGCACACTTATCCCATCTTGATTTCCATCTCTTAGCTCTGTCAGGTTTTATTATGTCTTCCTTTAAACACTTAAGCGTTAATCAATTGCTGCAAATGACCGAAGCACAGCCAGTGCAAATCGTCGATATCCGCGATGGCAATAGCTTCACCAACGGCCATATTGCAGGTGCAACTAACCTGAATAACGAAAACCTAGCGCAATTTATTAGCCAAGCCGATATGGACAGCCCGCTAGTGGTGGTTTGTTACCACGGTATGAGCAGCCAAAATGCGGCACAGTATTTATGCGAGCAAGGGTTTGATGACGTTTACAGCCTAGACGGCGGCTATAGCGCCTGGCATGAGGCGAATGCATGATAGAAATTGGCCGACTCCCCAACAGTAGAGCCGCGCAGGCATTTGTCGATTACCTCAAAGGTGAACACATTGACTGCCAAATTGAGCCGCTGGAGCAAGGTGTCGCCATTCTCGTCATCCATGACAAAGATCTGGAGCAAGCGCGCACAGAGTTTGCCCATTTCATGGCTCATCCCTACGACAGTAAATATCTGCAAGCCTCGTGGGAACACGGCGATACCCAAACTAAGATAGATTACGGCGCCCCTTCGCTACAGTTGTTTACCCAATTCATTACCGGCGCAGGCCCAGTCACGTTGATCGTTTTTGCGGTTTGTGTACTCATTTTTGCGGCGATGAACTTAGGGTTCGCCAACCAAACCTACGCAGCACTGTCCTATTTTGGCGCGGTACCAAATTCAGAGTTCAGCCAGTTCTGGCGCGTTTTCACTCCGAGCCTGCTGCATTTTTCAGCCATGCACGTCATCTTTAACTTGCTCTGGTGGTGGTATTTAGGCGGAAAAATCGAAACCCGAATCGGCACAGCACCATTGCTAATCTTGCTGTTTGTGGCGGGCACACTGCCAAACGTCATCCAATATTATGTCGGTGGACCTAACTTCGGCGGGCTATCCGGCGTTGTGTATGCCGTGGTGGGTTACACTTGGGTCATGGGGATACGTAAACCTGCTGCTGGAATAGACTTTCCACCATCATATATGGCCTTTATGATGATTTGGTTGGCATTGGGATTCACGGATATTCTAGGGGTTGCCGTTGCGAACGGTGCCCACATTGGTGGCTTACTCATAGGGTTAGCCCAAGGTTTATTCGATAGCCGCAAGTCCTCAAGCTCAGTCTAATCCCGTTATACCAAGATAAATCCTGAAGAGCGCATGGGGATTTATCTTGGTTCAATGACGCGCTCTTACACTTCTACAAACCGCTCAAACTAACGTGCGTCAGTCATCTCCAGTACCTTAGCAACCAGCTTGTCGATGCCTGAATGCGCTTCAGCAATACTTCCAGCCAACATATAAGCGGGAGTGCTGACAATTCGATTCGCTTCATCTACGACGATCTCATGCACAGTCGCGACTTGATGCTCTCCACCCATCAAATTGAACGCCGCAACAGTATCGCTATCATTACCAATAGTGCCTTTTACGCCATGGGAATATAAACGCGGGATCATCATAGGTGCGATACAGATAAAGCCAACGGGCTTTTTCGCCAGAATGAACTCATTGATAAAATCTGTGACCAGCGGATCTACTTCACACTCACTGCCGTTCGTCGCAAAATTACACAGATTTTTCGCCGCACCAAAACCACCGGGAATGATCAAGGCATCAAATTCGGCGATAGCTAATTCTGTGGTCGCTTTAACTTCGCCACGGGCAATGCGCGCCGACTCCACCAGCACATTACGACTTGCTGTCGCATCGACCTCACCAGTGAGATGATCTACCACATGCATCTGTTTGATATCAGGTGCAAAACATTGGTAGTGAGCCCCCGCTTTGGATAAGCATAAAAGCGTTAAAACCGATTCATGGATCTCTGTTCCATCGAAAACACCGCACCCACTCAGTAACACTGCGACTTTTTTCATTAAAAATATCCTTCTTATGTCATTAAGTTTTAACAAACTACAAACAAACCAGTTGATCTGATTAAAAATCGTGCTAACTTAATTCGTCGAATCTGACGGGTGCCGAAAATTAAGCCAATCCTTAGATGTATTTTACGGAGTCAATAAAAAATCCACAAATTGGGAAGATTTTTTAAGAAACAGTATTGAACTCACACAAATCTTTTAAAAATATAAAAAACAACAACTTAAAAATATCGCACTAAGCCGTAATCATCGCCATTATTCTCAGTTGACTTTTTCACTCACAGACTTATCCACAGGCTGGGAGTCATTTTGCCGTGGCTGAAATAGCGCTTATGTGGCATGCTTAGCGCCATCAAAGTCATCGATAAACGAAAAATACTTATGCCAACCGTCGCTAAAAACCCACTTGTGCTTGTGGATGGATCTTCTTATTTATATCGCGCTTATTATGCGCCTCCTCACCTGACAAACTCAAAGGGCGAAGCAACCGGTGCCGTTTATGGCGTAGTGAATATGTTACGCAGCTTGCTGACTCGCTATCAGCCGAGCCATATCGCAGTCGTATTCGATGCCAAGGGCAAAACCTTCCGCAATGACATGTACAGCGAGTACAAAGCACAGCGCCCACCTATGCCTGATGACCTACGTTCGCAAATCGAACCTTTACACCGCATTATTCGTGCACTGGGTTTACCACTGATTTCGATTTCCGGCGTCGAAGCCGATGACGTGATCGGCACTATTGCTCGCCAAGCCAGTTTAGAAAACCGTGCAGTGCTTATCAGCACTGGCGATAAAGACATGGCGCAGTTAGTCGATGAGAACGTCACGCTAATCAACACCATGACAGACACCATAATGGGCCCAGAAGAAGTCGCGATTAAATTTGGTGTTGGTCCAGACCGTATCATAGATTTGCTCGCGCTGATGGGCGACAAGGCCGATAACATTCCCGGCTTACCCGGCGTTGGTGAGAAAACTGCGCTCGCTATGCTCACAGGAGCCGGCAGCGTGAGTAATTTATTAGCGGAACCCGAAAAAGTCGCCGAGCTCGGCTTTAGGGGTTCTAAAACCATGGCGGCGAAGATCATTGAAAATGCCGATATGCTCAAGCTTTCTTACGAACTCGCCACCATTAAAACCGATGTCGAACTTGAGCAAGACTGGCACGAACTCACCATCAAGCCCGCAGACAAAGATGAACTGATCAAATGCTACGGCGAGATGGAGTTTAAGCGTTGGTTAGCCGAAGTCTTAGATAACAAAATCACTGCAAATACCTCAATTGATGCGGCATCCGAGACACAGGAAGACTCAACTCCAGTCGAAGCGATTGCAACGCAGTACGACTGCATTCTCACGGAAGCCGAATTAGACGCTTGGATTGCTAAGCTTAAAAAAGCCAACTTGATGGCGGTAGATACCGAGACCACCAGCTTAGATTACATGGTGGCTGAATTAGTCGGGATCTCCTTCGCCGTTGAGGCAGGAAAAGCGGCTTATCTGCCTTTGACCCATGATTATGTTGGCGCACCGACTCAAATCGATAAAACCGTCGCGCTAGAAAAACTGCGTCCACTGCTTGAAGATCCAAAACTTAAGAAAGTCGGTCAAAATCTTAAGTACGACATCAGTATCTTAGCCAATGCGGGTATCAAACTGCAGGGCGTCGCTTTCGATACTATGCTCGAATCCTATGTCTTCAACTCAGTGGCTTCGCGCCATGATATGGATGGCTTAGCACTCAAGTACTTAGGCCATAAGAATATCAGCTTCGAAGAAATCGCTGGCAAAGGTGCAAAACAGCTGACCTTCAACCAAATTCCACTGGAAACGGCTGCGCCTTATGCGGCCGAAGATGCCGACATCACCCTACGTTTACACCAACATTTGTGGCCAAGACTCGAAAAAGAAGCGGAACTGGCCGCTATGTTTACCGAAGTCGAATTGCCGCTGATCCAAGTATTGTCGGATATTGAACGCCAAGGGGTATTAATCGATAGCATGTTACTCGGCCAACAAAGCGACGAGCTAGCGCGTAAAATCGATACCTTAGAAGAAAAAGCCTACGACATTGCCGGTGAGAAATTTAACCTTGGCTCGCCTAAACAACTGCAAGTATTGTTTTTTGAAAAGCTAGGTTATCCGATCACCAAAAAGACCCCCAAGGGCGCACCATCAACCGCAGAAGAAGTGTTGGTCGAATTGGCATTAGATTTCCCTTTGCCAAAGGTGATCCTCGAACATCGCAGCCTATCTAAATTAAAGAGCACTTACACAGATAAACTGCCACTCATGGTCAATGCTAAAACGGGTCGTGTGCACACTAGCTATCATCAGGCCAATGCGGCAACAGGACGCTTATCATCGAGCGAGCCTAACCTGCAGAATATTCCTATCCGCACCGAAGAAGGTCGCCGTATTCGCCAAGCCTTTATCGCACCTGATGGTCGTAAAATTTTGGCAGCCGACTACTCGCAAATCGAACTGCGGATCATGGCACATTTATCCCAAGATGCCGGCTTACTCAAAGCATTCGCCGAGGGCAAAGACATTCACAGAGCTACGGCTGCCGAAGTGTTTGGCACTGACTTTGATGAAGTAACCACAGAACAGCGTCGCCGGGCCAAAGCGGTTAACTTCGGCTTAATTTACGGCATGTCAGCCTTTGGTTTAGCGCGTCAGCTCGATATCCCGCGCCATGAAGCACAAACCTATATCGACACCTACTTTGCCCGTTATCCAGGCGTATTACGTTATATGGAAGAAACGCGTGCGGGGGCTGCCGACCTAGGTTATGTATCGACTCTGTTTGGCCGTCGCCTCTATTTACCCGAAATCCGTGATCGTAATGCGATGCGCCGCCAAGGTGCTGAACGTGCTGCGATTAATGCCCCAATGCAAGGCACGGCTGCCGACATCATCAAAAAGGCCATGATCAATATCGCCCAGTGGATCAAGACAGAAACCCAAGGCGAAATCACTATGATCATGCAGGTTCACGATGAATTGGTGTTTGAAGTCGATGCGGATAAAGCAGAAGCGCTTAAAAAGACAATCTGTACTTTAATGGCACAAGCCGCCGATCTCGATGTTGAACTGCTTGCCGAAGCGGGCATTGGTAATAACTGGGATGAAGCCCACTAACCTTAGTGACATCAAAACCAACACTATCAATATAATTTAAAGTAAATAAAGCTAACCTGAATTCAATATTTTGAACTCAGGTTAGCTCTCTCCCGTCTTAATCATCTCTAAGCACACCAATACTGAGTCCCTTTCATCACTGTGCGAAAATTATCTTTTCACAATACAAATCAGACCATTAAGTTAAGAAAAACTGCATCGGCAGCACAATGTATGACTCTCAACGAAGCAATCTCGACTCCGCAAATATTAGACCATCAAGTTCGGCGCAACATAATGTATGACTCACAGCCAAACAATCTGTATTCAGAACCCGCTAGTTCGTTAAGCGCAGCGCAACTTAACAGACGACACAAACCATGACTCACAACTAAACATTCCTTACCCCACAAACACTAGAGCATCAAGTACGATGCAACATCATCGGCAGCAACATGCATAACTCACGACCAAACAATCTTTACCTGATTCATTTAGCAGTAGAGCTCATCGATACACTGCCGCAGCAGATGGAAACTCAAGGGTGTGATTACACGAATCGAAACGGCGTTAAAGCCAGCTATATATGCTCAAAAGTGTCATAACGGTTGTTCTCTCACGCGTACACTAAAACATTAAGCAAGATTTAGAGTAAAAACATTAAATCTCAAATATTGATCTCTTTTGTATATAAATTTCGGATTTCCCCGCTAAATCAGCCGATTAAGCATTTTTAATGAAATTTTAAGATCAATTTAAGATGCTTTTTCACTCATAACCTGAGATCAAGCGCACATAATTACCTCTTTTTTGAAAAAACTGTTTTCCATTTAAAGATAAATGGAGTAATATTCTCTGCGTAGGGTACAGAGGTTAAGATGTTCTATCTTTCAGACCTTTATTTCACTTATAGTGATGAGCCAAATTCTGGCGCCTCAGCAACTTGTTTGCTGAGGCTTTTTTTTGGTCTTTTTTCAGACTTTAGGTAAATTTTAGAGTATTTACTTTAATAAAAAGTAAATTGGCTGTATGCTAGATTCATTGAGAACCATTGAAGCTAATTTGGTGGTGCTTGAGTCTTGTTGAATTTAGCTTCTCCCCAAAAGAGCTAATATTTTTGGCCGGTGACACTGTCATCGGCTATTTTTTTGCCTGAAATTGACGAAAAGTTAATAGGGATAAAAGCTTAACAAGAGGGAAAGATAAGGAAAAACAGAGGGGCGGCATACACAGTCAAACTCGACAATGTATGCCAAAACAGGCAATATTATTCGGCGTTGTTCGCCGCATCTAACTCATCAGTCAACCATTGCGGATGACACCATTCATTTAGAATAGCCAACACTTTAGGCTTACCGGTTCCTTTAAGCGATGAGAAAGGCTCAACTTGTACCCAGTCGCCAAACTCACTCAACGCCAGACGCACTTCATTTACCGTTTTCATCTTAGCGCTTTGAGCTAATTTGTCTGACTTGGTCAGCAAAGCTAACACAGGGATTTCACTGGCAACCGCCCACTCGATCATCTGCATATCGAGATCTTTTAGTGGATGACGTATATCCATCAAGACAACCACGCCACTTAAACAAGCGCGTTTTTGCAAATATTCACCTAATGCCTGCTGCCATTTATTTTTCAACGCAAGCGGGACTTGTGCAAAACCATAGCCAGGTAAGTCAACTAAACGACGCTGAGCATCTAACTCAAATACGTTAATTAATTGAGTTCGGCCAGGGGTTTTACTGGTTCTTGCTAAACTTTTTTGCTCAGTTAATGCATTGAGTGCACTAGACTTTCCAGCATTAGAGCGGCCAGCAAATGCAATCTCAACTCCAACATCGCCGGGCAGATATTGATCCAAATGTGCAATGTCAGGTGCACTGATTAAAAACTTTGCCCTACGAAAATCTATACGAGATTCAGTCACTATTTACTCCGAAATTTTTCTACGCAATACCATAATTTATGAAGAATTACTTACTTTTCCACGTTTTCGTGTAAAATATTACTCCGATCACATTAATCATATTTTACCACGCTTGCGGGTCACCCTAGTAAGCTCAGGATAATAATCTTAACCAGAAGTTGGAACGCCATGAAAAAGCTAGCTCTTGCGCTGTCTGTTGTAATTGCCGCCATATCTTCACCTGCGATTGCTGAAGGTAATGCTGAAGCGGGAAAAACGAAAATCATTGTCTGTTCAGCCTGCCATGGTATGGACGGTAACAGTATGATCGATATGTACCCTAAACTTGCGGGCCAACACGCCACTTACCTCCAAAAGCAACTACATGATTTCCGTAGTGCAGCGCAAACTGGCGGTAAAGACGGTCGTATGGATCCTATCATGAGTGGCATGGCAATGCCTCTTAGCGATCAGGATATTCTCGACATTACTGCATATTTTTCTAGCCAAGCAATCCAAGTAGCTGAAGCGAAAGATGTCCCTGAGTTAGGCGCTAAACTTTACAAAGGTGGCGATGTTTCACGTGGCATTACCGCTTGTATGGCATGTCATGGCCCAGATGGTAAAGGCGCAGAACTTGCAGGCTTCCCAACATTGGCTGGCCAACACGCCAATTACATCAAGATCCAACTGACAAAATTCCGTGAAGCGGGTCGTCATAATGATCTGAACGGCATGATGCAAGATGTGGCTAAAAAGCTAAGCGATAGCGATATCGACGCACTATCTAAGTATCTTTCTAGCCTGAAATAATCTTAGTCAGTTAAGAAAGGGGTGTATTACCACCCTTTTTTTACACCACCAAGTTGACGTGAACGTAAACTGCATAAGATTCATGCTTGACATAGATCACAGATTTGGGTTTAATAAGCCCCGTACCGAGATAAACCCATCTGTTTGTACAAAAAGATTAATAATAACTTACAGGTTTCGGTATAATTAACATTCAAGATATAAGAATAAAGACACTCAATAACAATAATATACTTAAGACCACTCTCTAATAATAACAAGAGTCGTGATTTCCACTTGAAATCCAGGTCAGCACAATTTTGTAAGGGATGGCCGATAACGCCAATTTGCTTCTAGCAAAACGCCTTACACTCAGGGGAACTTGCCCCATCAGGACACAGTTTACATGATGTAAACTGTAGCAAAGGAAGCTATAAGCTTAGGATGCACTGGCTGGATGCTTGTTATCACTGGAAGGTACTTAAGTAACATGGATGGTTAACTAAACGTCAGTGATGACGATGCTATACAATGATGTGTCGCGAGACCATCTACGGAAACTGTGGTCAGGATGGCGACAGAAAAAAATAAAGTGTCTGGAAGACCGTTAACAAAAATAATGCAGGGAAAGCAGTAAAAAAAAGAAGGATACCGACCGGGAAAGTCGCATAGCAAGTATGGATACTTGGAATCAGGATAAGGTGCTAAAGCACCCTTTGTAAGGCGGCAGTTTAACTGCCGCCTTTTTTCTTTGGTGTAAATACACCACCAGTGTCTAAAATGTGCACTCGACCAATATAATTGGTACAATCAAAGCCTTAATAACCACTTCAGCAGACTCAATGCCCAGATGCCCTCTTTGTCATAACAGTCAGACACAACTCCTTCATCAAGATAAAAAACGGAGTTTTTATGTTTGCAAGACATGTGAGTTAACCTTTGCGGATGCCAATAGCCATTTACCACCCGCGGCAGAGAAACAAAGGTACGGTCGTTCACGCATAGCGTTGAAGCAAAAGCAGCTATCGCAATTTATTTTGCCGCTGTTAGCGCAATTAGAGCAGCAGCAAGCTGGTAGTTTATTAGGATTGAATTTTGGACGCATACTCAATGATGAGAGTCTGGCGACCATAGAAAATGCGGGCCACAAGTTAAACCAATACGATCCCTTTTTTGCCCCGAATCATGATGTGTTAAAGCAAGAATATGATTTTATCTGCTGTTATCGCGTTTTTGAACATTTTCAGTACCCAATAAAAGAGTGGGCCTTACTCTCTCGACTACTGCATTCTGGTGGTTGGTTAGCGATAAGCACACCGTTACTGACTGAATTAGATGGTTTTGCTAAGTGGCATTACAAGAACAACCTCACCCATGTGAGCTTTTACCAGCGACAAACCTTCGAGTACCTAGCAAACAATAGCGATTTTGAACTATTATTTGCCGCAAAGGACCTCGTTTTGATGCAAAAAACATCATAATCTGGTATAACACTCGGCCTAATTTCGCACCTTGTAGACAAGCTCAACCTTAGTCTGCGAGGCCATACGTTGTAAACAATTGAGAAGACCATGTCTCGTAGCAAGAAAACACGCAAGGGCGGCGAGAACAGCCCTAAGTTACAGCCAAGAGTGAAGAAGCAAGATCGCGCTGTAGCGACTGGCAAACGTAAAGATTCTGGCAATAAATCAGGCAGTCGTCATAACGAAAGCTTAATTTTAGCGCAAGCGCCGCAACAGCAGGCAGCGAAGAAAAAAGACCCGCGTCATGGCAGCAAGAAGCCTATTGCTTTAGCGATTCCAGCGGCAGTGGTTACAGATAAAGCCGCTCAGCCAAAAGTGAAACAAGCGAAGCTGACTGACGAGCAAAAACTGCTGAAATTGGAAGAAGATCCAAGACTAAATCAGCTGTTAGATATGCTTGAAGAAGGCCGTGATCTCAACGATGTTGACCAAAAATGGTTAGATCAACAGCTGAATAAGATTGAAGCTCTGATGGTTAAACTGGGCATTAGCGATGATATGGATGATGATGCACCTTCATCACCAGCTAAGTCTTTGTCTGACGATGAGTTGTTCGACAAGTTCGAATCAGGCGCTGACTTACTGAAAGATTATCAAGACAAGTTCTAAACCTCTCAGTGCTAAGGCATAGGGAACTCAGTTTTTTAGCTGTGCTCCTTATGCCATTCATATAAGGAGTCTCTGTGTCTACGGCTATCATTATTCTCGGTTTTATCATCATAGTAGCGCTTAGTAGCTACGCCACCTTCTTAATCCTAAAACTCAAGCAGCAAAAAAAGCGTCAGCAGGCCGAACAAGCCGAGCGTGAAGTCACGGCGAATGCAAAACGCGCCCAAGTTTTAGATGATATCCGCTATATCGCCACAGCCATGATTGAAGACCGCTGTGAGATCTCTGAAGGCGTGGTCAGAATTGGGAGATTATTTGAAATCCTGTCATTGAGTGAGCGCGTGGCTCCTGATTACCCTTCATTATTCAAACACTTTGAGCTAATTAAAGATCATCCCATCATGGATGCTCGCCAAGCCTTGCCTAAGCAAGAAAGGATGAAGTTAGACTTGATCAGAATGAAGTCCGAAGCGGCATTAGAGCAAGGCATTAGTGATGATGCGAAAAAGCTGGCGGATTACCAAGCCAAAGCGATGCATTAAACCCGCTCATTGTTATACCTCAAGACCACTTATGTTGTGGTTTTGAGGTCATCTCGATAAAACCCACTCCAATCTTGCTCTGCTTTCTCCCGTGAGCCTGCGCACAAAACCACCACATATCGACAGACAAGCGTACTTTTTTGATAGATATTGCGTAACTTCTAAAAAGACAGACGTCATTTTTACAACCTAGATCAAGGTTATTTACTTAAGAACCTTGCATACTTCGCTTGTTGCTAATTTACCCACGGAGGACACGCCTTGAAGCAGCCCACTCAGATTAGCTGGGATCAGTCGATGATCGAAAAGTATAACTACAGCGGTCCCCGTTATACCTCTTACCCAACGGCATTGGAGTTCGATGACACATTCACCGAACAAAACCTGCTAACGGCCATTGAAAATAGCAAAAGCGATAAACTGTCGCTGTATATTCATATCCCGTTCTGCGCCAAGCTTTGTTATTACTGCGGCTGTAATAAAGTCATCACCCGCCACCAACACAAAGCCGATCAGTACATTGAATATTTAAGCCAAGAAATTATCAAACGTGCGCCCCTGTTTAAACATTACAGTGTGACCCAAATGCATTGGGGCGGCGGTACACCTACGTTCTTAAATCCTGAGCAGATTCTTAAACTTACGTCATTGATTAAAGCTAACTTTAACTTTGCGGAAGAAGGCGAGTACTCGATTGAAGTCGATCCTCGCGAGATAGAACTGTCAATGCTCGACACATTGAAAGAAGCGGGCTTCAACCGGATCTCCATTGGCGTACAAGATTTCAATAAAGAAGTACAAATTGCCGTTAATCGCGAACAAGACGAGCAATTTATCTTCGACTTGATGGCCAAAGCGAAAGCCATGGGTTTTGTGTCAACCAACATAGATTTAATCTATGGTTTGCCACACCAAACGCCAGAAACCTTTGCCGTCACTATGCAGCGCGTTTTAGATTTATCGCCTGACCGTCTATCGGTATTTAACTATGCTCACTTACCTGCGCGCTTTGCCGCTCAACGTAAGATCAAAGACGAGCATTTACCTTCGCCAAAACAAAAACTCGAAATGCTGCACCAAACTATCGAGACCTTAACTGGCGCGGGCTACCAATATATCGGTATGGACCACTTTGCTAAACCCGATGACGAGTTAGCCAAGTTACAGCGCGAAGGTAGACTGCACCGCAACTTCCAAGGTTATACCACCCAAGAAGAATGCGATTTGTTAGGTCTTGGCGTGTCATCCATCAGCCAGATTGGCGACTGCTATGCGCAAAACCAGAAAGATATCCGCCCTTACTATGAAGCCATAGATAAGGAAGGCCATGCTTTGTGGAAAGGTTGTAGCCTGAACCGTGACGATGAAATCCGCCGCGTAGTGATTAAACAGCTGATTTGCCATTTCGAACTGGATATGGCGAAAATTGATGAAAAATTGGGGATTAACTTCGAAACCTATTTCGCGGAAGATCTTAAGTTAATGCAGACATTTATCGATGACAAGTTAGTTGAAATCGTCGACAGACAGATCACTATCAGCCCAACTGGCCGTTTATTGATCCGCAATATCTGTATGTGCTTCGATCTTTACTATCGTCAAAAAGCACGTCAGCAACAGTTCTCGCGCGTGATCTAAAGCGCATATAGCTGCACTCGTGAACGCTCATAAAAAAATCCGACTCTAGAGTCGGATTTTTTATTTATAGCTATTTTTATTAATGACTCAGAGCTTATACCTTAGCGGCATACAGCGCTTTGCGCTCACTGTCGGATAAAAACGCCATTTCAACGCCGTTGCGTTGCACCTGCGCTAACTCGGCATCGGTTAATTTGAGTTCAGCTTTAGCAATACGATACTCATGATTAATATCGATAGCGCTCACACCGGGATCATCGGTATTTAAGTTGATCAATACGCCTGCATCCATAAAAGTTCGGAAAGGATGCTCAGCGTAAGAAGCGACAGTAGAAGTATGCAAGTTACTGGTTGGGCAAGATTCGATACCAATACGGTGCTTAGCAAGATATTCCATCAACTTAGGATCGTGAATCGCGTTCACCCCGTGACCAATTCGCGTCGCGCCAAGTTCTTGAATCGCTTGCCACATACTTTGTGAACCCGCGGCTTCACCGGCGTGAGCCGTAATCGCCAGTTCAGCATCACGAACACGTTTAAAGTGATCGTTAAATAACTCGCCAGGGAAGCCCATTTCATCTCCAGCTAAGTCCATAGCCACGAGATGTTGTTTATGGGCGAGTAAGCCTTCAAGTTCTTGAGTACAAGCGGCTTGACCGAATGAACGTGACAAAATACCAATCAAATTGATCTTCACGTTATAGTCTTTTAAGCCCGCTTTAACGCCGTCGACTACCGCTTCAACTACGCCTTCAATCGGTAACTTATGGTTCATCGCCATATAGTAAGGACTAAAACGTAACTCAGCGTAATCTAAGCCAGACAACGCCGCATCGGCAACGTTTTCATAGGCAACGCGTTTAACCGCATCCAAGTCAGCGAGTACGCCAACCATCCAATCGAGCTTCTTTAAGAAGGCGACTAAGCTAGTTTCTTTCCCCTGAATTTGCACAAAAGGTGCGAGAGTCTCTAAAGAATCGGCAGGTAGCGCAATGCCGTGTTGGTGTCCTAGTTCCCAAATGGTGTTTACTCGCACATTACCGTCTAGGTGACGATGCAGATCCACCAATGGAATGGATGTATCAATCATATTTAACCCCTATTTGAACTACCCAGCCAATGCTTTTGTTATTTGGTCGCGGGCGGACACTAAGTTTAACACGCATTTTCAGGGGCATTTATGCGCCAAACGCATTTAAATTCACATTCAGTCACAATTCTGCTTAATATCCATACAAGGAACTGCCGTATTCATCAGGCATAATGACTTCAATAACAAAGAAAATATCAGAGATCGACTATGCATAAACTCTTAACCCCCAGTTTATTGATATGCGCATTAAGCGCCTGCAGTGCCACTCAAATCACAGAAAATAGCCAAACCGCAGCGCCACAGGCAATATCGACAACACAATCGCAAGTTGAGCCCATAGCTCCCGCGCTGCAGGCGATTATCGACCAAAGCTGGCAATTACAGCTCAGCGCGAGTCCTGAAATGGCTTACAGCATGGGTGATGCCAGTGCCGCAGGAAAGTTATCGGATCTCTCGCCAGCTGCGCTCGCTAAGCTCAATCAAGGCCAAATCGCAGTATTAGCGCAGCTCAAAGCACTCGACCGCAGCAGTTTGAGTAAAGAAGATAAGATTAACGCTCAAATACTGGAAGATCAGATCCAAAACGATGTCGACCTGTATCGCTTTAAAGATTATTACTTGCCCATTACCGCGGAAAGCGGCTTCCACGCTTATATCACCTCAATCGCACAGGGAAGATTCAACACCCTTGAGGATTACCGCAACTATATTGCCAAACTCAATGCACTCCCGACCTATTTCGCCCAGCAAACTCACTGGCTGAAACAAGGATTAGCCGAGGGAATAACGCCGCCTAAAGTGACACTCAATGGCTTTGAAGACAGTATCAGTGCTTATATCGTCCCTGTGGAAAAGAGCGGTTATTTCAAACCTTTTACCCAATACCCCAGCTATTTCACTGAAGCACAAAAAACTCAGCTGACCCAAGAAGGTCGCGCCTTAGTCGAGCAAAAAGTCCTACCGCTATATCAAAACTTCTATGATTTTATGACCAAAGAGTACATTCCCAATGCACGGGAAAATATCGCGGCCAGCAGCTTACCTAACGGTGCTGAGTTTTATGAGAATCGAGTTCGTTACTATACGACCTTGAATATGACGTCGGCAGAAGTGCATGAGCTGGGCTTAAAAGAAGTTAAGCGTATCCGCCAAGAGATGGAGCAAATCATCAAGTCCGTTGGCTTTAAAGGCAGCTTTGCCGACTTCTTACATTTCCTGCGGACCGATCCCCAGTTCTACACCAGCAGTGCCGATCAGTTACTCAAAGAAGCGGCATTTATTGCCAAAAAAGCCGATGCCATGCTGCCTAAGTACTTCGGCAAACTTCCCCGTAAACCCTATGGTATAGCGCCAGTGCCCGCCGAAATTGCGCCGAAATACACCACAGGACGATATTCAGGATCGAACAGCGATGACGAACCCGGTTACTACTGGGTCAACACTTATGCATTGGATAAGCGCCCACTCTACGAGTTAGAAGCTTTAACTTTGCACGAAGCCGTACCCGGTCATCATCTGCAAATTTCACTCAACTCTGAGCTAACGTCACTCCCTGACTTCCGTCGTTATGGCTATATCTCTGCCTTCGGTGAAGGCTGGGGTCTGTATTGCGAATACTTAGGTTTGGAGGCTGGCTTCTACCAAGATCCATACAGTAACTTTGGCCGCCTAACCTATGAAATGTGGCGGGCGGCGCGTTTAGTCGTAGACACAGGCATGCATGCTCAAGGGTGGAGCCGTCAACAAGCCATCGACTTTATGGCCAGCAATACCGCGCTATCACTACACAATGTCACGACCGAAATTGACCGTTATATTTCGTGGCCAGGACAAGCTTTGTCCTACAAGATTGGCGAGTTAACGATCAAGCGGTTACGCGCTAAAGCAGAACAGGAACTCGGCGACAAGTTTGATATTCGCGCCTTCCACGACGCTGTGCTCGAAAATGGCTCAGTACCTATGTCGATCCTCGAACAGCAAATCAATGATTTTATTGAAGCTAAAAAGGCGATACGCTAAGTTAATCACAACCATGGGAGTCGGTATTTTCAGACTCCCATGGTTGTCTGTTACACTCTAGCAAACCATTCAAGCCAAATGATTTGCGACTGAGTATGAGCCAAGCCAAAGCGACATTTTCGACTGAACACGATTTAAATACCTCAGAGCAGCAAGCCTTCTGGCAAAGCGTTGTTCAAGACACGCTGATCACAGCTGATGGCATCACGCTGGCTTATATGATGGTCAAACATCCCCAAGCGCATACCGCAATCGTTCTCAGTAGTGGCCGAGTTGAATCCTATTTAAAGTACCAAGAATTGGTATTCGACTTATACCAGCAGGGTTACTCAGTTTATGCCATAGATCACCGTGGCCAAGGATTGTCGGATCGTATGACAATTAATCCGCACATGGGTCATGTGCGAAGATTTAATGATTATATTGATGATTTTGCACTGTTTATGCAGAAGAAAGTGTTACCGCAAAACGACAAACAACTCATGCTACTTGGCCATTCAATGGGCGGCGCGATTGGCACTTTGTATCTCAAACAGCATCCCGATATTTTTACCGCAGCGGCATTTTCAGCGCCCATGTATGGCATCAAATTACCTATGCCAAAAGCATTCGTGCGCTGGTTAGCAAGTAAGCTCGATACCACTCTCAATGGCGGCGAACCTAACTATGTGCTTGGAGGACAGAACTATAAACCGGTTCCCTTCAAAGGAAATGAGCTAACCCATTGCCAAAGTAGATACCAAGCCTATCGAGACTTGTATGACGCGGCCCCTAAGTTACAACTCGGTTCCCCAACTAACCGTTGGTTGACAGAGTCTTTAGATGCAGCAGACACCTGCGTACTGGCAACAGCGCAAATTCGCACGCCGATCCTGATACTGCAAGCGAGTGAAGATAAGATTGTTGATAATGCAGCCCAGAATCTTGCGGTGAGCACTCATTGCCAATTGAAGGTGATCGCAGGGGCTGCCCATGAGATTTTTATGGAAAAAGACGCCTATCGGAACCAAGCCTTAAATTATGCCCTCGACTTCTTTAAACGCTTCGCAATAAAGGACGAGGACAAACAAGCTGGATAAAGTCCACTTGGTTTAACGCTCGGCTGAATAAATAGCCCTGATAACCATCACAGCCAAATTCAACAAAGGCTTGATAGTGTTGGGGTGATTCAACGCCTTTAGCCACCACGTGCAAATTAAACTGCTGCGCAGAGACAATCAACGCCTTCACTCTTTGTGGCATTGCGGCTAATGAATCAATACAACTCATATCCAATTTAACCGCAACTAATGGCTGGTTGGCTAAACAACTCAAAGCACTCGAGCCAGAACCGAAATGATCGAGGACGATACCTATCCCCGCATCGACCAACTTAGACACGCGCTCAGCCACAAACTGTGGTTGCATTAACAATGCGACCTCATTGAGCTCAATACCCAGTTGATTCGCCGCAATACCATGCTCTTTAACTAACGCAACCAATGCATCAACAAAATCTGCCTGACCAAATGAGAATGCACTGATATTAAGAGTTAAAGTAGGCAAACTCCGGCCTTGGGCATGGGATGTCTGAATAAACTGACTCACACGTTTAGCGACCCAAAGGTCGAGTTCAGCAATCATTCCTCCCTGTTCGGCTAACGCTACAAACTCTGCAGGCGGGATAAACTCGCCATCGGCACGATACCAACGCGTGAGCACTTCAGCCGAGACCAGTTCACTGTGGGCATTCATCACAGGTTGGAACATTAACGTCATGCTATCTTGCTGTAATGCCGTCTGTAATTCCTGTTGTAACTGTTCATCACGGCTCTGACGTAAATCCATCTCAGCATGATAGAAAGCGCATCCCGCTTGCCCAGGTAGCTTAGCACTCAAGGTTGCTAGCTCGGCGCGGCGCATGACTAAAGCTGGATCTAAGGTCTCTATGCTGTCGAGCAAACAAATCCCCACATTCGCGCTGAGCTCAAAGTGATGATGACCGTAATGGAATGGTCGAGCAATCACTTGCCTTAACTCACTCGCAAGCGCTAAAGCACGACGCGCAGCCACTGAAGCATCAATCGCTAAGTCTTTAGCCAGCAAAACAAAATCACCGGACTCCAATCGGCCAACGGTAATATTCTCAGTGAAATAACTCGATAGACGTGCAGCCACTTGCGTGAGTAAGCGCTCTAATTCGTGGGAGTTTAGAGTCGCGACCAAGCCTAATCTATCCACCTCAACGAGCAGCAATGCTCCCCATTGACCTGAACTATTACCTTGGATTAAAAATTGCGACAGTCGTGCCATAAAGACATCGGGTAACATCTTGCGACCCGTAACAGATTGATCCACAAGTTCATTAATCGCAGCATGGTTCTTGGCACTTTCTGACACATCCATATGAATGCCGATCATCCGAGTAGGACGTCCTTGAGGGTCCCAATCAACCAGCATGCCGCGATCCAGCACCCACACATAATGCCCCTCTCTATGTCGCAGGCGATGGACACTTTCAAATTCCTTACTTTTACCGCTAACGTACTCCTGCAACGCATCAAGTACGATATCCCTATCATCGGGATGTAACCGCGTTTCCCAAGTCTGGAATACGCCCGCTAATTCATCCGGCGCATAACCGATCATCTCTTTCCAGCGATCAGAAAGAAAAACCCCACCCGTACTGATATCCCAATCCCAAATACCGTTCCGCGAGCCTTCCACTGCAAACAGCCAGCGCAGTTCGCTATCATTCAACTGTTTCACGGCACGACTCAAACGTTCATGTACCTGCTGCAAACTGGCTTGCAATGATAAGACTTCTGATGAGCTCCATGGGATCGATGTCGAAAAGGAAGAAGTCCCTACCTGTTTAGCGGCCTCGCTTAATATTTGGAATGGACGGATCAACAGGAAATAGAGAATGAAGGTAAAACCAATCAGTAATAATCCACCCAGCCCCCAAACCCGCATAAAACGTTGTTGTAACTTAGCGGAAGCTTCGGCAACTAAAGGCGCTAAATCGGCTTCAAGATAAATCAAATCAACCGCACCACCATACTGGGGAAGAACGGGATAATATGCTTGAATAGTTAAACGGTCGAGATTAACGAGGATCTGCGGAAAAAAAGCTTGAACCACAGAGCGGTGAAGATCTACATCATAACCATCGATGACTTGAGTCGCATTGCTATCACGCCACACAGTATGATTAGCAAAACGAATACGGCTTTCAGCATCAACCAAGATATACACCATAGTGCCCATATCCAGCGCAGCTAAGGAAACTTCCTGCTCGATCCGCTCCATATCCTGTAAAGCCTGCGCCGATTGAACCACATTCTGCATCCGGAACAACTGCTGCTTTATCAGTGTTGATTGTCGCTGCGCCAATTCAGCGCGCACTTGATCGCTTTCAAACAGGTACTCGCCTATGACCAACACTAAATATAGTGTCAGCATACACAGAGGGAGTAGTACCGCGAGCGAAAGCTTACGAAGCATAGGCAACAGACAGCCTTTAACAAAAATGTGAATAGTTTTGTATGCTAACGGGAAACTAACCACTAAGCAAAAGGACTTATCAAACTAAGCGAGATCTTGATGTAAATAATCAACTTAGAGTATAAAAGTCTGAAATAAAGGAAGGAAAAAACGTAAAGAACTAGCGAAATGACCAAAGCTAAAACGAATAGAACAATGTTCTGTATTAACGCTGATTTTACAAATTCTAGACGCAAAAAAGCCAGCTTATTCAGCTGGCTTCGTTACATCTCAATGAGATAATTAGGCGCTTGGCGATGACCTACTCTCACATGGGGAGACCCCACACTACCATCGGCGCGTTTGCGTTTCACTTCTGAGTTCGGGATGGGATCAGGTGGTTCCACAAGGCTATTGTCACCAAGCAAATTCTGTTTATTACCGTGTCCATCTCTGGACCACGTTAATAATAATTCGGAAAGCTGATTTGCTTTGTTTGAGTTCGCACTTCATCAAGTGTCGATATTCTGTCTAAGTTCGCTTAGCAAAACCCATCTGGGTTGTATGGTTAAGCCTCTCGAGTCATTAGTACATGTTAGCTCAACGCCTCACAACGCTTACACACCATGCCTATCAACGTCCTAGTCTCGAACGGCTCTTTAGAGGAATTAAATTCCTAGGGATGACTCATCTTAGGGCTCGCTTCCCGCTTAGATGCTTTCAGCGGTTATCGATTCCGAACGTAGCTACCGGGCAATGCCATTGGCATGACAACCCGAACACCAGCGGTTCGTCCACTCCGGTCCTCTCGTACTAGGAGCAGCTCCCTTCAATCATCCAACGCCCACGGCAGATAGGGACCGAACTGTCTCACGACGTTCTGAACCCAGCTCGCGTACCACTTTAAATGGCGAACAGCCATACCCTTGGGACCGACTTCAGCCCCAGGATGTGATGAGCCGACATCGAGGTGCCAAACACCGCCGTCGATATGAACTCTTGGGCGGTATCAGCCTGTTATCCCCGGAGTACCTTTTATCCGTTGAGCGATGGCCCTTCCATTCAGAACCACCGGATCACTATGACCTACTTTCGTACCTGCTCGACGTGTATGTCTCGCAGTTAAGCTGGCTTATGCCATTGCACTAACCGTACGATGTCCGACCGTACTTAGCCAACCTTCGTGCTCCTCCGTTACTCTTTGGGAGGAGACCGCCCCAGTCAAACTACCCACCAGGCACTGTCCCTAATCCCGATAAGGGACCTAGGTTAGAACATCAAAACTACAAGGGTGGTATTTCAAGGACGACTCCATCATGACTAGCGTCACAACTTCAAAGTCTCCCACCTATCCTACACATGTAGGTTCAATGTTCAGTGCCAAGCTATAGTAAAGGTTCACGGGGTCTTTCCGTCTAGCCGCGGGTATACGGCATCTTCACCGCAATTTCAACTTCACTGAGTCTCGGCTGGAGACAGCGTGGCCATCATTACGCCATTCGTGCAGGTCGGAACTTACCCGACAAGGAATTTCGCTACCTTAGGACCGTTATAGTTACGGCCGCCGTTTACCGGGGCTTCGATCATGAGCTTCTCTTGCGATAACCCAATCAATTAACCTTCCGGCACCGGGCAGGCGTCACACCGTATACTTCCTCTTGCGAGTTTGCACAGTGCTGTGTTTTTGATAAACAGTTGCAGCCACCTGGTATCTGCGACTCCCGTCAGCTTAGAGAGCAAGTCTCATCACCAACAGGAGCGTACCTTCTCCCGAAGTTACGGTACCATTTTGCCTAGTTCCTTCAGCCGAGTTCTCTCAAGCGCCTTGGTATTCTCTACCCGACCACCTGTGTCGGTTTGGGGTACGATTCCCACTAACCTGAAGCTTAGAAGATTTTCCTGGAAGCATGGCATCAACTACTTCAGTCCCTTAGGACCTCGTCATCAGCTCTCAGTCTGCACACTAAAGTGCGATTCCCCGGATTTGCCTAAGAAATCAACCTACCACCTTAAACGCGGACTACCAACGCCGCGCTAGCCTAGCCTTCTCCGTCTCTCCATCGCAGTTAGCGGAAGTACAGAAATATTAATCTGTTTCCCATCGATTACGCCTTTCGGCCTCACCTTAGGGGTCGACTCACCCTGCCCCGATTAACGTTGGACAGGAACCCTTGGTCTTTCGGCGAGGGGGTTTTTCACCCCCTTTATCGTTACTCATGTCAGCATTCGCACTTCTGATACCTCCAGCGTGGGTTACCCCTTCACCTTCAACGGCTTACAGAACGCTCCTCTACCGCGCATCTCTAATGAAATGCACCCGTAGCTTCGGTGACTAGCTTAGCCCCGTTACATCTTCCGCGCAGGCCGACTCGACTAGTGAGCTATTACGCTTTCTTTAAATGATGGCTGCTTCTAAGCCAACATCCTAGCTGTCTAAGCCTTCCCACATCGTTTCCCACTTAGCTAGTACTTTGGGACCTTAGCTGACGGTCTGGGTTGTTTCCCTTTTGACGACGGACGTTAGCACCCGCCGTCTGTCTCCCGAGTAGTACTCATTGGTATTCGGAGTTTGCAAAGGGTTGGTAAGTCGGGATGACCCCCTAGCCTTAACAGTGCTCTACCCCCAATGGTATTCGCTCGAGGCGCTACCTAAATAGCTTTCGAGGAGAACCAGATATCTCCCGGTTTGATTGGCCTTTCACCCCCAGCCACAAGTCATCCGCTAATTTTTCAACATTAGTCGGTTCGGTCCTCCAGTTGATGTTACTCAACCTTCAACCTGCCCATGGCTAGATCACCGGGTTTCGGGTCTACACCTTGCAACTAAACGCGCAGTTAACACTCGGTTTCCCTACGGCTCCGCTATTCGCTTAACCTCGCTACAAAATGTAAGTCGCTGACCCATTATACAAAAGGTACGCAGTCACGGTCTCAAGAACCGCTCCCACTGCTTGTACGTATACGGTTTCAGGTTCTATTTCACTCCCCTCACAGGGGTTCTTTTCGCCTTTCCCTCACGGTACTGGTTCACTATCGGTCAGTCAGGAGTATTTAGCCTTGGAGGATGGTCCCCCCATATTCAAACAGGATGTCACGTGTCCCGCCTTACTCGTTTTCATCAATGGTTAGTTTTCATGTACGGGGCTATCACCCTGTGCCGCTGTGCTTTCCAACACATTCCACTAACACCCCACTGACTTAAGGGCTAATCCCCGTTCGCTCGCCGCTACTAGGGGAATCTCGGTTGATTTCTTTTCCTCCGGGTACTTAGATGTTTCAGTTCCCCGGGTTCGCCTCGCAACACTATGTATTCATGTTGCGATAACAGCTTATGCTGCTGGGTTCCCCCATTCGGACATCGTTAGCTCAAATGCTTGTTACTAGCTCGCCAACGCTTTTCGCAAGTTACTACGTCCTTCATCGCCTCTGACTGCCAAGGCATCCACCGTATACGCTTAGTCGCTTAACCATACAACCCAAATGAGTTTCACTCATCTGAGTCGCATTGCGACCAGCTTGGTTTTACTTGTCTCACTTCCGACCAAAGAAGTGGACGCGCCTTAGACGTAAACTATTCAACTAAGAATAATTTACTTTTGAATATTCAAGACACTTAATAAAGTGTTTGAGAACTCATGATGCAAACGTTTCCACGTTTACATCGGTTTGTAAGTAACATGACGACAGACATCATCACGTTACATACTATCAGCTTTCCAAATTGTTAAAGAACAATGCGTACCGGCTAGCGGCGCATTCAGCTCTGACTTCTCCTAAGAGAAGATAAACAAGCAATCTGTGTGAACACTCAAAAGGTACACGGATGTACCGAATGTCGAAAATGCAGGAGCATTTTTCGACCAAGAATTAAGTTAGTCGTATAGGTAAGGAGGTGATCCAGCCCCAGGTTCCCCTAGGGCTACCTTGTTACGACTTCACCCCAGTCATGAACCACAAAGTGGTGAGCGCCCCCCCGAAGGTTAAGCTACCCACTTCTTTTGCAGCCCACTCCCATGGTGTGACGGGCGGTGTGTACAAGGCCCGGGAACGTATTCACCGTGGCATTCTGATCCACGATTACTAGCGATTCCGACTTCATGGAGTCGAGTTGCAGACTCCAATCCGGACTACGACGAGCTTTGTGAGATTAGCTCCACCTCGCGGCTTTGCAACCCTCTGTACTCGCCATTGTAGCACGTGTGTAGCCCTACTCGTAAGGGCCATGATGACTTGACGTCGTCCCCACCTTCCTCCGGTTTATCACCGGCAGTCTCCCTAGAGTTCCCACCATTACGTGCTGGCAAATAAGGATAGGGGTTGCGCTCGTTGCGGGACTTAACCCAACATTTCACAACACGAGCTGACGACAGCCATGCAGCACCTGTCTCACGGTTCCCGAAGGCACTAAGCTATCTCTAGCGAATTCCGTGGATGTCAAGAGTAGGTAAGGTTCTTCGCGTTGCATCGAATTAAACCACATGCTCCACCGCTTGTGCGGGCCCCCGTCAATTCATTTGAGTTTTAACCTTGCGGCCGTACTCCCCAGGCGGTCTACTTAATGCGTTAGCTTGAGAGCCCAGTGTTCAAGACACCAAACTCCGAGTAGACATCGTTTACGGCGTGGACTACCAGGGTATCTAATCCTGTTTGCTCCCCACGCTTTCGTGCCTGAGCGTCAGTCTTTGTCCAGGGGGCCGCCTTCGCCACCGGTATTCCTCCAGATCTCTACGCATTTCACCGCTACACCTGGAATTCTACCCCCCTCTACAAGACTCTAGTTCGCCAGTTCGAAATGCAATTCCCAGGTTGAGCCCGGGGCTTTCACATCTCGCTTAACAAACCGCCTGCGCACGCTTTACGCCCAGTAATTCCGATTAACGCTCGGACCCTCCGTATTACCGCGGCTGCTGGCACGGAGTTAGCCGGTCCTTCTTCTGTAGGTAACGTCACAGATGAGCCGTATTAAGACTCACCCTTTCCTCCCTACTGAAAGTGCTTTACAACCCGAAGGCCTTCTTCACACACGCGGCATGGCTGCATCAGGGTTTCCCCCATTGTGCAATATTCCCCACTGCTGCCTCCCGTAGGAGTCTGGGCCGTGTCTCAGTCCCAGTGTGGCTGATCATCCTCTCAGAACAGCTAGGGATCGTCGCCTTGGTGAGCCATTACCTCACCAACTAGCTAATCCCACCTAGGTTCATCCAATCGCGGAAGGCCCGAAGGTCCCCTCCTTTCCCCCGTAGGGCGTATGCGGTATTAGCAGTCGTTTCCAACTGTTATCCCCCTCGACTGGGCAGATCCCTAGGCATTACTCACCCGTCCGCCGCTCGCCGGCAAAGATAGCAAGCTATCTTCCCGCTGCCGCTCGACTTGCATGTGTTAGGCCTGCCGCCAGCGTTCAATCTGAGCCATGATCAAACTCTTCAATTAAAGTTTTGTTGCTTCCGTCTTACGACTTCAGCGGCTCAATGAATTCTGTCATTTGTTTCCGCTTTTAAAAAAGCGAAACCAAAATTATGTACATATTGCTATGAACACTCATTCATTGATTTAATTCTTTGATTACTCACTCGAAAGTAAAGTAATTTCGATTAACTCAACACCTGTGAGTGTCCACACAGATTTCTTGTTTTATCTTGTTAAAGAGCAACTCAACCTCGTAAGAGAAGATGAGTACCACACTGAGCGCCGAACGCTTCCAGTTGGCTAGGGCTGCGTATTCTACGCATTTCCCGTTTCGCGTCAAGGAGTATTTTTCAACTTCTTGCTGCGATTGAATTAAGTGCCATTATCAACAGAGAGTAAGCCATTCAACTCAACCTAACTCGCCAGCTTGCTTTCGCTGTCTGCCGTGTCAGTGGATGCGCATTATAGGGAGATTGAGAAAGTGCGCAAGGGCTTTTTGTAGGAAAATAACGATTAATGGTTTAGACGTTTACTTATCAAACGATACGTATAAAAAAGGGGCTAAAAAGCCCCTTTGTCCTCGATTAAGTCTGACAATCTATAGAGTCACGCTCAGTTAGATCATCATTAATACTGTTATCTATGGACTGAAGAAGCGAGTTTCTTGCTCAACTTCGACTTCTTCACCGTCGATATGGGTTTTCACTTTGATCTCTATGTCAGTAACTGAACGAGAAAGCTCAACCGGATCGATGCCGACACTTATAGGTAACGTTAAGACTTCACCACCCGCAATAGTGACCGAAATTGGACCGTACCATTTATAGTGCTCCAATCCTTCGACACTCATAGTGTATTCGTGGGATTGCTCAGTCTTATTAAGAATCTTCAAGGTGAAGGTGTTTTCAATCAAACCTTGGTTGTTCTCTCTATAGAGCTGGTTACGATCACGAATGATGTCCATACGCACAGGTGCTATGGTCGCACTGGAGTATATAAAGACTAATATCATCGCCATCAATACCACTCCATAACCGACAAGCTTAGGTCGCAGTACTTTTTGCTTTATACCTTCTAACTTGTTCTCAGTGGTATAGCTGATAAGCCCTTTCTCGTAACCCATACGATCCATAGTTTGGTCACAGGCATCGATACAAGCACCGCAGTTAATGCACTCATATTGCAGACCGTTACGAATATCGATACCGGTAGGACATACCTGCACACATAAATCACAGTCGATACAGTCGCCAAGGCCTAGCTCTTTTGGGTCATCTTTACGCGAACGCGGACCACGAGTCTCACCACGTTTAGTATCGTAACCTACGATAAAGGTATTCTTATCGAACATGGCCGCTTGGAAACGAGCATAAGGGCACATGTGGATACACATGATTTCACGCATCCAACCCGCATTGCCGTATGTGGCAAGTGTAAAGAACACGACCCAGAAGTAGATACCGCCAGAAGCATTAAGCGTGAAGACGTCGACATAGACTTCACGACTCGGCACGAAATAGGACACAAAGGTCATCGCCGTCATCAGTGAGAGCAATAGCCAAGCCGTATGTTTTGCCGTTTTACGCCAGAGTTTGTTAAAGCTCCATGGCATTTGATCTAACTTAATGCGTTTATTGCGCGCACCTTCAAGTTTTTCCTCGAACCAGATGAACATAAAAGTCCATACTGTTTGGGGGCAAGTGTATCCACACCAAACGCGGCCAAGATAGGTGGTCACAAAAAACAGCGCAAAGGCAGCTATCATAAACAACGCTGCGAGCAAGGTGAGATCCTGCGGCCAAATGGTTAAACCGAAGACGTGAAATTTTTGTTCGCCTAAGTTAAACCATACAGCTTGACGGTCGCCCCAAGGGATCCAAGGTAAAAGCAGGAAAAATAACATGGCAATCCAGCCCATGCGGCGACGTAAGCTACTCCACAAACCGTCTATGGCTCGGACATAAATCCGATTACGAGGGTTAAAGCGATCCGCTTTACTCGCATCTGGCTGGTGAATCTTAATTCGATTGGTTTTCGAATAGTCCTTGTTGTTAGATTCTGAGTTCATCGTTACAGCCTTTTACTGCTTTAATATTGGACGAAAACTAGCTTATTATACCCATATTCTTAATGGTTATTCACTTATGTTGGACTAAAAGATGAAAGGTTGGCTCATATTGGCGCTACTCGCGGGTGCTTTGTATTACTTATACACAGAAACAGATAAATTAGATGCTCCTATTGCAAAGACTGAGGCTATGGTCAAAAAAATAGAGAATAAAGTTGACTCTATGACGGGAACAAAAATCATAAAAATCGACCATAAATTGGCTAAGGTAAGAACCGACATCGTCGAGCGCTTGTCGACATTAGAACTCGAAGCCTTTAATCAGATTCCAATGACACCCGAGTCTATTGCCGACTTTAAAGCTAACTATTGCGGCACTATGGCGCCAGAACATCCAGTGTTCAGCAAGGATAATCAGCTTTATCTCTGTGATCACCTCTAACCATCATCGACTCATAGGCAAACGGGATTTTGCTATATAGCGCTAAGCTTTAGGCTTAGGTGATTGACCTTATATATGATTCCGCCTAGCCTTTGAGGCATTACAGCACAAAGGCCTATGAATCATGACCCAACAAGTATCAGACATTTTTGATCCCACCCTATGGGATGAAGTCAGTGGATTTCAATTCGACGACATCACCTACCACAGAGCTAAAGCCCACGGCACAGTTCGCATTGCCATTAACCGCCCTGAGTGCCGCAACGCCTTCAGACCTAAAACCGTTGATGAGTTATTTATCGCACTCGATCATGCGCGCCAATGGTCTGATGTAGGTTGTGTACTGCTAACAGGTAATGGTCCTTCGGCAAAAGATGGTGGCTGGGCGTTCTGTTCGGGTGGCGATCAACGTATTCGCGGCAAAGATGGCTATAAATATGAAGGCGCCGAAGAAGGTAAAGCCGATCAAGCCAGAATGGGCCGCTTACATATATTAGAAGTGCAACGCTTGATCCGCTTTATGCCTAAAGTGGTCATCGCCGTTGTGCCGGGTTGGGCGGTAGGTGGCGGCCATAGCTTACACGTAGTATGCGACTTAACCTTAGCCTCGAAAGAACACGCGATATTTAAGCAGACTGATCCCGACGTAGCGAGCTTCGACTCAGGTTATGGCAGCGCATATCTTGCCAAGATGATAGGTCAAAAACGTGCCCGCGAAATCTTCTTCTGTGGTTTTAACTACAGCGCCGATGAAGCCTTCGACATGGGTATGGTCAATAAATCCGTTCCCCATGCAGAGCTAGAAACCGAGGCATTAATGTGGGCCAAAGAGATTAACTCTAAGTCGCCTACGGCAATGCGTATGCTTAAATACGGTTTTAACATGACAGATGATGGTATGGTCGGTCAGCAATTATTCGCCGGTGAAGCGACGCGTTTAGCCTATGCGAGCGCCGAAGCGCAGGAAGGGCGCGATGCCTTCCTCGAGAAACGCGATCAAGATTTCTCCGCCTTCCCTTGGCATTACTAGTTTATTAGCAGTGCTTTACTTTACTGCTAGCAGCCCAAAGCCCTCCAGAGTGAGGGCTTTATGTTTTTTACAACGGATAAATAGATAAAACCGTTTAAACTAATCTGAAAACACGGCTTTTAATTTTAATGAGAATTGTTATCATCTAGGTATTCCCGCTGGGAGCCTGTTTAGAGGACAAGATCATGACTAAGACACTTACTTTTGCCGTACTACATTTTAGCGTCGCTTTTACCGTAACCTATTTATTAACCGGCAGCGTGATCGTCGGCGGCGCAGTGGCCTTAGTTGAACCCGCGATTAACACTGTGGTGTTTTACTTCCACGACAAAGTATGGAAACGCATTGAGGCAAAAAAGCAGCACGAGCTAGATGTCATTCCAGCATAGAAAGCTAAGCCACCAGCATTTGCTATTGCTGTAAGTTAAGCGTCGTTTTGTTGTGAATCTAAATGAAAAAACCGCCAATAAAGGCGGTTTTTATTTAAATGCTTATATTTATTCTACTGTTACAGATTTTGCTAGGTTGCGTGGTTGATCCACGTCGGTACCTTTGATCAACGCAACATGGTACGACAATAGCTGTAGCGGAATAGTGTAAATCAGCGGTGCCATAAAGATATCGCAGTGTGGCACTGGGATCACTTTCATCGTGTCATCCGACTCGAACTCGGCATCCACGTCGGCAAACACGTACATTAATCCACCACGGGCACGCACTTCTTCGACATTCGATTTCAGTTTTTCGAGCAATTCATTGTTTGGCGCAACGACGATCACAGGCATATCGGCATCAATAAGCGCCAGTGGGCCGTGTTTTAATTCGCCAGAGGCATAGGCCTCAGCATGAATGTAAGAAATCTCTTTCAGCTTTAACGCGCCTTCCATCGCAATCGGGTATTGATCGCCACGGCCAAGGAATAACGCATGGTGTTTATCGGCAAAATCTTCAGCCAGTTCAGCAATCGCAGCATCTAGCCCTAAAGCTTGTTCTACTTTAGCTGGCATAGATTGTAAGCTTTGAGTGATGTCAGCCTGCATTTGCTCAGACATACCATTGTGGCGACCGATCACCGCAGTCAACATTAATAAGCCTGCAAGCTGAACTGTGAAGGCTTTTGTGGATGCCACGCCAATCTCGGCGCCCGCTTTCATCATGTAAGCCATATCAGATTCGCGAACCAGTGACGAACCTGGCGCATTACAAATCGTCAACGTGGCTTTGTAACCCATTTCTTTCGCTAAGCGCATGGCCGCTAAAGTATCAGCAGTTTCACCAGATTGTGAAATCGTGACTAATAAGCTATTTGGAAATAAGTGCGACTTGCGATAACGGAATTCAGAGGCAATTTCGACGTTACACGATACGCCAGCCCAATCTTCTAACCAGTAACGCGCCGCCATGCCCGCATGGTAGCTAGTGCCACAGGCGATGATTTGCACGTGTTTGATATCTTTTAAGAACTCAGCAGCGTTATCACCAAAGGCTGTATCTAATACTTGCTTGTTTGCGATACGGCCTTCGATAGTGCGCGTCAGTGCCAATGGCTGCTCGTAAATCTCTTTAAGCATGTAGTGGCGATATTCGCCCTTATCACCAGCATCGTGGGTAATTTCAGATTCTTTGACTTCACGCTCAACGGCATTACCGTTTAAGTCGAAAATACTCACGCTGCGACGGGTTACTTCGGCCACATCACCTTCTTCTAAGAAGGCGAATGAACGAGTCACAGGCAAGAGTGCCAGTTGATCCGAGGCGACAAAGTTTTCACCTAGACCAAAACCAATCACTAAAGGACTACCTGAGCGAGCCACAACCAAGCGCTCGCTGTCGCGGCGATCGATTACCACTGTGCCATAGGCGCCTTCGAGTTGCTTAACTGTGGCTTGTACGGCAGAAAGTAAAGTGCTGTTAGTTTTCAGCTCATGGTGTACTAAGTGACAAATCACTTCAGTATCGGTATCTGAGCTAAATTTATAGCCTAAACCTTTTAGCATCTCGCGCAGTTTATTGTGGTTTTCAATAATGCCGTTGTGCACCACCGCGATATCACCTTCCGATAAATGCGGGTGAGCATTACGCTCACTCGGTTCACCGTGGGTCGCCCAGCGAGTGTGCGCGATACCGGTTCCGCCCGCTAATGGGTCAGTTTCAAGCGCTGCTGAAAGCTCTTGTACTTTGCCAACGCGGCGCGTGCGATTGAGTTCACCATTGTGAATAACGGCAACGCCTGCGGAGTCATATCCGCGATATTCTAAGCGGCGTAAGCCTTCTACTAGAATTTCAGCCACATCCCTTTGCGCCACAGCGCCTACGATTCCACACATAGTCTTTACCTATAAATTAAAAATGAAGTTGTTAAGTTATTTTCACTCACTATTGAGCGTAGGGCGCTAGCATGACTCGCACGCCCTGATCTGAAATTTGTTTTAGCGCGCTCTCGTCGATACGATCGTCGGTGACCAACACACTCACCTTAGCCCACGGTAACTCTAAGTTAGGGATCCGCTTGCCGATTTTGTCTGAATCCACCATAACGATCACTTCGCGGGACACTTCGGCCATGACTTTGCTTAGACCAGTTAACTCGTTAAAGGTAGTGGTGCCGCGTTCAAGATCAATACCATCGGCACCGATAAACAGTTGGTCGAAGTTATATGAGCGCAACACTTGCTCGGCGACTTGACCTTGAAAGGATTCAGAATGCGGATCCCAAGTACCACCGGTCATCAATAAGGTTGGCTCGTTTTCAAGTTCATGGATGGCATTGGCAAGGTGCAATGCATTCGTCATGACCACCAGCCCACGCTTATCGTTCAGCTGTTCAATCAAGCCAGAAGTCGTAGTGCCGCTATCGATAATGATGCGATTGTGATCTTTGATCAGCTGCGCGGCGGTTTTCGCAATAGACAGCTTATTAGGCGCGATTTTGGCAGAAAACTGTTGGGTCACTTCGTCAGGAATCGCCACAGCGCCACCGTAACGGCGCAGTAGCAGGCCCGTTTTCTCAAGCGCAGCCAGATCTTTGCGAATCGTCACTTCTGAGGTTTCAAAACGTAACGACAGTTCATCAACACTCACTTCACCCTGTTCGTTCAATATGGTGATTATGCTGTGGCGACGCTGCTGTGTGTTTCGTTTGTTCATAAAACCTTTCAGGTAAGTTTCGATTCGAAAGATGCATTATAGTGAAACGAAACTTTTTTGCTAGTATTCGAAACACTGTTTCGCATGTTCCGGCGTATTTTTTATCGTTCTGTAATAATGAACTTAAACATCAGCCAATAAAAAAAGCCGCTTATCATTTAAGGACAAGCGGCTTTAAATGAATTTAAAACCTAATAAATTTAGAACTTAGCTTCGACGGCAACACTAAAGTTACGGCCTTGGCCGATAGTCACCATCTTATCGCTGCCACCGTCTAAATATTCAGTATCGAATAGGTTTCTGACGTTGGCACGAAGGCTCACATCTTTACCCATGATATCCATAGTGTAGGCTGCACCTATATCGAAGCGCACATAGCCGCCTTTAGTAATGCTGTTATCTTTATCGGCGAAGCGATCACCCACATAAATGGCACCAAAGTTCATAGCAAAGTTATCAGTCACTTCATAACGGGTCCAGATATTCGCCGACCATTCAGGCGCATCGACAGGTGTTTTACCATCTAAGATTTTCCCATCGATCTTGCCAGCACCCGTTTTATATTCGGCATCTAAATACATCATAGAAGAAGTCACAAACCAGCTTTCACCTAACTGACCTTGGGCACCAACTTCAAAACCGCGGTGATGCTGCTCGCCACCTTGAGTAGTAATAGTTTTCTTGCCATCACTCGTTTCGGGAATATCTTGCTCTATGGTGACATTAGAAACCGTAATATCAAAAAGTGCTGCTGTTAACAGTAGGCTGTCATCAAACAACTCCCACTTAGTCCCTAATTCATATTGAGTACCGTATTCAGGCTTAAGGTTATCTCCTTCATTTACATCTTCTGAACTTGTCACTGAACCCTGTGGTGTAAAGCTTTTTGAATAATTAATGTAAATACTGCCATTAGCCATTGGCGAATAAATCACCCCAAACTTAGGCGACACGGCATAGCTGTTCCCACCTATAGCGTCTTTCTTCTGTTCGTCGTAACGTACACCTGCAAGTAACTTCCATTGTTCATTAAGCGTCATTAAATCCTGCAGGTAGAAACCGTAATACTTATAGGTACTCGCGTTACCTTTGGGTTTTGTGTGGTAATCGAGAGCAGGCTGAGTAATAGGCTGCCCAGGAATAACCGTTTGAGCTGCCCCACGGTGAATTTGTTGCTGATAGAAATAATCGAGATAGTTAGCCCCAATCAGCAGTTGATGCTGCATTCCCGCCAACGCAAATTCACCGGTGAAATCGGCATAAGCGGTTTTATGCTGCCAATCATCGTAACGATCGAAGGGTTTAATCTTATAACCATCCTTGAATGGATCTTCGGAGCCTTCAATCAAACTTGGCGCAGAATCAAAACGTTGGCGATTAAACTGCTGATCGTTATAACCCGCTTTGACTTTCCAGTTGTCACTCATATGCCAAGTCAGATCGGCACCTAAGTTTGACACTGTATTGTCAGTAAAGGCCCAAGGCGCATCCCAAACGGTTTTACGTTCGCCAATGACATTACCTTGTTTATCTAACCAACCACCCGCATCGATATCCGCTTTATCTTGGGTATGGTCGTATTTAACCGACAGTAACAAATCGTCGCTTAGGTCAAATTCCATGTTGAGATAACCTAACCAGCGATCGCGCTCTTGGTTCTCATCATTAGCGGAATACTCACGCCAGTATTTTGTATCTTGCTTCACTAACACACCGCGGTAACGAATACTTTGTGCTTCGTTTAAACTGCCACCCGCATCGAGCTGTGCACGGGTAGAACCGTAGCCATCGGTATCAAAACCTAAGTTAAGCATTGAATCATAGGTTGGTTTCTTAGTGACCATATTCACTAAACCACCAGGGCCAGATTGACCATACAACATGCTCGAAGGGCCTTTTAACACTTCGACTTGCTGCAGGGTTTCGATGGGTTGTACGTAATGGGACCATTGCTGATGGCCATTGATGAGATAACCATTACCAGAATCTAACTCGAAGCCACGGATGCTAAAAACTTGGCGGTTCCAACGCTGGGTTCCTGCAGTGATAGAGGAATCATTAACTAACACTTCAGCGAGGTTAGTCGCCAGCTGTTCGTCCGTGACAAAATCGGGGATCACATTAACTGATTGTGGGGTATCCATTAAGTCGATATCACCGCGCATGGCGCCTGATGCTGTACCCACTTTATAATCGTTAAAAGTGCGGCCAGTAACATTAATGCGCTCGATATTTGCGTCGCTAGCCACCTCTGCCAACACAGGCATAGCCATTAATGCCGAACCTACGGCCAAACCTACAACTGAATATTTAAATACCATTGCCAACACCTCAATTAGACCTTTCGTCTTAGAATTGCAGGCAATATAAATGAGAAGTGTTTTTATTTAATCTTCTTTACACGAATTTACAATTAGCTGTGATATAGATCTAAATCTGTTTAAAACCAATAGATTGCAAATACCACAATAGGATTAACTCAACCTTAATTACGTGACTTTTATTGTTTTCCATCTGAATTAAACGAATCTAATTTCCAACAATCTGACTAAATATAAAAGCGGCACATGGCCGCTTTATAGATACTCAGTTGAGTTAAATAAACTTACTTTTTAATTTTGACTGGACGTTGCCAACCCGTCAGGTGCTTTTGTTTAACACGGGTAATGACTAACTCATTTTCACCCACATCGCGGGTAATGGTTGAGCCAGCGCCTAAGGTTGCGCCTTTACCGATAGTGACAGGTGCCACTAGCTGAGTGTCTGAGCCAACAAAGACATTATCTTCGATAACGGTAAGATGCTTATTCGCACCATCATAATTACAAGTAATAGTGCCAGCACCGATGTTAACGCCATCACCTATAACGGCATCGCCTAAATAGGCTAAGTGTCCAGCTTTTGATCCCACGCCAATCACCGCTTTTTTCACTTCAACAAAGTTACCTATATGTGCATCTTGCTTAAGTTCTGCTCCCGGACGTAAACGGGCAAATGGGCCAGCACTGGCAGCAACGCCCAGTTTAGCGCCTTCGATAATAGAGTAAGGTTTGATCTCAGCGTTATCGGCAATCTCACAATCGATTAAAATCGCTCCAGCGCCAATAGTAACATTATTACCTAAGGTCACTTTGCCTTCGAATATCACGTTGATATCGATCATCACATCCATACCGACGGTGACGTCACCACGGATATCGATACGGCTTGGATCGCGCAGGTTCGCCCCCGCCAACATCAGTTTTTCGGCTTCACGGGCTTGGTAAGCGCGTTCAAGTTGCGCCAGTTGCACGCGGTTATTGGCGCCTTCCACTTCAATCGCAGATTGTGGTTGAGCAGTATCAATAGCAACGCCATCAGCGTGCGCCATGGCAATAATATCCGTTAGATAATATTCGCCTTGGGCATTGTTATTCGATAAACGGCTCAACCAAGCTTTAAGTTGTTTACCTGGAACGGCCATGATGCCGGTATTGATTTCGTTGATCAGTAGCTGCTCTGCTGTAGCATCTTTCTGCTCAATAATACCGATGACTTTTCCTTGTTCTTGACCTTCACAGGGAGTACGGACAATACGGCCATAACCCATAGGATTGGCTAAATTCACCGTTAAAATAGCCACACCATTTTCAGGGCGAGCAGCGAGTAAGGCTTCAAGGGTTGATTGTTGAATCAGTGGCACATCGCCGTAAAGAATGAGCACAGTATCATTGTCAGCAATATGCGGGCTCGCTTGCGCAACCGCATGACCCGTGCCTAATTGCTCAGCTTGCAATACCCAGTTAAGTTGTTGCTCACCTAAGCTGGCTTTTAGCTTATCAGCACCATAACCGTAGACTAACTGAATCGCGTCACTACCCACTTTATGGGCGGTATCTATGACATGTTGCACCATGCTCTTGTGGGCGATGGGATGTAATACCTTAGGAAGGTCAGAGCGCATCCGTGTTCCCTTGCCAGCTGCTAAGATCACTACATTTAATGCCATTGTCATATCCTTGAACAAATACCCAAGAGGGTGAAAAAATTACGGTCGATTTTGTAGCGCAATTTTAACGGAAAGCACATAGAAAAGCGAAGCGGATAGCGATAGGAATAGCTCAAAAACACGCTTACCCAAATTTCAGCCACAAAAAAGGCGACCTTATGGTCGCCTTTTTTCACAAACAATAACCTTATCTGGCAATGTTTTTCTTGATGGTTTCAACAACACGTAATTGAGCCATAGCCTTAGCTAGTTCAACCATAGCCGCGTCATAATTGAAGTCAGCACCTGCATTAGCCATATGGGCTTCTGCACGACGCTTAGCTTCTAATGCCGCTTGCTCATCAATATCTTTGGCACGCATAACCACATCAGCCAATACGGAAACAGTAGAAGGTTGTACTTCCAGAATACCACCTGAAAGGTAAAACACTTCTTCACTGCCGTCTTGCTTGACGATGCGCGCCATGCCAGGTTTGATATAACTCAGCAAAGGAGCATGGCCATGCATTATGCCCAACTCACCTTCTGAACCAGTCACTTGCAGCGAAGCTACACGACCAGAGAAGATTTTGCTCTCTGCACTTACTATATCAAGATGTACTGTCATGGCTGCCATCCCGTTCTCCTTAAGAAACTAAGTATTGCTACTTAGTTATTTCTTTTTGTTCGCTTTCTCGATGACTTCATCGATTGAGCCAACCATGTAGAACGCTTGTTCTGGCAGGTGATCAAACTCACCGTTCAAAATACCCTTAAAGCCACGGATAGTGTCTTTCAGAGAAACGTACTTACCAGGAGATCCAGTAAAGACTTCTGCTACGAAGAAAGGCTGAGATAAGAAACGCTCAATCTTACGAGCACGGAATACAGTTGTTTTGTCTTCATCAGACAATTCATCCATACCCAGAATCGCAATAATGTCTTTCAGCTCTTTGTAACGTTGCAGTACAGTTTGCACGCCGTTAGCAACATCATAATGCTCTTGGCCAACAACCAATGGATCTAATTGACGTGAAGTCGAATCCAATGGGTCAACCGCTGGGTAAATACCCAGAGAAGCAATTTGACGTGACAGTACAACAGTCGCATCTAAGTGAGCGAAGGTTGTTGCTGGTGACGGATCGGTCAAGTCATCCGCAGGTACGTATACCGCTTGTACAGAGGTAATAGAACCGGTCTTAGTTGAAGTGATACGTTCTTGCAAAACGCCCATCTCTTCAGCCAATGTTGGTTGATAACCTACCGCAGAAGGCATACGACCTAACAGTGCAGATACTTCAGTACCGGCCAAGGTATAACGGTAGATGTTGTCAACGAACAACAGTACGTCACGACCTTCGTCACGGAACTTCTCTGCCATAGTCAGACCAGACAGTGCAACGCGCAAACGGTTACCTGGAGGCTCGTTCATCTGACCATAAACCATGGCCACTTTGTCGAGAACGCCAGAATCTTTCATCTCGTAGTAGAAGTCGTTACCTTCACGAGTACGTTCACCTACACCGGCGAATACAGAAAGACCCGAGTGGGCTTTAGCGATGTTGTTAATCAGTTCCATCATGTTAACTGTTTTACCAACACCCGCACCACCGAACAAACCAACTTTACCGCCCTTAGCGAATGGACAAACAAGGTCAATAACCTTGATGCCAGTCTCTAATAGTTCAGTAGAGCTTGATTGATCTTCGTATGAAGGAGCTGTACGGTGAATCACATAACGCTCTTCTTCACCGATTGGACCCGCTTCATCAATAGGCTCGCCTAATACGTTCATGATACGGCCAAGAGTGGCGGTACCAACAGGAACAGTAATAGGTGAACCTGAGTTTACTACTTCAAGACCACGACGCAGACCGTCAGAAGAACCCATAGCGATGGTACGAACTACACCACCACCTAGTTGTTGCTGAACTTCCAGCACCAAACCATTACACGGGCCTTCACCTACGATTTTCAGAGCGTCATATACTTGAGGTACGGCATCTTGTGGAAACTCTACGTCCACAACCGCGCCAATCACTTGGACAACAGTACCTGTGCTCATGATTAATCCTCTAAAACTTGTATTCGTTACCTAACCTAAACCGCAGAGGCACCAGAAACAATTTCCGACAGTTCTTGCGTAATCGCAGCCTGACGGGCCTTGTTATAGACCAGTTGCAAGTCGTTGATAAGCTCACCAGCGTTGTCTGTTGCCGACTTCATCGCCACCATACGGGCAGCTTGTTCAGAGGCAATGTTTTCAACAACACCTTGGTAAACCTGAGATTCTACATAACGGACCAATAAGGTATCCAAAAGTGCTTTTGGATCTGGCTCGTAGATATAATCCCAACGATGAGCAGTTTCATCATCTTCTGATTTAGGCAAAGGTAGCAGCTGCTCGATCACAGGAGTCTGCGTCATAGTATTCACAAATTTGTTAAATACCACGTACAGACGATCCAGCTTGCCTTCGTTGTAAGCTTCTAGCATGACACCGACTGTCCCGATCAAGTCAGCGAGCTTTGGAGCATCGCCTAAACCTGAAGCGTGAGCAGACACTTGTCCACCGAAGTTTTTGAAAAACTGCACACTACGTGCGCCGATTGGGCAAAATTCAAATTCTGCACCTTGGGCTTTCCAGCTTTTCACGTCTGCAATAACCTTTTTGAAAAGGTTAACGTTCAGACCACCACAAAGGCCACGGTCGGTTGCCACAACAATGTAACCAACCCGCTTAGCCTCTCTCACCTCCAAATAGGGGTGTTTATACTCGAGAGAACCTTGCGCTACGTGACCGATCACCTTACGCATGCTTTCCGCATATGGACGGCTCGCAGCCATGCGTTCCTGCGCTCTGCGCATTTTGCTGGCTGCCACCATTTCCATGGCGGACGTGATCTTCTGAGTGTTTTTCACACTCGCGATCTTGGTTTTAATCTCTTTAGCGCCGGCCATCTCTACTCTCCAATCTGGACCTGAGGTGTCTTAAGACACCTCTATCATTGTTACCAGGTTTGGGTTGCTACGAACTTGTCGAGGCCAGCTTTTAATTCAGCTTCGATATCAGCGCTATAATCGCCAGTATCATTGATAAGCTTCATTAAAGGAGCATGCTCGCTGTTCATGAACGAGAGCAGAGCGGCTTCGAAATTACCGACCTTATTCAGCTCAACACTCTTCAGGTAACCTTTTTCAGCTGAGAAAATAGACACAGCTTGAGCGGCTACGCTCATTGGAGCATATTGCTTTTGCTTCATCAGTTCGGTAACACGCACACCATGCTCAAGTTGAGCACGTGTTGCATCGTCAAGATCAGATGCAAATTGCGAGAACGCAGCAAGCTCACGATACTGTGCTAGTGCGGTACGAATACCACCAGACAGTTTCTTGATGATCTTAGTCTGAGCCGCACCACCAACACGAGAAACAGAAATACCTGGGTTAACCGCTGGACGTAGGCCAGAGTTAAACAGATCGGTCTCAAGGAAGATCTGACCATCGGTAATAGAAATTACGTTGGTCGGTACGAATGCAGAAACGTCACCCGCTTGCGTTTCAATAATCGGCAGCGCGGTTAAAGAACCGGTTTTGCCAGTTACTGCACCTTTAGTGAACTTCTCTACATAAATCGCGTTAACGCGTGATGCACGCTCTAGTAAACGTGAGTGTAGATAGAATACGTCACCTGGGTAAGCTTCACGGCCTGGTGGACGCTTGAGCAGTAACGAAATTTGACGATAAGCAACTGCTTGTTTAGACAAATCATCGTATACGATCAAAGAATCTTCACCGCGGTCACGGAAGTATTCACCCATAGAACAACCAGAATATGGCGCTAAGTATTGCAGAGCAGCAGCTTCAGAAGCCGTTGCAACAACAACGATAGTGTTAGCTAACGCACCGTGTTCTTCTAGCTTGCGCACTACGTTAGCGATAGTAGAAGCCTTTTGGCCAATCGCAACGTACACACATTTAATGCCAGAATTTTTCTGGTTGATAATTGCGTCGATCGCCATAGCTGTTTTACCAGTTTGACGGTCGCCAATGATCAATTCACGTTGACCACGACCGATAGGGATCATGGCATCAACGGCTTTATAACCAGTTTGAACTGGTTGATCAACAGACTGACGTTCAATAACACCTGGTGCGATAACTTCAATTGGCGAGTAACCATCGTTATCGATAGGTCCTTTTCCGTCAATTGGCTCACCTAGAGTGTTAACAACGCGGCCAAGAAGACCGCGGCCAACTGGAACTTCCAGAATACGGCCAGTCGTTTTCACTTTTACGCCTTCTGCTAAATCAGCATAAGGACCCATTACTACGGCACCGACAGAATCACGTTCAAGGTTCAACGCGATTGCAAAACGGTTACCAGGCAGTTCGATCATCTCACCTTGCATCACGTCGGCTAGGCCGTGGATGCGGATGATGCCGTCACTTACCGCAACGATAGTACCTTCGTTACGAGATTCGCTAACGACTTCGAACTGCTCGATCCGCTGCTTAATCAGATCGCTGATTTCAGTGGAATTCAGTTGCATGCTCAAACTCCCAATTACGACTGCAGCTTATCAGACAGACGCGATAATTTACCGCGGACCGAGCCATCGATGACTAGGTCTCCTGTCTTAATGATTACACCGGCGATGAGCGCGGCGTCAGTGCTGCAATTCAGCTTAACTTTGCGTGCGAGACGTTTCTCTAAAGAAATACTAATCTGCTGTTGTTGTTCAGAGCTCAGCTCAGTTGCAGAAACCACATAGGCTTCCACTTCTTTTGCCCACTCATTACGGTATTCAGTAAATAACTGAGATACAGCAGGTAGTACCTTTAAGCGACCGTTTTCAGCCATTACCTTTATCAGGTTCTGACCTTGCACATTGACTTGCTCGCCACACACACTAATAAAGAGTGCTGCGAGCTTAGTGCTGGCTAAAGAGCCAGCTAACAGTGGTTGCATGGTTTCGTTTTCACTCACCAATGCGGCAAACGTAAGCATTTCTGCCCATGAATCCACTGCATCTTGTTCAATAGCAAAGTCAAAAGCTGCCTTTGCGTAAGGGCGAGCGATGGTGGTTAATTCAGCCATAACTCAACTCCCTTATCAAATTTCAGCGACTAGTTTATTAACTATGTCACTGTGGGCGGCTGGATCAATAGAACGCTCAAGGATCTTCTCAGCACCCATGATGGCAAGAGTAGCAACCTGCTTACGCAGATCCTCTTTGACGCGATTACGTTCAGCTTCAATTTCTGCTTTACCCTGAGCGATGATTTTAGCACGCTCAGCGTCTGCTTCGGTTTTGGCTTCTTCAACTATTTGAGCTTTACGCTTGTTAGCTTGCTCAATAATTTCATTAGCCGTTACCTTGGCTTCTTTTAGTTGGTCAGTCGCTTTCGCTTGTGCCAACTCCAGGTCTTTTACCGCACGATCAGCATCAGCTAGACCGTCAGCAATCCTTTTTTGGCGCTCTTCGATGGCATTCATCAAAGGGGGCCATACAAACTTCATGCAAAACCACACGAAGATGATAAAGGCGACCGTCTGACCGATTAGGGTAGCGTTGAAATTCACAACAGCCTCCTATTTAGAGTTAAGACAGAAGCGTTTTTTACAGCATTGCACCCAGTGGGTTGGTAAATAGCATGAATAATGCGATACCAACACCGATCATAGTTACGGCGTCAAGAAGACCCGCTACGATGAACATTTTAACTTGTAGCATAGGAGCCATTTCTGGTTGACGCGCAGCGCCTTCCAAGAACTTGCCGCCTAATAAGCCGAAACCGATTGCAGTACCAAGAGCACCCATACCAATCAGCAGAGCAACAGCGATAGCTGTCATGCCTAAAATCGTTTCCATCTGTATCTCCAGTATCTAAATCTATATTAGTTGATGATTTAGTTTAAAATTTCTTCAGCAATCCTTAATGATCTTCATGCGCCATGCTTAAATAAACAATGGTCAACATCATGAAGATAAACGCTTGCAGTGTGATAACCAAAATGTGGAATATTAACCAACCCAGTTGCAGAGTCACACCTAGGGTAGATAATAACAAGTTGGTACCATACATCAGCGCAATAAGGATGAAGATCAACTCACCTGCGTACAAGTTACCAAAGAGTCGCAATGCCAATGAAATTGGTTTTGCTATCAAAGTAACAGTCTCTAATAGGAGGTTGACGGGTATCATTGCCTTATGGTTAAAGGGCTGTAGTGTCAGTTCTTTAACAAACCCAGACACACCTTTGACCTTAATGCTGTAAAAAATAATCAGCAAGAACACACCGATAGCTAAGCTAAAGGTAATGTTAACGTCAGTCGTCGGAACCGCTTTAAGATATGGAATACCCATTAAACTTGCTGCGTGAGGCAGCCAATCAACAGGGATCATATCCATGAAGTTCATCATGAATACCCATACAAAAATGGTCAGAGCTAAAGGTGCGATCAGAGCATTGCGACCATGAAAACTTTCTTTCACGCTGTTATTTACGAACTCAACGATCATCTCAACAAAACATTGCAGTTTGCCAGGAACACCGGAAGTCGCTTTTTTACCAACGCTGCGGAAAATCCACAGGAACAGAACACCAAGACCAACCGAAAAGAACAACGAATCAATGTGCCATGTCCAAAAGCCTTCACCAACACTTAAGTTGGTAAGGTGATGTTGGATATAGCCCTGCGGTGTTAACGCTTCACCAGTTGCAGCCATGATTCATCCCACTTAACTTTGCTTGAAGTATAAAGGAGCTGTCCAATGCACGATTAGCGTCAGCACATAACAAACAAAAAGCGGCATAAAAGCGACCTTAAGATTGATAAATACAAACGAAAACATTGCGATGGTTAACAGCAACTTTACCGCTTCCCCCCAGTAAAAAGCCTTTATGACTTTTGCAGCTGAACTTGCTCCCGTGTGGGAGAAAGCGAGGGTTGCGAATACAAAATTAGGGAGCACAGCGATTGAACCACCTGCTAAAGCAGAATAGCCAAACTGAACTCCCCACACGGCGAAAAAGAGAATTGAAGCACCCCCAGCGACCGCCGCCTGCATCATCACCAATTTATAGGCTGACCACCGGCCACGACGCGCTAAAACCTTACTCAATTCATCCTCTCCGCATTCATACTTTTTGTTTCGATGACCGGATGACAAATACCCGTATTTATGTCGATGCACAAAAAGCTTGCGAAAGTATACCTTTTCACGCCTTCATTGCAACTTTGAGATAAGGAAAAACAACACTTTTAACGTGATCTAGCGCCAAACGAGTTAAAATGTAAGATTAGCATCTGTCACAAATTTACATTAAAAACTGTTAATCTACAGACATTAATGAATTTTACTAAGAATTCCGTCTAATTCAGCCAGATTCTGATAGTTAATTACAATTTTACCTGTGCCCTTACTACTATGAGCGATAGAAACCTTGGCACCTAATCTTTCAATTAACTGCTGCTCTAAACGACAAACATCTTGATCTTTAGTCGTAGTTTCGGCTTGTTTAGGCGGATTTAAGGTTTGATTAATTAATCGTTCAGTTTCGCGAACGGTTAATTCCTTAGCGGCCACTAATCTCGCAAGATTTGTTTGTTCTTCTCCCTCAATTGCTAACAAAGCGCGAGCATGACCCATATCGATGTCACCATACTCGAGTAGACGTTTTACCGGCTCATTTAAGCCGTTTAAACGTAACAAGTTAGATACACTCGCTCTGGATTTTCCCACAACATCGGCAACTTGTTGGTGAGTCAGTTCAAATTCTTGCATTAAACGTTGCAATGCAATGGCTTCTTCCATGGCATTTAAATCTTCACGCTGGATGTTTTCAATCAAAGCGATAGCAACAGCGGCTTCATCGGGCACTTGTTTGACTATGCAGGGGATTTTATTTAAGCCAGCAAGTTGAGAAGCACGCCAGCGACGTTCGCCCGCAATGATCTCATACATGTCGTTTGCCACTTGTCTTACAACGATGGGCTGAATAATGCCTTGGTTGCGGATAGAATGCGCCAGTTCTTCCAACGCTTCGGGGGACATGTCTTTACGAGGTTGATACTTACCCGGTTGTAATAAGTCTAAATCGAGATGGATAAGCTCTTCTTTTTTATCGACAACATTAGCTTCGTCAGTGTGTTTTTTACTGGCGGCATGGCTGTTACTCAGTAGGGCATCTAACCCTTTGCCTAATCCTCTTTTCTTTAACGTCATGGTGATCCTTTACGCTTGCTTAGCCTGAGTTTGTTGTTCTGAACGACGGATCATTTCACCCGCAAGCGCTAGATACGCCTTAGCGCCGGCACTCGATTTATCGTAATACATAGCAGGCGCACCAAAACTTGGCGCCTCAGCCAGCCTGACATTACGCGGGATAACAGTACGATATACCTTGTCACCAAAATGCTGTTTTAGCTGATCGGACACATCATTAGACAAACGATTACGCGGATCGTACATAGTGCGTAAAATGCCTTCAATGCCAAGCCCAGGGTTAACCATAGCGGCAAGCTTAGTGATGGTATCAATCAGCGCCGTTAAGCCTTCTAGGGCATAGTATTCGCACTGCATAGGCACAAGCACAGAGTCAGCCGCTGACATAGCGTTCACCGTCAACATGTTCAATGAAGGAGGGCAGTCGATAAAGATATAATCATATTGATCTTTTATCGGTGCGAGCGCGTTACGCAAACGGATCTCACGCGCAAAAAACTCCATCAGTTTGATCTCTGCCGCTGTGACATCGCCGTTACTGGCGATCAGATCATACTTACCCGCAGTATTTTTAATGACGATCTCGTCGAAGGATTTCTCTTCGACCAATAATTCGTAGGCCGTATTTTCGACCTCGTATTTATCGACACCACTGCCCATAGTGGCATTACCTTGGGGATCGAGATCGATCAATAATACTTTACGTTTTGTTGCTGCTAACGAAGCGGCGAGGTTAACGCAAGTAGTTGTTTTTCCTACGCCACCTTTCTGGTTAGCCACGGCAATCACTTTACCCACAATATCACCCTGTATGTAAATGCTGGTTTATTGCCCTTACTTAAAAATGACTCATTCATCACTTTCAAGCCTGTAATTCTTTGATTATTTTCAATAAATTTCTTTGTTCATCGAGTTTAGGCACCTTGAGCTCGATGACTTCTTTCACTGCAAATCCACTAGGAATATGTTGCATCTCTTCATCATTTAACTGGCCTTTAAGGGCATAAAACTGCCCATGTTCGGCGGGTAAATGATGGCACCAAGTCAGCATATCTTGGATTGAAGCAAATGCACGACTTAATACGCCGTCGAATTTTTGCTCAGGTTGATAAGCTTCTACGCGGCTTTCAACTGAGCTGATGTTATGAATGCCTAATTCAAAGGACACTTGTTTTTGAAAACGAATGCGTTTACCTAAGCTGTCCAATAACACAAATTGTTTATCGGGATTCATAATCGCTAACGGGATCCCAGGTAAACCGGGTCCTGTGCCCACATCGATAAAACGTTCACCTTGCAGATGTTTTGAAACCACTAAGCTGTCCATGATATGACGGATCAACATGGCTTCGGGATCTCTCACCGATGTCAGGTTATAGGCTTTATTCCATTTGTTGAGCATGCCAACAAAATCAATTAGTTGTTTTTTTTGCTCGGCGGTTGCGGGCAAATTAATTTCGGCTAAATAAGCCTCTAACTGGGCAGATAACACTGAGCAACCTCAACAAAGATACGATTATGAACGCGAAGGCTATTATGAAGCCCGAAAACGATGAAGGGAAGCCTGAATGCTTCCCTTCTATGACCTAAGCAGCGATTAAGCTAGCTTTTACGCACTCTTACGTAATAAGCCACGCTTTTTGAGGTGAACCAACAAAATTGAAATAGCCGCAGGGGTAATACCAGAGATCCGTGACGCTTGGCCTATGGTTTCTGGTTTGTGGTTATTTAACTTAGCAATCACTTCGTTCGACAAGCCTGGTACTTCTTTGTAATCGAGCGTCAAAGGTAAACCTGTGTTCTCATTACGCACGGCTTTGTTGATCTCTTCCTGCTGGCGTTGAATATAACCAGAGTACTTCACTTGGATCTGAACTTGTTCAGCTGCTTGTGGATCTTCAAGCCCAGGACCAAAACCTTCAATCTGCATTAACTTGCTGTAATCCATTTCTGGACGACGCAGTAATTCTTCAAATGACGCTTCGCGAGAGATAGGCGTATTCAAATGTGGGTTTAACGCATGGATCAAAGGCGAATTTGGATGTACCCATTGGCAACGTAGCCTTTGCAGTTCAAGTTCAATGGATTCTAGCTTCTCACTAAATGCTGCCCAGCGAGCGTCGTCGACTAAACCGAGTTCGCGACCTTTTGCCGTTAAGCGAATGTCGGCGTTATCTTCACGGAGTAACAAACGGTATTCGGCACGGCTAGTAAACATGCGGTACGGTTCTTTGGTACCCAGAGTCGACAGATCGTCAACCAGTACTCCAAGATACGCTTCATCGCGACGTGGACACCAAGCTTCTTTGCCTTGCACTTGCAGCGACGCATTCATGCCCGCTAATAAACCTTGAGCACCGGCTTCTTCATAACCGGTTGTGCCGTTTATTTGGCCAGCGAAGAATAACCCATTGATCGCTTTGGTTTCTAATGAGTTTTTCAGATCCCTTGGATCGAAATAATCATATTCGATCGCATAACCTGGACGCATGATTTCTGCGTTTTCCATGCCCTTGATCGAACGTACTAAATTCAGCTGTACATCGAAAGGTAAGCTGGTCGAGATCCCGTTAGGGTAGATCTCATTGGTATTTAACCCTTCAGGTTCGATAAAGATCTGATGCGAAGATTTATCTGCAAAGCGATGGATCTTGTCTTCAATCGATGGGCAATAACGTGGCCCAATACCCTCGATTACGCCTGAATACATTGGGCTTCTGTCTAAACCACCACGAATAATTTCATGGGTTTTTTCATTGGTATGAGTGATCCAGCAAGAAATCTGCTTTGGATGATGACTGACATCACCCATAAACGACATCACAGGTAACGGAGAATCACCTTTTTGTTCAGTCATTTGAGAAAAATCGATCGTGTTTGCATCAATACGTGGCGGGGTACCAGTTTTTAAACGGCCCACACGGATCGGTAACTCACGTAAACGATTGGCTAAGGCAATGGCTGGTGGATCGCCTGCACGGCCACCGCTGTAGTTTTCTAACCCTATGTGGATTTTGCCGCTTAAGAATGTGCCTGTTGTTAACACAACGGCTGGAGATTCAAAGGCTAATCCCATTTGAGTCACTACACCAACGACTTGATGATTTTCAACAATTAAGTCATCAACGGCTTGTTGGAAAATACGTAAGTTAGGTTGGTTTTGTAATATGTTTTGGATTTTTTGACGATACAGCGCACGGTCAGCTTGTGCACGTGTCGCTCGTACTGCTGGGCCTTTGCTTGAATTCAAGGTTCTAAATTGGATCCCTGCATAATCGGTTGCGATCGCCATTGCACCACCTAAGGCGTCAATTTCTTTCACTAGGTGGCCTTTGCCTATGCCACCGATCGCTGGATTACATGACATTTGTCCTAACGTATCGATATTGTGCGTTAGTAATAATGTTTTTGATCCCATTCTTGCTGCTGCCAACGCGGCTTCAGTTCCGGCATGACCACCACCAACAACAATTACATCAAACCGTTCATGAAAATGCATGCCACTACCTTCAATTGCTAAGAGACTCAGTACGAGCCGAGTATTTTAGCATTTGCTTTGCCCTAGGTGAATGATCATTTTACGCTGTTCGATCGAGATGATCCGGACTAATAGATCTTAAGATCTTTATATAGATCTTCTTATTATGTTTACTATTAGGATCGAGTTTTTCTGTGCATAACCCAAATTCAGTATATAAATCATTAATTAGCGCGATCTTGATCCTGTGATCTGATCGCGATCTAACGCCATTAAACATGGGGATAGATCGCCTACTTATCCACAGGGTGGATCATTAAGCAGATCGGAGTGTGAATAGTACAGAGGTTGATCAGATCTAAATAATAGCTTATCCACATGTTTATACTTTTAATAAGTAAATTGTGGATAAATAGGATCTAAACTGTACATAGATCGCGACCTTATCCCATAGGCGATCTTAAATCTCCTGTTGCCATTGTGCTAACCATGCAAGGGCTGGGTCTTCTGGCACGGGATCAAGCTGAACATCGATCTGGATCTTATCCACAAAGGCTTTAGCATCGCAGTCTTGAATGGCTGAAATTAATTTTTCAGGGCCTTGGCAAAAGGTGTCGTAACTTGAGTCGCCAATTGCACATAAGGCAAAGTTCACTTGGCTGAGATCCGGTTTTTGCTCGGTAATTTCATTGAAAAAGGGCTGGATATTATCTGGAAGATCACCTGCGCCGTGGGTAGATGACACGATAATCCACAGTGCATGGGTGTCGATTTCACACAGAGTTGGGGTTAAATGCACTTGAACTTGGTGCCCTTGATCCGTTAATTGCGCCATCATTTCGTCGGCGACATACTCTGCACTGCCCAATGTTGTGCCGACTATTACTTCAATCTTTGCCATTTATGACGATACCTTTTATGGATAATCTCGCTGAAATACACTCGTTTACTGCCTTTTTGGGGCTGTATTCGGGCGCTAATACGGCTTCATCATAAGGTAAAACCAGGCTTGTCTCTATGAGATGCTGTGTAAATCTGGGATTTATACGGGTATAGCGAGAGGAGTTTAGGGAGGAATATAAGCAAGAATACGAGGTTTTAGTTAAAAGAAAGGCTTGTTGAGCACAACAAGCCTTTGCTAGAAAAGCAGTTCACATGTCGAGAATATTACTTCCCGATACAGAAAGAGCTGAAAATCTTGCCGAGTAAATCGTCAGAAGTGAAGCGGCCTGTGATCTCAGATAGTGCTAATTGGCACATACGCAGCTCTTCCGCCAGCAGCTCTCCGGCAAGGTAAACCTCTAACTGCTCTTTACCCAATTGCAGGTGTCCAGCGGCTAATTCCAGGGCTTCTAAATGACGACGACGGGCGATAAAGCCACCTTCGAGATTACTCTGATAACCCATAAGTGACTTCAAGTGTTGCTTTAATTCTTCAACACCTAAGCCTGTTTTAGCCGAGATCCGGTAGACGCTATAACCTTGTTCTTCGGTCATCATTAAGTCTTCGCCCGTGAGATCGGCTTTATTACGGATCACTGTTACACCTAAATTGGAGGGCAGGCGATCGACAAAGTCAGGCCAAATCGTATGGGGATCGACGGCGGCGGTTGTCGTGCCGTCCACCATAAATAGCACGCGATCGGCGCTGTTTATTTCATTCCATGCGCGTTCAATACCAATTTGTTCTACCGTATCTGTGGTATCACGCAGGCCAGCGGTATCAATAATGTGCAGCGGCATACCATCTAAATGGATATGTTCACGTAATACGTCGCGTGTTGTACCGGCTATTTCAGTCACAATGGCCGACTCTTTACCCGCTAACGCATTCAGTAAGCTCGATTTTCCGGCATTGGGACGACCGGCAATTACCACTTTCATCCCTTCACGAATAATAGAACCTTGCTTGGCACTAGCTTGCACTAGGTCGAGTTTGTCGATGATTTTATAGAGAGCATTGGCAATTTTGCCGTCACTTAAAAAGTCGACTTCTTCATCGGGGAAATCAATTGCGGCTTCAACGTATAAACGCAGGTTAGTGACTTGGTCCACCAGCTCGTGGACTTCCTTAGAAAATTCACCTTGTAGTGATTGCAGCGCGCTTTTAGCGGCTTGTTCACTGGTGGCGTCGATAAGGTCGGCAATGGCTTCGGCTTGGGTTAAGTCGAGTTTATCGTTCATAAAGGCTTGTTCGCTGAACTCACCTGGTTTTGCGATACGAATACCACCGACTTCCATTACACGTTTGATCAGCATGTCGAGGACAATTTGGCCGCCGTGGCCTTGAAGTTCCAAGACATCTTCGCCAGTAAAGGAATTCGGTCCTTTAAAAAACAGCGCTATGCCTTGGTCTATTACTTGGCCCGATGCACTCTTAAAATCGCAATAATCGGCATATCGGGTTTTAGGAAGATGACCTAATACGGCCATAGCGACATCACTGGCCTTGTCGCCTGAAATTCGAATGATGCCAACGCCGCCACGTCCGGGCGCGGTGGCTTGAGCCACGATAGTGTCAGTTGTCACGGAAATACCCACCAAACTAATATCTACTAAATCATGTAAAGGAAAAGGCGGCCAATTAAGCCGCCTTTTAGTGTCATTCGTTCACATTAATCTGTAACGATGCGCTAGAGTCTTGCAAATCTTAGGCTTATTTTAAGCCTTTTTTCGCCAGACCTGCATAAATAATCTTCTGTTGCGTGATAGCAACTATGTTACCCACTAACCAGTACAGTACTAGACCCGCTGGGAACCAGAGGAAGAATACGGTAAAGATCACTGGCATCCACTGCATCATTTTCACTTGCATTGGGTCCATAGTCGGTGCAATAGGTTGCATCTTCTGCATCACAAACATAGATACGCCCATCAGCAACGGTAATATGTAGTAAGGATCTTGTACCGATAAATCGTGGATCCACAGCATAAATGGTGCGTGACGTAATTCGAAGCTTTCTAACAATACCCAGTACAAGGCAATGAAGATTGGCATCTGTAAAATAATAGGTAAACAGCCACCCATAGGGTTAACTTTTTCTTTCTTATACAGTTCCATCATGGCCTGACCCATCTTTTGACGGTCATCACCAAAGCGTTCTTTCAAGTCAGTCAGTTTAGGTTGCAGGTTACGCATCTTCGCCATTGAGGTGTACTGCGCTTTTGTCAGCGGGAACAGTAAACCACGAACGGTTAAGGTGATCAGAATAATAGCCATACCCCAGTTACCGACGAATGATTGATAGAACATCAATAGCCAGTGAATAGGTACTGCTAACCACCATAGGAAGCCATAATCGACCACTAGGTTTAAGGTATCAGAGATGGCTGACAGTGCTTTTTGATCCTTAGGGCCAACGTAGAACTGTGAGCTAATTTCTTGAGTCGCACCTGGTGCAATATCATATACCGCGCCGCGGAAACCAATATTGGCTAAACCGCCCGCACTGACACTAGAGAAAATAGTGTTGCTGTCGGTAGCCGGTGGGATCCAAGCTGAAACGAAGTAATGTTGTAGCATGGCAGCCCAACCGCCCAACGTAGCTTGGTTCAGGTTGCTTTTCGCCATGTCATCAAATTTGTATTTCTCATAACGCACATCTTGCGTAGAGAATGCGCCACCACGGTAGGTAGGCATAACCATGCTGCTTTCAGACGGTTTAATCGTTTGTTTAATTTGACCGTACATCTGAACTTGCAGCGGAGCCGCTGAAGTATTGTTGATTTTATAGTCAACATCGACGTTGAACTTACCGCGATGGAATACAAACACTTTAGTGTATGTCACGCCATTGTCGGCTACATAAGTTAACGGCACTTCTAAAGTGTCTTGACCTTCGGCTAAGGTATATTCAGTCGCTGCAGTGCTAAATGCGGCACGGCCTTTGGCGCTACTGTCGATACCATCGCGACCTATAAGACCGCTCTGGGCTATATAAGTGAAATCTTTCGTTTGCTCAAGCAACACGAAGGGTTGATCTTTATCCTGTTCCATCTTGTGCGAAACTAACGCAGCAAAAACAATGTCGCCACCGATTGGATTAATTTGAACATCCAACTGGTCGGTTTTCACGGTAATCAGTTTGCTGGTTGCTGTCACTGCTGCAGGAACACCTGTATCAGCTTCTGGAACATCGGCACTGTGTGAGTTTGCCGCGTTCGCCACTAAGGACGATTCGGTTGCAACTGGTTTAGGAGCTTTGTCTGCTTGCCACTGTTGCCACAGCAAAAAGCTGACAAACAGTAGTCCTATGAGCAATATATTGCGTTGAGATTCCATAGCCTATTTATTACACCTGTCATTTTTAGGGGGGACGGGATCACTACCGCCGGGATGTAAAGGGTGACATTTTAATATGCGTTTCAATGCAAACCAACAACCTTTCGCGGTTCCATGCACTTTTATTGCTTCAATAGCGTAGTGAGAGCAGGTGGGATTGAAACGGCATCGAGGGCCCAGTATAGGGCTTATGAATACTTGATAGCCACGAATTAACGTGGTCGCTAGCCATTGTAGCGGCGACTGAGTTTGCGCCATAGCTTTTCTATCAATTTGTTGATTTCAGCGTTTTCCATTTCCATCACGCCATTTCTGACAAGCACAACAATATCAAGATGAGGAATGTCGTGTTGATTTAAGCGAAAACTATCTCTGATCACACGCTTAATACGGTTACGTTGATTGGCGCGTTTTACAAAGCGTTTGGCAACAGTAAGGCCCATACGCGGATGTTGTTCCGTGTTAGGAATAGCGAGCAAGGTAATTTCAGCAGAAGATGCTTTGATGGGATTGGAAAATACAGATTTAAATTGCGCGGGAGTTAACAAACGTAACTCCCGCGAAAAGGTATAGCTAGTCAACTAGTTACCCACTTATTAAGCAGATAAACGAGCGCGACCTTTCGCACGACGACGTGCAAGCACCTTACGGCCGCCTACAGTAGCCATACGAGCGCGGAAGCCGTGAGAACGCTTGCGCTTCAGGTTGCTAGGTTGAAAAGTACGTTTACTCATGATGGCAATCCGTCTTTGTTAATTAGTGAACATATCCTTATCTCTAGGATAGAGGTAAGGGCAAAAAAGAGGCCGAATTGTAATCACAATACTTAGTCACGTCAACTACGAAAGTAAGTAAGTGCTTTATTTCTGCCAGCGTATCCTTTGATCAATCCCCAGAATACACCATAAGATGTGGATAACTCTGTGTACGGACACTACATATAGTAGTGCAGGGGATCTTCGAGCCGATCGAAGGGGCGCCATTATAGATCAATGTGGATCGCTTAATAAAGCAGGATTTGCGGATAGTGCAGAATAAAAGGATCGTTTTGGATCTTTGATGATCGAGGATATCCACACAGAATGATCTCGCTGGGGATAAATATTTTTTAAGGATAGCGATCCTTGAGATCTCGCTATAGAATACACCTCTTTTTTGATGATCTTTTGGGGATAACTAAGTGGCTGTTTCACTTTGGCAACAATGTATCGGACGATTGCAAGATGAGCTTTCTGCTCAGCAGTTCAGTATGTGGATCAGACCGTTACAAGCCGAAATGGATGGAGATACTCTGGTGCTTTATGCGCCCAACCGCTTCGTGCTTGATTGGGTCAGAGATAAGTACATCAATATCATTAATCAGTTCTTTACTGAGCAGATGGGCAGCGATGCACCTAAATTGCGTTTCGATATTGGTAGTCGTCCTTCGGCGAAAAAGCCAAGTGTGCCAGCACCTATAGCGCCAACTCGTGTAGCAAATACCCAAACTAAAGCGACAGTAGGCACGACGTTTAACGTCCAAGCCGAGCCGATGGCGAACGCGAATCACCGCAGTAACATCAATCCTAGCTACCAGTTTGATAACTTCGTAGAAGGTAAGTCGAACCAATTAGGTAAGGCTGCGGCGTTGCAAGTGGCTGAAAATCCAGGTGGTGCTTATAACCCATTATTCTTATATGGCGGAACAGGTCTAGGTAAGACTCACTTGTTGCACGCTGTAGGTAACGGGATCATTAAAAATAATCCGAATGCCAAAGTGGTTTACATGCATTCCGAGCGCTTTGTCCAAGACATGGTTAAAGCGCTGCAAAACAATGCGATCGAAGAATTTAAACGTTACTACCGTAGCGTCGATGCCTTGTTTATCGATGATATTCAATTTTTTGCCAATAAAGACAGATCCCAAGAAGAATTTTTCCATACCTTCAACGCCTTGCTTGAGGGGAATCACCAAATTATTTTGACTTCAGATCGTTATCCAAAAGAGATCGACGGTGTTGAAGACAGATTGAAATCGCGTTTTGGTTGGGGTTTAACCGTGGCGATTGAGCCACCAGAGTTAGAAACCCGCGTGGCGATTTTGATGCGTAAAGCCCAAGAGAGTGGCATTAACTTGCCCGATGAAGTGGCCTTCTTTATTGCTAAACGTTTACGTTCAAACGTGCGTGAGCTAGAAGGGGCGTTAAACCGCGTTATCGCCAATGCTAACTTCACTGGCCGCCCAATTACCATTGATTTTGTTCGTGAAGCTTTACGTGACCTCTTGGCACTTCAAGAAAAATTAGTCACTATAGACAATATTCAGAAAACCGTAGCTGAATACTACAAGATCAAGATGGCTGATATGTTGTCTAAGCGCCGTTCACGCAGTGTCGCGCGGCCAAGACAAGTGGCAATGGCGTTATCCAAAGAATTAACTAACCAAAGCTTGCCGGAAATTGGTGATGCTTTTGGTGGTCGAGATCACACCACAGTGTTGCATGCCTGTCGTAAGATTGCTCAGCTACGGGAAGAGAGCCACGACATTAAAGAAGATTATGCTAATTTGATTAGAACCTTATCTTCTTAAAACAAGGAATTTGGACACTATGAAATTCTCAATTGATAGGGATGCCCTATTAAAGCCGTTGCAATTGGTGTGTGGTGCGGTAGAAAGACGCCATAATTTGCCCATTTTGTCTAACCTCCTTGTAGAAGTAAGTGGTCACTCACTTAAGCTGACCGGAACAGATTTAGAAGTCGAACTCGTGGGTCAAGTTGTGGTTCACGGTGATATCGAAGAAGGTCGTACTACGGTTCCGGCTAAAAAGCTGCTCGATATTGTTAAGTCTTTGCCAGAACAAAGCGAACTGAAAGTCGAACAACAAGATAATAAATGGTTGCTGCGTTCAGGCCGTAGCCGTTTTTCATTAGCGACGTTGCCCGCAGAAGAATATCCCAACGTTGAAGCCTTCCAAGCTGAGATTGAATTTAGCTTGAAGCAGGGCGTATTGAAGTCGATTATCGACTCAACGCAATTTTCTATGGCTAACCAAGATGTGCGTTATTACCTCAACGGTTTATTGTTTGAAACTGAAGGTAATGTGTTGCGCGCTATTGCGACCGACGGCCACCGTTTAGCCTTAAGTCACCGCACGATTGAAGCACAATTACCTGAAAAACAAGTCATTGTTCCACGCAAAGGCGTAATGGAAATGGCACGTTTATTGGAGTCGGACGATCTCGATATCGCGATTGCCATCGGTGATAATGCCATTCGTGCCACTACGGCTAATACTGTATTTACCAGTAAATTAGTCGATGGCCGCTTCCCTGATTATCGCCGTGTATTGCCAAAGGGCGGTGATAAAATAGTGATTGCGAGTCGTAATCACCTGAAGCAAGCGCTGACCCGCGCATCGATTTTATCGAACGAAAAATTCCGTGGTGTGCGTATTCAACTCGAAAATGGTCTGCTCAAGATCACCGCTAACAATCCTGAACAGGAAGAAGCGGAAGAGATCATCGATGTGGAATACAACAACCAAGCCTTAGAAATTGGTTTTAACGTCAGTTATTTACTCGACGTGCTCAACAACCTTAAGTCCGATGATGTGCGTATCACGCTCATTGATGGTAACTCCAGCGCCCTAATCGAAAACCATTTGGAAGAAGATTCCATGTATGTGGTTATGCCGATGCGCTTATAAACCATCGATTTTTACGTTACCCGTGTTTGTACCTCTGTCTTCGATGTCTATGCCGCTTAACGGCGGCACAGTGTTTAATACGCAGCATTGGCCATTCCTTCACTCATTTACCGATAGCCTTAGCCTGTGGCAGCGCTTGAGTTGCCTGTTAAGTGTTATGAATCCTTGCCTTCGCCGTTTACGCGGCTTAATGAGTAATGCATGAGCCTGACCCGTCTCAATATCGAAGCGTTTCGCAACATTCAGTCCGCACAGTTAATCCCCGCACCTGGGATTAACTTGATTTATGGCCAAAATGGCAGCGGCAAAACCAGTATTCTTGAGGCGATTTATTTCCTCGGTATGGGGCGATCGTTTCGCAGCCATTTATCCCAACGAGTGATTAATAACGACGACGATAAGTTAACGCTCTTTGCAACCTTAAATTTAGCGCGCGGTGACAGTAAAATCGGTTTGCGCCGATTTCGTAGTGGTGAGACTGAAGTGAGAATCGACGGCGAAAAAGTCAAACGTCTGTCGACATTAGCCGAAACGTTACCTATTCAAGTGATCACGCCTGAAAGCTTTTCTTTACTGTTTGAAGGCCCAAAATCCCGCCGACAATTTATCGATTGGGGCGCATTTCATGCTGACCCACAGTTTTATGGTGCTTGGACGAATGTTCGCCGCGTTCTTAAGCAAAGAAATCAATTGCTTAGAAATGGCTCGTCCTATAGTAATATTCAATTTTGGGACCAAGAGTTTGTGCGTTATGCCGAGCAGGTTACTGAAATACGAAACCATTATGTAGACTCGTTAAATGAGCTACTTAAGGGTATAATCGGGGAGTTTTTACCGAGTGTAGATGTGAAGGTTTCATTTACGCGCGGCTGGGATAGTAAAACGGATTTTGCAGAACTACTCGAAAACCAATATTCCAGAGATTTGGCCACAGGTCATACCGTCAGCGGTCCCCATAAAGCTGACCTTAGACTTCGTGTAGGCACTTTGCCGGCGCAGGATGCCCTGTCCCGTGGTCAATTGAAATTATTAGTCTGTGCACTGCGTATTGCACAGGGAAAGTTGCTCAAACAACAAATAGATAAACACAGTATTTATCTTGTGGATGATCTTCCGTCCGAGTTGGATGCACAGCATAGGCAGCTATTGCTTAAGCAGTTAACGGATACCGGAGCACAAGTTTTTGTGACCGCCATCGATCCTGCTGCAATAGTCGATTCGTTACACACGCCTCCCAGTAGGATGTTTCATGTGGAACAGGGACGTGTAACGGTAATTGAATAACCATTGAGAGAATAATATGTCAGAGAATAGTTACGATTCTTCGAGTATTAAGGTCCTTAAGGGCCTTGATGCAGTACGTAAGAGACCTGGGATGTATATTGGTGACACCGACGACGGTACGGGTCTACATCATATGGTGTTCGAAGTAGTCGATAACTCTATCGATGAAGCCTTAGCCGGCCACTGCAGCGATATTACCATTACTATCCATGTCGATGGTTCGGTTTCTGTTAAGGATGACGGCCGTGGTATTCCGGTCTCTATCCATGAGGAAGAAGGCGTATCGGCAGCAGAAGTTATCATGACGGTATTGCATGCCGGCGGTAAGTTCGACGATAACTCCTATAAAGTGTCTGGCGGTCTCCACGGTGTGGGTGTATCGGTTGTAAACGCTTTATCTAAAAAGCTGCAAATGACCATTCGTCGTGCTGGCAAAGTGTACGAGCAGTTTTATACTCACGGTGTGCCTGATGCGCCAATCAAAGAGATTGGTGACGCGACTAAAACCGGTACCGAAATCCGTTTTTGGCCAAGTGAAGATACCTTTAGCGATGTTGAGTTTCACTTTGAAATTTTGGCAAAGCGCGTGCGCGAACTGTCATTCCTTAACTCAGGCGTAGGTATTCGTCTGGTTGATGAACGTGACAACAAGAATGAATTCTTTAAATACGAAGGCGGTATTAGCGCATTCGTAGATTATTTGAACCGTAATAAAACCCCCGTCAACAAAGACGTATTCCACTTTATGCAAGAGCGTGAAGATGGCATTACCGTTGAAGTGGCTATGCAGTGGAATGACGGTTATCAAGAAAATATTTTCTGTTTTACCAACAACATTCCACAGCGTGATGGTGGTACTCACTTAGTCGGTTTCCGTAGTGCGTTGACACGTAACCTCAACAGCTACATGGAAAACGAAGGCTATAACAAGAAAGGCAAAACTAGCGCGACTGGCGACGATGCCCGTGAAGGTTTGACTGCCGTTATTTCTGTTAAAGTGCCTGATCCTAAGTTCAGCTCGCAAACCAAAGATAAACTGGTTTCTAGTGAAGTGAAAACCGCGGTTGAACAAACTATGGGTGAGAAGCTGAACGATTATCTGCTGGAAAACCCAGCCGATGCTAAGTTGATTGTCGGTAAGATTGTCGATGCAGCCCGTGCCCGTGAAGCGGCGCGTAAAGCCCGTGAAATGACCCGTCGTAAAGGCGCACTCGATTTAGGTGGTTTGCCAGGTAAGCTGGCCGATTGCCAAGAAAAAGATCCCGGTCTTTCAGAAATTTACATAGTGGAAGGTGACTCTGCTGGCGGTAGCGCTAAGCAGGGACGTAACCGTAAGAACCAAGCGATTCTGCCACTGAAAGGTAAAATTCTAAACGTTGAGAAAGCCCGCTTCGATAAGATGTTGTCTTCTCAAGAAGTGGCCACACTGATCACGGCGCTTGGCTGTGGTATTGGTCGCGACGAATATAACCCAGATAAAACCCGTTATCACAACATCATCATCATGACGGATGCTGACGTCGACGGCTCGCACATTCGTACTTTGCTGTTGACCTTCTTCTTCCGTCAAATGCCTGAATTGATTGAACGTGGTTATGTGTATATTGCTCAGCCACCACTATTTAAAGTGAAAAAGGGCAAGCAAGAACAGTATTTGAAAGACGAGCCAGCATTGACTCAATATCTCACGACTCAAGCATTGGATGGCACTATTGTGTACCCAACCCAAGGTGCGATTGGTATGTCAGGTGAGCCGTTAGAGCGTTTAGTGACTCAGTATCGTGAAGTGGAAGCCATTGTTGCCCGTTTAGAGCAGCGCTATCCAACGCACATTACTAACCGTATGCTTTACCACCCAATGATCACCAACGAGATGTTGGCCGATGAAGGCAAGATGAAAGAGTGGATCGATGCCTTTATCCATGAGCTGGTGGAAATGGAAAGCAGCGGCGTACTGTATTCTGCTGAGCCGATTCTCGATCCTGAGCGTAAAGTGTATCTGCCTAAGATCACCATTCGTAAACACGGTATCGATACTAATTATCTGTTTACTTATGACTTCTTCCAATCAAGCGACTATCAACGTATCGGTAAGTTAGGTGCGGCGTTAGATGGCATGATTGAAGAAGGCGGCTATGTACAACGCGGTGAACGTGTTAAAGAAGTCGGCAGCTTCCTTGAAGCGCTAGATTGGACGATTTCTGAAGCCAAACGCGGCTTATACATTCAACGTTATAAAGGATTGGGTGAGATGAACCCTGAGCAACTGTGGGAAACTACAATGGATCCTGAATCACGCCGTATGTTGCAAGTCACGATTGATGACGCCGTGGGTGCCGATCAGTTGTTCACTTGTTTGATGGGTGATCAAGTTGAACCTCGTCGTGAGTTTATCGAAGCGAACGCATTGAACGTGGCTAACTTAGACGTGTAATGCGCGTTAAGTGACTCGTGTTAGTACGTGAATGATTAGGGAAAGCCAAGGCTTTCCCTTTTTTATTTCTATGATTTATCTCTTCTATCGATCAATACCCGCTTCATCCGCTGCAACAATTTCAGTCTCAGCTTTAGCCGCACTCATCCACGCCTGCAATTCCGGACAGCTGATCACATGCTGCATATAGGCACTGCTTGCCTGCGAGACTTCAACACCGTAGGTGAGAAAGCGCATGACCACAGGCGCAAACATCATGTCGGCAATCGACCATTGGCCAAATAACCAAGTACCTTCCGCATGTGATGGGGCGAACTCGGCCATTTGTGCTGACCAAATCGCATTGATGCGCTCAATGTCTTTGCGGACCGCATCAGTGAGCTCAACATAACGGCTCGCGCGTATGTTCATTGGTAGAGCGTTACGCACGGCATTAAAGCCAGAATGCATTTCACTGGCAATCGATCTAGCCTTGGCTTTTTGTTTAGGATCTTGCGGCCATGCACTACCGGCAAGATAGGTGTCGTTGAGGTATTCGCAAATCGAGAGTGAATCCCATACCGTTATATCGCCATCGACTAATGTCGGTACTTTTAAAGTGGGAGATATAGCTTTGAGTTGCTGATAAAAACTGTCGGTATCGAGTTGCAGTAATACTTCGTTGAACTGCACGCCAGATTTTGCGGCCATTAACCAAGCCCGCAGTGACCAGCTCGAATAGTTTTTATTGCCAATATAAAGATCCATTGTTTGTCCTTGAGTGAAATGCCGAGTGTTTCTGCAAAGCTACTATATGGGCTGATTTCAGCTGTGACTAATGAATATTTTACCCTTTCTACATCCGCTAATACGCGTCATTTCTCTTGAGCTTATGAGTCACTTTTATTGAATTTAAACCACTCACCGCATTGGGATAACTTAAGCATATCTTAATTACTTCGTTCGATGGAACTCGTCGGGATGAAGACTAACTGATGAGAACAGCGGATGTGGCTGCGAGTGATCTATCCGGCGAGCGTGCTGATATTAATGTTACCAGCTGTGGTAAACGCCGATGAGGCTAATAAGTTATTGAACATGTGTAAGGCCTGCCATGGCGAGTCTGGCATGAGCCGTTTTGAGCATATTCCTAACATTGGATGGCAAAACTCGGATTACCTGTTGAAGCAGCTTCGAGCCTTTAAGACGGGAAATCGCCAAGATCCCACTATGACTAAAGTCGCCCAATTGTTGAGTGAGGCTGATATGCAGCAGATGGCGGATTACTTTTACCTCGGAAAGGACAAATAACATGGATCTTAATCGTCGGATTTTTATTAAAGGAGCGGTAGCGACGTCTGTGTTATCAGCTTTACCCGTTAAGTGGGTATTTGCCGATCAGCTTCCCGCAGCCGTTACTCCTCTGGATATATCAGCATTAACATGGACTAAGGCTGAGGACTTGCCGAGTTATTTCAAAGTATTAAACACTCATCCACTGAATGCGTTTCCACCGGAGCATAAACTTGATCCTGCTGTGACGCCAGCAGATGCCTCATTTATCCGTTGGAATGGCATAGTGCCTGATTTTAAGGCGCTTGATGCTAAGACTTGGACTTTTAAAGTGGATGGCGAGTCCGTTGCTACCCCGAAAACATACACAATCGATGAGCTCAAGCGCCGCTTTAAGCATTACACATTACAGTTACTGATTGAATGTGGTGGCAATAGCCGTTCAGGCTTCTTTCCTAGCACTAAAGGCAATCAATGGAATAATGCCGGGGTATTTTGTTCCGAGTGGACGGGTGTCTTGGTGAGCGACGTGCTTAAGGATTGCGGTATTAAAGCCGATGCTGTTTATACGGGTCATCACGGTGTTGATCGGCATTTGAGCGGTAAAGGTGAGGCGATTTCACGCGGTGTGCCAATAAAGGCGGCGCTCGAAGAGCTTGGACTCATTGCATGGTCGATGAACGGTGAGGACATTCCTTATCTACATGGATATCCCTTACGTATTGTGTTTGGTGGCCGGCCGGGATCCGTTTCGCAAAAAGCCGCTACGGGGATCAGTGTGCGCAATAAAGTGCATGATGGACATAAAATGGAAGCGCCAGCGTATCAACTCCCTAAGTATCCGATAGCGCCAGGAGAGTCCGTTGACAATAAAGACTACCGAATCATTGAAGAAATGATAGTGAAGTCCTTGATTACCGAGCCTCAATCCGGAACCGAATTAGCTGTGGGTCAAAAGATGGTTATCGCAGGCCATGCTTGGGCGGGATTGCGGGAAGTCGTTAAAGTGGAAGTGAGTTATGACTATGGAACCCGCTGGTTTACCGCTGAGTTAGAAAAACCTAAAAACGTAGCGGCATGGCAGCAGTGGAAGATTGAATTGCAATTACCGTCGCAGGGATATTATGAAATCTGGGCCAAAGCGACTGATAACCAAGGAGATAGTCAGCCAGTAGTACAGCCACAATGGAATCCTAAGGGATATATGTTTAATGGTTGCCATCGTATTGTCGTCAGGGTGGTGTAATGAGAGTGCTGAACAAGCTATTTATTTTTCTTGGGCTAGTGGCATCCAGTATTTCGCTAGCCGCTGAGTATCCTGTGGACCCTAAATCGGGTTTAATTATGGCTCCAGGCTGGGAGTTAGTGAATTATCAGTGTAATGCTTGCCATACCAGCATGATAGTCGTGCAAAATCATGGCGATAAAGCCTTTTGGAAAGAGACTCTGCAGTGGATGGTTGACACTCAAGGCCTGTGGGACTTGTCGGATACTTGGGAGCCGACCTTGAGTTATCTAAGCACTTATTATGGTCAAGCTGAAATGGATATGACGCTTTTTAGGCGTCTTCCCTTAGAACCTAGCCTGCCGCCTGCGCTCGTTAATTCTGTCTCTAAGGAAACTAAATGAAAGCTCTTATCATAAGCTTGATTGCCTTATGTGGCTTATCTACAGAGGTTTTTGGAGCGGTTTATCAAGCAGATAGTGAACGTGGTCAGGCATTGGCTACGGCACAGTGTGAGTCATGCCATGGCAATGCGGTGATCGCTATGGCCAAGCAATTCCCAAACTTAAAGGGACAGAAATTAGCTTATCTCAATAAACAGCTTGTCGATTTTAAAGCAGGTTTACGACTCGATCCTTTGATGCAGTCGCAAGTCAGCGCGTTAAGCTCTGAGCAATTACAAGATGTGGCACTATTTTATAGCCAGCAAGTTACACCGAACCTAAGTGCGAATTAGCATTATTGTGGGTACTATTTGAATGACGTCGAATGTGGCTTGCTAGGAATACGGGGTGATGTTTCTTGGCAAGCGGCCTGTTAACCTAGACTGCGTTGTAAGCGATAGAAGTAGTCATGCCATTCTGCTTGCGCCGTTGCGGCTTGTTCATCGTCGACTAATTCGAATTTTACTGTTTGCCCTGGGCGAGTTTGGGCAAGCTTCCAAAGATCGGCTTCAATAATCACGGCTATTTGAGGATGACTGCTGGTGGTCTGCGCATCTGCAAGTAACACGAGTGGTTGCCCAGAAGCGGAGACTTGAACCACTCCGGGCGTGACTGTGTGTGATTGTACTGGGAATGGCTTCGCCAATGTTAACGTATCACCTTTGAGTATTGCACTCGCACGATCACTTTCAGCTGAAAGTTGCCACTGTGTTTGCCAGAATGTTTGCTGAGATTTCAACGAGAAGGCTTGAGTGTGCTTGGTCGCGAGTGCGCGAATATGCCCATCCCAACTTTTTTGAATTGCGCCAACTTGCCTTCTTAGTGGATGAGCTGAACCTAAGGTCAGGCGATCGCCCGCTTCTAATGCGCGGCCATGAAATCCACCGATACCTGAGGTTAAATCGGTAGCGGCAGAATTCATCACTAGCGGTACTTTAACGCCGCCATCAACGGCAATATAAGCACGCATGCCTTTATTTCCCCCTCTAAGACTGAGTTTTTGCCCTGCCTTAATGGAGTAACGCCAGCCGCAAACTATGGGCTTATTGTCTATACGAGCATCGAAATCGGCACCGGTTAAGGCAATCCAAGCGTCGCGTTTAAACAAAAAAATCGATTGGCCGAAGGTCAATTCTAATACGGGTGTGTTATCTGGGTTTGATAATAGGCGGTTTGCTAAACACAGGGCAGGTCTATCTAAGGCGCCAGCTTGGGTTACACCTAAATGTCGGTATCCCATGCGTCCGAGATCTTGAACTGTGGTTAGTGCACCCGCTTTTATTACCTCGATCATCAAATATTCCGTCGTTAGCTGGCGAGTATGTCGTGAATGACTTAAAGGGAGACGAAATACGTATCACTTTATGAAGGGTGGACATATTGTCAGCTAAATGATGCCGGAATGTAAGTTTTTTGAGGTTTCAAGTTGTAACCAAGATTGTCCTAATAGAGGCTACAATCATGGGATTGCTGGCGTCAGAAATGAATTGAATATGTTACACTTAAGCAAGCCATTAGCATGTCTGCAACGTGTTTATATATAGCTTTAGCGGATCAAAATGGATTTATTATGGGCAATATTTAACTGACTTTTTAACAATTATTTATAATGACAGGTTGATGCTTCTTGATTAAATCACTTTTTAATAAGCTCTTTAATATTCGCGATACAGCGACGGTTGAGAGGCCCAAAAGTTTTTCAACCACTGACTTAGGTAAGTCGCTTGAACCTGCGCGAAAGCCAGCTAAACCTCTCGAAGACATTAGTGTGGTATCGGTGGATTTAGCCGCACTCTTTTATAGTTTGTTGTTTCCGACACGGGTTAAGGACACTGGCGGTGTAGCTAATAATCTTGAACGTCGAGTCATGGCGGAGATAGAGCAGGCCTTGGCATCGCCACAAGTGATCGCCGAAAAAGTGCTAAAGCTGCCGTCAAAGGTATTGGAGCTAGATCGTAAGCTGGCCGATCCTCAGTTTGATATTAAGGATCTATTAGCGCTTATTGAGCGAGATCCTTTACTGAGTATTGAGGTACTTAAGCTATGTAATTCCCCTGCGTTTAAACGTAGCGATAGGGATATCACCAGTTTACAACAGGCTTTGGTACAGCTTGGTCGTGAACAGTTGAGAAAGTTTGTCACCACTTGTCTAGTGCGTGAAATGTTAGATATCAAGCCAATCTATTTTCGTCGTTTTGGGGCTGAAATTTGGCGCCACTCGATGCAGGTCGCCTTTCTCGCCAGTGAGTTAAGCGATGAAGATCAAGATACGGCTTTTTTATTGGGCTTATTGCATGATGTCGGCAAGCTGGCCATTTTCAAAATGCTACTCGATGCGTTTGTGCAGGCGGAGCCCGGAGAACAGCCTAATTCTGGGTTATTTAGACAAGTGATGACGACGAAATCGTTAACCTTGAGTTCATTGCTCGCTAAGTATTGGCAGTTACCCAATACCTTTGAAACAGAATTAGACAAGCTCGCCAGTGTGAACTCGCGCCCGCAAGCTGGGCTCGCCGCTGTGGTATGGCGGGCGAATGTGATCAGCGAGATTTCTATGCTGCATCAAGCAGGGCAATTGTCTCCTGAAATACTGGCGAATTTACTGCAGCAAGTTAACTTAGATCAAACTCAATTTGATGGCTTACATCAAAAACTGACGCAGTTCTGATTGGGTGGCTTATGAAATCAGGACAATAAAAAACGCGCTATTTAGCGCGTTTTTTATAAAGCGATAATTTTAAAAGCTTTAGTATCATTATTGCAGTAGTGATATATCCGCGACGTGCAGGAACTGCTCGCGTAGATTATTCAACAATGCTAAACGATTGTTTTTCAACGCTTCATCATCTGCCATTACCATCACATCTTCGAAGAACTGATCCACGCTTTCACGTAGGCCAGCTAACAAGGTTAAGGCTTGTTGGTAATCGGCATTGGCAAACAATGGTGCCAGCAGTGGTTGTAGCTCGTTCAACTTGGCCGCTAATGCTTGTTCTGCGGCTTCGGTTAACAGACTCGCATTGATCGTTGTCGGTAAAGCACCTTCAACCTTAGCCAGAATGTTCGATACACGTTTGTTCGCTGCCGCAAGTGCGCTAGAAGCTTCTAGGCTTCTAAAGTGTGATACCGCATTGATACGGCTATCAAAATCAGCTGGGCGTGTTGGGCGACGTGCTAGCACGGCTAAGATCACATCAACACCAATGCCTTTATCTTGATACCAAGCGCGAAAACGTGCCATTAAGAACTCTAACACTTCATCGCTTGCATTGGCGTTGCTTAAGTTAGTGCCATGTAGAGCTTGTGCTTTAGCAATAAGATCAACTAAATCAAGTGGTAGCTTGTTTTCTACTATGATACGTAGCACGCCAATTGCTGCGCGGCGTAGGGCAAAGGGATCGGCTGCGCCTTTAGGAGCTTGGCCAATACCAAAGATACCGACTAAAGTATCGAGCTTATCTGCTAATGCGACAGCGCAAGATACGCCAGCACTTGGCACTGTATCGCCAGAGAACTTAGGCTTGTATTGCTCTTCCATCGCAACTGCAACGGCTTCGGTTTCACCATCGAGGCGGGCGTAATGCATGCCCATAGTGCCTTGAGTATCGGTAAATTCCATCACCATATTGGTCATCAAATCGGTTTTAGATAACAAACCTGCACGGGCTGCATCAACCGCATTCGCGCCAGTTTGCTCGGCAATAAAGGCGGCTAGGGCAGAGATACGATTTACTTTGTCTTTTAATGTACCCAGCTGCTGTTGGAACAAGACTGTTTCTAAGCTAGGTAAACGTGATTCCAGCGTGTGTTTTTTATCGGTATTAAAGAAGAATTCGGCGTCGGCAAGACGTGGACGAACGACTTTCTCGTTACCAGAGATAATTTGCGCAGGATCTTTAGATTCTATGTTGGTCACAAAGATAAAGTTTGGCAGTAACTTGCCCGCGTCATCAAAGACTGGGAAGTATTTTTGATCGCCCTTCATGGTGTAGACCAAAGCTTCAGACGGTACGGCTAAGAATTTTTCTTCGAAGCTGGCGGTCAATACCACTGGCCATTCAACCAAAGAGGCGACTTCTTCAAGTAGGCTATCTTCGATATCGGCTGTACCACCAATCTTAGCGGCGGCTTTTTCGGCATCGGCTTTGATCAATGCTTTACGGCTTTCGTAATCAGCGATGACTTTGCCTTTTTCTTTCAGGTCGGCAAGGTAGTGATCAGCATGAGCTAATTCAAACTGCTTGAGTCCCATAAAGCGGTGACCGCGAACAGTGCGTGCCGATTTGATACCCAGCAATTCACCTTCAATCAACTCACTGCCTAACAACATAGTCGCGGTGTGCACAGGGCGAATAAATTGGGTTTTATTATTACCCCAACGCATTGGCTTAGGAATGGGCAATTTATCGAGTGCACGTTGAGCCATAGCAGCGATCAAACTTTTCGTTTCGACGCCTTCAACTTTAGCGTTATGGACTAACCATTCGCCTTTATCTGTCACTAAACGTTCGGCTTGTTCAACAGTAATACCATTCCCACGCGCCCAACCTTCGGCGGCTTTAGTCGGCTTACCTTCAGCATCAAAGGCTGAACTCACGGCGGGGCCGCGTTTCTCAACCACTTTGTCGGCTTGTGCAAGGGCCAGTTCAGTGACGTTAATCGCCAGACGACGCGGCGCTGCGTACCAAACGGCAGAGCTAAATGCTAAATCGGCTTTGGTGAGTTCTTCGGTAAAGTTAGCTAAAAAGGATTCAGCCAGTTTACGCAGTGACTTAGGTGGTAACTCTTCTGTGCCTAACTCTATGAGTAAGTTTTCAAAATTCATGTTTTTACCTCTACTTACACATTGGGAAGCCAAGCGCTTCGCGTGCCTGATAATAAGATTCAGCGACCGCTTTCGCCATAGTACGAACGCGTAAGATGTAGCGTTGGCGCTCAGTCACTGAAATGGCATGGCGGGCATCGAGTAAGTTGAAGGCGTGCGAGGCTTTCATCACTTGCTCGTAGGCGGGCAGAGGTAAAGGTTTTTCCAGTGACAATAAATGCTGACACATTTTTTCGCACTGATCGAACAGGGTGAACATAAAGTCCACATCGGCGTGCTCGAAGTTATAGGTCGATTGCTCGACTTCGTTTTGATGGAACACATCGCCATAGGTGATTAGGCCTAGTGGACCATCGGTCCATACGAGATCATAAACGCTATCAACGCCTTGGATATACATGGCCAGACGCTCTAGGCCATAGGTGATTTCACCTGTGACAGGGCTGCATTCGATGCCGCCGACCTGTTGGAAGTACGTAAACTGAGTAACTTCCATGCCATTAAGCCAGACTTCCCAGCCTAAGCCCCAAGCACCTAGTGTTGGTGATTCCCAGTTATCTTCTACAAAGCGGATATCGTGGATTTGAGTATCAATACCCAGTGCTTGTAGTGAGCCTAAATATAGCTCTTGAATATTGTCAGGTGAAGGTTTCAACACGACTTGGAATTGGTAGTAGTGCTGCAGACGGTTAGGGTTTTCACCGTAACGACCATCCGTAGGGCGGCGCGATGGCTGCACATAGGCACTGCTCATAGGTTCTGGCCCTAGAGAACGTAGGAAAGTTTGTGGGTGGAATGTTCCAGCGCCGACTTCCATATCTAGAGGTTGAACGATTGCACAGCCTTGCTGTGCCCAATATTCCTGCAGGGTGAGAATGAAACCCTGAAATGTTTTTACGTCGTGTTTTGTCGTCATGTCTACTTGTCTACTGCCGTCAGCCTGAATAGAAAATGGGTTCGATTATACCTTGTAGATATCTGCTTATGTAGGTTATTTTTTACCTTCTTAATTAAAACAATAAGGTTATATACCATGGAAGAGATCCGTTGTGGCTGGGTAAGTGATGATCCCTTGTATCGTGAGTATCATGACAAAGTTTGGGGGCGGCCGGTTCGAGATCCTAAGGAACTGTTTGCTAAGCTGTGTTTAGACGGTCAACAGGCCGGATTATCGTGGATTACGATCCTGAAGAAACAACAAAATTACGAACAAGCCTTTGCCAATTTTGAACCAGAAGCGATTGCTGGCTTTGATGAGGCGAAAGTGGAGGAACTTATGTTGAATCCCGGCATAGTGCGCAATCGCTTGAAGGTGAACTCTATTATCAAGAATGCCAAAGGATATTTGGCCTATACTGCCGATGGGAAGGATTTCTCTGCATTCTTATGGAGCTTTGTTGGGGGTAAGCCCATAGTGAATCAGTTTACTGCTATGTCGCAGGTTCCAGCGCAAACGCCGGAATCTGAAGCCATGTCAAAAGCGTTAAAGAAGCTTGGATTTAATTTCGTCGGCCCAACAATTTGTTATGCCTTTATGCAGGCGGTGGGCATGGTAAATGATCACCTTGTAGAGTGTATTTCCTACCAGGCCTGTGTTGATTCCTGTGCCGGTCAGCATCACTGCGAACATCAGTAATCGCTCATCTTGCTGATGTGATGTAGGACAGTACTCATAGCAATATTCGAGTTCTTGTCCATATACACAATAAACAATGCACAAAATGTAAAAAAGCATGTTCCACGTGGAACATGCTTTTATCTTCATTGGTGATATCTGGTTAAACCAAATAATTAAAACAGGAAAGCGACTCTCCGATTCTAGCCTTGAGGATAGAGTTTAGATTTTCTCAAAGAAAAATGGCTTACGTTTTTCCTTATCCCCATTAAGCTCATTCATCGTCTCTGCATCAAAAAGCTTACCGTTGACCATGGTATAAGTGACTTTATCTGTAACGCGAATATCGGCTAATGGATCACCATCAATAACGATTAAGTCTGCGAGCTTACCTTCTTTAATCGAGCCTAGCTGTTGTTCCATACCAAAGGTTGTCGCAGGATTAATGGTGGCCGTTTTCAAAACCTCCATATTGCTCATGCCGCCTTGGGCGAACATCCACATTTCCCAATGTGCCGCTAAACCTTCACGCTGACCGTGGGCGCCAATATTTGGGTGAACCCCTAACTTATTGAGCTCGTTAGCGACTTTTGCAACATTGAAATGATTATAGTGGCCATCTGGAGCATGCGGGCGTCGCATTGATCTCGCCTGTAATATATCGGCGGGGACATACATGGACAGGCGTGGATGCGCCCACACATCGGTTTTGTCGTACCAGTAGTTTTCGCCCGAAATACCGCCATAGGCGACCACTAAGGTTGGGGTGTAACCGACTTTAGTCTGGCTCCAGAATTGTTTGATGTCGTTATAAATCGCTGCCACTGGCAGAGAGTGCTCAACCGTTGTATGGCCATCGGCGACCATAGTGAGATTGTGTTGCAGCAAACTGCCACCCTCAGGCACGACCATCATTTCGAGTTCACGTGCGGCAGCGATGACTTGCTGCCGCTGATTACGTCGCGGTTGGTTGTAGCTTTTTACGCTAAACGCCCCGACTTTTTTCAGACGTTCAAGATGAAACTTGGCATCATCGAGGGAGTCTATGTGCGATGTGTAGCCAGGCGCATTGGCACTATACAATATGGTACCAGTAGAGAAAATACGTGGGCCAACTATGTGTCCTGCTTTTTGTTGTTCGGCAGCGGCAAAAATCTCTGTCGTGTCATTTGAGGGATCGTGAATCGTGGTGACACCTAAGGAAAGGCCAGAATACAGCGCCCAGTTCTGTTGTGGCACAATTTCATCATCTGCTTGCGGTCCATGAGCGTGGGCATCGAATAGCCCAGGCATGATCGATTTTCCTTTGATGTCGATGATCTGTGCATCTTTAGGAATCGCGATATTGGCATCACCTACGGCGACAATATGATTGTCTTTGACTATGACCACGCCATTATCTATGACTTGGTCATTTTCCATTGTAATCACTTTGCCACCGATGAAGGCGATTGTTCCACGTGGAACATCGGCCTTTTCGGTAAAGCCTAAATTGATAATACTTGGTTGAGCCTTTTTATCTTTATTGAGATATTGAGTATTAACCTTAGCTTGATAAAGTTCTGGGCCAAGTGTCCAATACAGTTGGTTGCTTTTACTGTTCCAACTGATACTTTCACCCGCGCGGACACTCAATTGACTTACGGGTAAATTGTTGGCATTGGGGCCAATCTCAACTGTCTCACCGTGTTTAGCAAAAGGCGTCACCCAAACCTTAAAGCGTTCTGCGAAGGCGAGCTGCTCACCATCGGGTGAAACCCTAAACTCAGTCGCATGCTTACTGCTGTAATGAACTCGCTTATCGAAGCCATCTAAGTTGATAGATGATAACTGTGGCGTTTCATCTTCGCTGCTATTCATAAAAAAGACGCGTTCGGCATTGGCACCGAATTGAGCTTGGTAGCCATCGGCACTGATTTTCTTATTTTGTTTGCCTTTGATATCGACTTTATATAGTCCAGGCTCCTGCGACCAAGTTCTTGGTGTGAGGTTACCGCCTTGGGTTTTACGATACACCACAAGTTCACCATCGGGTGAAAAGGTGGGTTCTACGTACTTTCCTGGCTCAGATGTTAGCTGCTTAGGTTTACCACCTTTGGCACTAATGACTTGCACTGTTCCTTGTTCTTGGTCATTCCAAGTGGTGAAAACAATATTTTTGCCATCGCGTGACCATTGGGGATACAGTTCTTCAATCCCATTATTGAGTTCAGTTAAGCGCGACATTTTTCCATCGGGTAATGATTTTAACCAAATCTTACCCAGCGCTTCGAAGGCCACTTTACTGCCATCGGGAGAGACCTGCGCCATACGTAGCATTTTGACATCGAAAACATCTTTATCTATATCTTGTTTAAAGCGCACTGAGGGTTGTACTGCTAACTCAGTTTTTACGCTAAAGGGGATATCTGTGAGTGTTTTGCTGGCAACATTCAGGCGGTTAATCTTTCCCTTCGCCCAGAAGAAAATATCCTTGTTATCTTGAGTCCATGCCATTGTTGGATAGACGCCATGAATCGCCCAAGTCTCTTGCATATCACGGTCTAGTTCGCCAAACAGTTTAGTGGTTTCACCAGACTTGAGGTCGAGCAGGTAGAGTGACGAATTAAAATCATCGCGCTTTATATAGGCGAGCTTAGTGCCATCAGGACTTGGTGTTGGTCGAATTGCGCCACCGGTACCTTCAATCAAAATTTCAATGTCACCGGTTTGGGTATCATAACGTTTGATTTTGTAGATACCGTTAACTGAGTCCTTTGAATAATGGAATGTTTTGCCTGGCGTATCATCTTGACTAAAGTAGATATAGCGGCCATCTGGCGAGTACGCCGGTTCGCCTAAATCTTTCTGATCATTTGGGCGTTCAGTTAGTTTGACGCCTTCGCCGCCCGCTACGTGGTATAGCCACACTTCACCCGCACCTAAACTGCGGCTGGCGGTAAAATGCTTACGGGCCACAAGGTATTGTGAGTCAGGGCTCCAAGCGGGACTGTTTAGCAGCCTGAATGTTTCTTGGGTGACTGTTCGTGGATTACTGCCATCAGCATCCATGATCCAAATATTATCACCACCATCGCCATCCGAAGTAAATGCGATGTGTTTGCCATCTGGGCTATAAACGGGCTGCATCTGCCAAGCAATGCCTTGGGCTAATGGCTCAGCTTCACCGCCTGTTATGGGGATTTGATAAATGTCGCCGAGCAAGTCGAAGACTATATGCTTGCCATCTGGACTGACACTAAGGTTCATCCAAGTGCCTTCATTAACGTTAATTTTGACTTGCTCTAAGGGCGCATTTGCTGGAGCGTTAACATTCCATTCGGCCTCCTTAGTTTCTGCTGCGTTAACGGCTAGGGTATTGATCCCTAGAGCTAGGGCGATATAAAGCGGAGTAAGTTTAGATTTCAACATGTCACTTCCTGTTATCGTTCTTATGGACTGCTTGAGTGGTATTAATATTAAGATGAACTTTTGTTAATACTCAGTCTAGTTATCGCATAAATAGATAAGAAGGAAAACGTAAATACTGTTTCAATTGATGACCGAGCGAGGGACAAGTATGGCTATATGGAATGAGAGTTGGCGCAGCAGAAATAGAACCAAGTCACTTGGTTCTATTTACTGAGGAGTATGGAGAATTAACTAAGAGTGGTCGACTAGCTGGGAATAAAATTAGCTTGGATTAACCAGAGTGATCTCATCGCCTAAGTGGATCATGGCATCATTTAATACTCGGCAGGTTACACCACCTCGCCAATCTGGCGTGAGCGCGGCCTCTAAACCGACATGCGCTATTTCCATCTTTTTACAGGGATCGGTTTCACCCGTGATTTCAAGTCGTAACTCACCGATATGTAAATGTTTACCAACATCGGCACAGCTAAATACGAGATCATCCACCAGCAGATTTGCTCTGCGAGTCGTCCAAGGTAAATCTGCCTCGATACTATGGCAGGCCTGTTGCCACTGAAGTTTAGAAAGCACAGTGACTTGGCGTTTGCCTGGGCGACCAAACACATCTTTCTCTACGCCACTAAGTTGAGTGACATTGGCACAGAGAACTTCATTCATTGGGCCGCGTTTTACAGTTTTATAGGCAATCGCCAGCAGTTTTGGCATAGTTTCTCACATCCTTTGTTTTATGAGTAAGTCGTTAACGATACGACTTAAAGTCCTTTTTTGATCAAATATTGATATGGCGTTTGCGTGGTTTCACTGGCAATTAAGGTGTGATCCATAAACTCACAAAAGCTCGGAATATCGCGCGTCGTTGCAGGGTCATCGGCAATGATCAGCAGTGTCTCGCCGGCAGCCATTTGTCTTACGGTTTTACGCACCATCATTACAGGCTCTGGGCAGCGTAAACCAAGAGCATCGAGTCTATGCTGTGCTGTTGAGAAAGCGTCGTTCATATTACCTCTACTGAACGGTTAAGCAGAATTAGCTAATGTTACTCCAGCCCCCATGATAAACCAAGTTGGCGGTTTCAATTTGTGATCTGGTTTTATTGATGTGTTTTATCAATACGAATGTTAGATATTTAATGTTCCACGTGGAACATGATGACGAATGGGTTTAAAAATTACTCGACGGCTTTATCAACGCTTTGAGATTGAGAGATAAAATGGACATCTGCGGTACTATTCTCAGGTGCTAAATCATTTGCTGCCGCCATAGTTTGTTGTTGCTGTTTGGACGCACGTTTGTAGCTATACATTCGCTGATCGGCTTTATGAATTAAGCTATTGGCTTCTTCGTATTCGTAGGGCCCTGTATCAATAATGCCAAAGCTTAAGGAAATATTGTTTAAACTGAGTTTTATTTTTTGATTGAATCGAGTGATGAAATTATCCCGAGCTTGTTCTTCACGGCAGTTAGGCATGATGATACAGAACTCATCTCCACCATATCGAAAGCAATGATCCTCGGCCCGAGTGATTTCTTTAATCGCTTTTGCTACAGCGCACAGTACTTCATCCCCAGATCTATGGCCTTGGGTGTCGTTGAATGACTTAAAATCATCTACGTCTAAGTAGATCACGCTGACGGGTTCGGCACGCCTTTGGGCGGCCCTTAGTATGCGCGTTGCGGTCTCTTGTAAATGCCTAACGTTGAGCAGGCCTGTTAAGGGATCGGTTTGCGACAGTTCTTCAAGCTGCTGCGTCCGCTCTTTGACTTTGCTTTCCATGCTTTGGGCATATTTTTCGGCTTTATCCTTAGCGTTCTCAATCTCGGATACTAAGCTGCGAATATAAGTATCAAATACCAGCGTGACATCAAACAGCACCAGTTTATCAATCGCGACACGGATACATTCGCCTTGATGTGTATCTTGCACTGAACAGTTGATCACGGCGTAGATAAGCTCTTTTAGTGTGTGTACCGCAGACAGGTAAAGCTTAGGCTCAACACCAATGCGTTTATGGACCAACCCAATCCGCAGGCGATTGTTTACGTACTCAAGGTCATAAACACCATTAAATAAATCGAGCACATATCTTCTCTGTGCAGTACGCAAGCGGGCAAGGGTGTCTGAGTCTCCGATCAGCAGCGCAATTTCTGACACGCTGGTTTGTAAGCCATAAAAGTCATCGACGATTTTATCTATGTTTTCTTCAATGATGGGCTTAAAGGATTGCAGGGCCTTTACGTCCGCCCCAGTAAAAGAGAAGAGCGCCTTACGAGACTCGATCTCCAGCTCAGTAATCCGCATTTGTTCGAAAAGGGTCTGTTCCGTTTGTAGCATCAGGCATTCCTCTTGTAAAACAACGAATTGCATCCTTGCACTACACTGCCTAGATTTGGCTGATGATTGCTTGCCTGTTGTCGTCCACAATAGCCAGTGATGCCCTTGTAGTTAAGTTGATAACGGACTGATTTTCAAATGAACAGCAGAAGAAATGAGAAATATTAATATTTACGCTGGCAGAATATTTGGCATAAAAAAGCCGGAACAAGTTCCGGCTTTGACCATTATTCGAGTAACGAATTAAACGCGTTCGAATACAGTGGCGATACCTTGGCCTAAACCAATACACATGGTCGCTAACCCTAAGGTCGCGTCTTTGTCTTCCATTAAGTTGATCAGCGTCGTAGAGATACGAGCGCCTGAACAACCCAGTGGGTGACCTAGTGCAATCGCGCCACCGTTGAGGTTGATTTTGTCATCAACCACATCTGCTAAACCTAAATCTTTCACACAAGGTAAAGACTGAGCAGCAAACGCTTCGTTAAGTTCAATCACATCCAAATCGGCAACGGTAATACCGGCACGAGCCAGTGCTTTTTGCGTGGCTGGCACTGGGCCGTAACCCATGATAGCCGCGTCACAACCTGCAACCGCCATGGAGCGAATGCGTGCTCGAATTGGCAAGCCAAGTGCGCGCGCTTTAGATTCTTCCATGATCAACATGGCTGAAGCGCCATCAGACAGTGCAGAAGAAGTACCAGCAGTCACAGTACCGTTTACTGGATCAAACACGGGACGCAGTGCAGCCAAAGATTCCATTGTGGTTTCTGGGCGGATCACTTCGTCTTGCAGGACTTTAATTAAGGCGCCGTTAGCATCGTGACCTTCAATGCCATAGATTTCCTTAGCAAAGCGGCCTTCAACCGTTGCAGCATAAGCGCGTTGGTGTGAACGTACCGCAAAAGCATCTTGCTGTTCACGGGTAATACCGTGCAGTTTACCCAGCATTTCAGCCGTTAAACCCATCATGCCAGAGGCTTTTGCCACGTTGTTAGCAAGACCTGGGTGGAAGTCGACACCATGGCTCATTGGCACGTGGCCCATGTGTTCTACGCCACCAATAATAAAGGTGTCGCCCATGCCAGTCATAATCGCACGTGCAGCTTGATGGATAGCATCCATTGATGAACCACATAGGCGGTTAACCGTCACAGCGCCAGCGGTCTTTGGAATGCCCGCTAATAGCGAAGCGTTACGGGCGATGTTGAAGCCTTGCTCTAGGGTTTGTTGCACACAACCCCAAATCACGTCTTCAATCAGGTTTGGGTCGAGTTGTGGGTTACGCAGCAACAGACCTTTCATTAATTCGGCAGACAGAGTTTCTGCACGCACATTACGAAATACGCCAGCCTTTGAGCGGCCCATCGGAGTACGGATGCAGTCTACGATAACAGCTTGTTTCATGATTAAATTCCTTTCCCGCTAATTAGGCTTGGTAGTAGCTACCGTTATTGGCTGCTAATGTGCGCATCGCATCTGTGACTTGATACAGACCGCCCAAGTGAGCGTATTTGTCTGCTAAGGCCACAAAATTTGCGACACCCATGGTATCCAAGTAACGGAATACGCCGCCTCTGAATGGCGGGAAACCTAAGCCATAAACTAGGCCCATATCCGCTTCGGCAGGCGATGCGACAATACCTTCTTCTAAACAGCGCACGGTTTCGATGATCATAGGGATCATAGTACGGGCAATAATGTCATCGGCTTCAAAGGCTTTTAACTCGCCAAAGGCATCTTTCAGGAGGCCGTAGCTCGTTGGATCGACATCTTTCTTCGGCTTGCCACGGCTATCGACTGAATAGACATAGAAACCTTTACCATTTTTCTGGCCAAGACGTTTGTTCTCAAACATCACATCAATCGCGTCAGTGCCTGATTTACCCATGCGATCAGGGAAACCTTCAGCCATTACAGCTTGGGCGTGATGACCTGTGTCTAAACCGACTACGTCGAGCAGGTAAGCTGGACCCATTGGCCAACCGAATTGTTTTTCCATCACTTTGTCTATTGCAGCAAAGTCGCCACCTTCGGCAAGTAAGCCGTTAAAGCCTGCAAAGTAAGGGAAGAGTACGCGGTTAACGAAGAAGCCTGGGCAATCATTAACAACGATTGGGGTCTTGCCCATTTTGCTGGCATAAGCCACAACAGAGGCGATGGTTTCTTCAGAGCTGTGCTCGCCACGGATAACTTCGACTAACGGCATTTTGTGCACTGGGTTAAAGAAATGCATACCGCAGAAACGCTCAGGTTTCTTCATGCTCTTAGCGAGCAAGTTGATTGAAATCGTTGAAGTGTTTGACGCGATAATTGCATCTTCACTCACATAGCCTTCAACTTCGGCTAAAACCTGTGCTTTGATTTTTGGATGTTCAACAACGGCTTCAACGACAACATCACTGTGTTTAATCGCGGCATAATCTAACGAAGGCGTGATGTTGTTCAGCACTTTAGCCATTTTTTCTGGCGTTGAACGGCCACGGGCGACTTGGGCAGACAGCAGTTTAGCGGCTTCATTGAGGCCTAAATCTAATGCTGGCTGGGCAATGTCTTTCATGACAATCGGTGTGCCTTTGCTGGCGCTTTGGTAAGCGATGCCGCCGCCCATAATACCTGCGCCTAATACGGCCGCGTTGTTGACTTCTTTCGCTAACTTGCCGGCTTTCTTCGCTTTACCTTTAACGAATTGATCATTAAGGAAAATACCAATAAGCGCTTTAGCAACGTCGGTTTTCGCTAGCTTGATAAAGGCATGATGTTCGATTTGTAATGCTTCAGCACGACCTTTAGTCGATGCTTGCTCAATTACGCTTACAGCAGCCATTGGTGCAGGGTAGTGTTTACCCGCAACCGCAAACACCATGCCTTTGGCTGTGGTGAATGACATCATAGCTTCAAGTTTTGGCAGTGTTAGCGCCGACAGTTTACGGTTACGACGTGCTTGCCAATCCAGCTTTTCAGCAACAGCGTCTTTGAGCATTTGAATCGCAGCAGCTTCTAACGCTTGTGGTGCAACCACGGCATCAACAGCGCCGACTTTCAGTGCATCTTCAGCGCGTTGGTCTTTACCCGTGGTGATCCACTCAAGTGCGTTATCTGCACCAATCACACGTGGCAGACGAACTGTGCCGCCAAAACCTGGGATGATGCCGAGTTTAGTTTCAGGTAAACCGATTTTGGCTGTGGTGTCTGCGATACGGAAATCGGTTGCCAGAATGGTTTCACAGCCGCCACCTAAGGCAAAGCCTTTGATTGCTGATGCAGTTGGGAAAGGCAAGTCTTCGAGTTTGTTGAAGACTGCGTTAGCTTGTTCAACCCAAGAGAGCAATACGGCGTCATCTTGTGCGAACAGGCCTAAAAATTCGGTAATGTCGGCGCCCACAATAAAGGTATCTTTACTTGAGGTCAGCACTAACGCTTTGATATTGGAATCTTGCTTGATGCTGTCTAATGCCGCATCGAGCGAGGCGAGGGTTTCTCTGTCGAATTTGTTCACCGAACCGGGTGCGTTAAAGCACAGCTTGGCAATATTATCCTCGAGTAACTCAACCTGAATTGTAGGACTTTGGTAGATCATTGCTTGCTTCCTTTTGGCTTAAAAGTGATACCCACCATTATGTGTTGGTGCTAGTACGACTCTCTATCTCACAGCAGCTTCGGCCATCATTTGACCAGTTGTGTGCCAGTGTGCTTCGAAATTCGATAAATTACAACACCCAATTTAAACGACTGTTTAATTTCTTGTCGGCTAGAGTGATTTTTCACCTTTGTGATACACTGCACAGAGTGTAGAACACCTAGAATGCGTTAAATCACTTTGCGGATAAATAGGTCTTTGTGGCTGTTTACCTTAGACGTTTAAACGTTGCAGCCATGCTAGGGTTGAACATAACTCTTAAAGATAATCATGACGTTATCGCTTTAATGTTCTTTGTTCAGCGGCCATGTATTTTAGATTGAGTGACAGTTTAGTGTTTTGATTGAATCTGTTGTTCATGATCAGATTAAGAATATGTGAGCAAATTCGGCTCATATTATTAACTTTTATTCATTGCAGGAGATGACAAATGGATCAGTTGGCTCATCACTATCGTGCCCATATTGCCGAGTTAAACCGTCGAGTCGCAGAGATTTTGTCTCGAGAAGCCTTGTCTGGTTTAGTGATCCATTCGGGTCAGCCGCATCGGATGTTTTTAGATGATATCAATTATCCCTTTAAGGCAAACCCGCACTTCAAGGCATGGTTGCCTGTGTTGGATAATCCGAATTGCTGGTTGGTGATTAACGGCCGTGATAAGCCGCAGCTGATTTTTTATCGTCCTGTGGATTTTTGGCACAAAGTGTCTGATGTGCCTGATATGTTTTGGACTGAGTATTTCGATATTAAGCTGCTGACCAAAGCTGATAAGGTCGCTGAATTTTTACCGACAGATATCGCCAATTGGGCCTATTTAGGTGAGCATTTAGATGTGGCCGAAGTGCTGGGTTTTACTAGTCGTAATCCCGATGCTGTGATGAGTTATCTGCATTACCACAGAACCACTAAAACCGAATATGAGCTGGAATGTATGCGCCGCGCGAATCAAATTGCGGTGCAGGGACATTTGGCTGCTAAAAATGCCTTTTATAATGGTGCGAGCGAGTTCGAAATCCAGCAGCACTATTTATCCGCCGTAGGCCAGAGCGAGAATGAAGTGCCCTATGGCAATATCATCGCTCTTAACCAAAATGCGGCGATTTTGCATTACACCGCACTTGAACACCAAAGCCCTGCGAAACGTTTGTCATTTCTTATCGATGCCGGCGCAAGTTACTTTGGCTATGCCTCTGATATCACCAGATCCTATGCATTTGAGAAGAATCGTTTCGATGAATTGATCACTGCGATGAACAAGGCGCAGCTAGAGCTTATCGACATGATGCGTCCGGGTGTGCGTTATCCCGATTTACACTTGGTCACCCATACAAAAGTCGCGCAAATGCTATTGGATTTTGATTTAGCCACGGGTGATGCCCAAGGTTTGGTCGATCAAGGCATAACCAGTGCTTTCTTCCCCCATGGCTTAGGTCACATGTTAGGTCTACAAGTGCATGATGTTGGTGGCTTCTCCCACGATGAACGCGGTACTCATATTGCGGCGCCAGAGGCCCATCCATTCCTACGTTGCACCCGCATTTTAGCGCCAAACCAAGTGCTGACCATGGAACCTGGGTTATACATTATCGATACTCTGCTCAATGAGCTTAAACAAGATAGTCGTGGCCAACAGATCAACTGGCAAACGGTGGATGAGTTAAGACCTTTTGGCGGTATTCGTATCGAAGATAACGTCATAGTGCATCAAGATAGAAACGAGAACATGACCCGTGAACTCGGCTTGACCGATTGATCATAGGGTAAAGATTAGGGCGGATGTGTGCTCGAAAGTTATAGCGTTCCCCGTGAAGATATCGTGATTGAAGAAGAGATAAAGCATAGCCGCTTTATCTCTTTTCTGTTTCATTGCGATAGCTTTGATAAATTTAAGTTAGTACTCACTGACATAAAGCGTGACTATCCCGGCGCAAGCCATTATTGCTCTGCTTTTGTGGCTGGCGCACCGGATGATAGTGTCTTAATTGGTTCGAGTGATGACGGCGAACCTGCCGGCAGTGCTGGTCGCCCTATGTTAGCTGTGTTGCAAGGGGCGAATATCGGCGAAGTGGGCGCTGTTGTGGTGCGTTATTATGGCGGCACTAAGCTAGGCGTTGGTGGGCTGGTTCGGGCTTATACGTCAGGCTTACGGCAAGGTTTGGTTCAATTGCCGACGCGACTAAAACAGTTACGTTATCCCGCCAAGTTGCATTGTGATTATGCTCAGCTGCGCGATGTGGAACATCTATTACAGCAAGTCGATGCCGTGATTATCGACAAGCAATTTGCCGAAGCGGTCGATATTGTGTTCGAGATAGGCAGGCAGCAACAGGCATTACTGTGTGAGTCGCTGGCGACGCTCAGTCAGGGAAGTTTGAGGCCTGAGTTTGAGCTGTGATGCCTGCGTAAATTATGCCAAAATAGCCCAAATGCTGAAAATACCTTTGCAGCCAATGGAATGATTGAACTCGCTTAATGCAATATAAAACCATAATAAGAATCATAGGCCTGCTGATTGGTTTATTTTCAATCACTATGCTGCCACCAGCACTGATCGCTGTTTGGTATAACGATGGCGGCGGCACGGCGTTTATGCAGGCATTTTTTGTCAGCCTATTTATTGGTTTCTGGCTCTGGTATCCCAATCGCCACTGTAAAGAAGAATTGCGTACCCGAGAGGGTTTCTTGATTGTGGTCCTGTTCTGGACCGTACTGGGTTCTATCGGTGCTTTACCGTTTATCTTCTCGAGTCAACCCGACCTTAGCTGGACCGATAGCTTCTTCGAATCTTTCTCTGCGTTAACCACCACCGGAGCCACAGTGATTGTCGGGCTCGACTTCTTACCTAAAGCCATTCTGTTTTATCGCCATATGCTGCAATGGCTCGGCGGTATGGGGATTATTGTGCTCGCCGTGGCGATTTTACCTGTGCTTGGCGTAGGGGGAATGCAGCTCTATCGCGCTGAAATTCCGGGCCCAGTGAAAGACAGTAAGATGACACCGCGGATCGCCGAAACCGCTAAGGCACTGTGGTATATCTATTTACTGTTAACTATTTCCTGTGCAACCGCCTATTGGCTGGCGGGCATGAGTGTGTTCGATGCGGTTTGCCATTCATTTTCAACTATCGCTATTGGCGGTTTTTCGACCCACGATGCTAGCATGGGGTATTTCGATAGTTCAGTGATTAACCTTATTTGTGTGTTCTTTTTAATCGTTTCTGCAGTTAACTTTAGCGTGCATTTTGCGGCATTTTCGCGGCGAGGGATTAACGTTAGAGTCTATTTTAAAGATGCCGAATTTAAGATGCTGGTGGCTATTCAACTTATTCTTACCGCGATTTGTTTCCTCACGCTTTATCATTCGGGCATTTATGATTCGCCGGAAGAAACCTTAGACCATGCCTTATTTCAGGCGGTTTCCGTGGCCACTACCGCAGGGTTTGGTACTGAAAGCTTCCACATGTGGCCGCTGTTTTTACCTATTCTATTGATATTTTCGAGTTTTATCGGTGGCTGTGGTGGCTCAACTGCGGGTGGGATTAAAGTGATTCGGGTCATTTTGCTGCTGTTACAGGGCTCGCGCGAATTAAAGCGACTGGTTCATCCTAAGGCGATGTTCTCTATCCGTATCGGTTCTAAAGCCTTGCCCGATCGCGTTGTCGATGCCGTGTGGGGATTCTTCTCTGCCTATGCGCTGGTGTTTGTGATCTGTATGCTTGCACTCATGGCGATGGGATTAGATGATATTACCGCCTTTAGTGCTACCGCGGCTTGCTTAAACAATCTAGGCCCAGGCTTAGGTGCGGTAGCCAGTAACTACGCCAGTATTGGCGATGGCGCCAAATGGGTATTGGTCGCGGCTATGCTGTTTGGTCGCCTCGAAGTATTTACCTTACTGATTTTGTTTACGCCAACTTTTTGGAAGAATTAATCATGCAGACGTTAATAATCTATTCGACGATTGATGGCCAAACATTGGCAATTTGCCAAAAAATGAAGACGATTGCAGAGCAGGCGGGAGAGCAGGTTTCGCTGGTCACATTAGAGCAGGCTGAAGCGTTGAGCTTAGCTGATTTTGATAAAGTGCTGATCGGCGCCAGTATTCGTTATGGTAAGCATAGACCTGAACTTTACCAGTTTGTGAACCGCCACCATGCGGTGCTCGATACTAAGATTAATGGCTTTTTTACCGTTAATGTCGTGGCGCGCAAACCCTTAAAGAATACGCCTGAAACCAATCCTTATATGCAAAAGTTTCTGCAGCTTTCACTGTGGCAGCCACAGTTGCTTGAAGTGTTTGCGGGCAAGATTGATTATCCTAAATACGGTTTCTTCGATCGCACTATGATACGTTTCATTATGTGGATGACTAAAGGGCCAACCGATATCACAGGCACCTTTGAGTTTACCGATTGGGAAAAAGTCGACGCCTTCGGTAACCGCTTTAGCCAGCACTAAAAACCATTAAGCCCTAATCACTTGCAAGCGATTAGGGCTTAAATTTAAGCTAGCTTTACCGTGTTACACTGCGCAGTAGCGGCTATGCAGAATCGAAATCACTTGGGTGACTTGTTCGTTCTTGAGCTTGTAGTAAACAATTTGCGAGCTCTTACGGGTATCCACCAGATCTTCAGAGCGTAATACGGCTAAATGCTGGGATAGTGCCGACTGGCTTAATGGCACAGTGGCATTGAGTTCAGTTACGCTCAACTCTTTGTCTAGTAATAGGCATAAAATCATTAGGCGATAAGGGTTCGCTATGGCCTTAAGCCATTTAGCCGCACTTTCCGCATTAGTTACCATTGCAGCTACATCTATGTCATTTTGCATAAGGTCACTCACTTCATCGCTTTTGATTAGATAATTCTAATTGAACACCTGTGTTTACGCAATCATACTGCTCAGCCATGCAGATCTCAATTTTTGCATCTCAGAATATGAGATACGGCTGATTTGTGATCCTATCAGAGGTTTATTTAACGTAATCTTGCCACAATGGTGACATTAACTCAGTGGATCGGTAATTCCCTATGACACGCGTTCTCGTACTTTATTTTACCCGTGGTGGCCACACGGCCAAGATTGCCAATGCAATTGCCGACCAATTAACCTTTCGTGGCGCTAAGGTCGACCTTGTCGATATCAACAGTGCTGCCGCGACTTGTATCAATTGGCCTGATTACGAGGTTGTCGCCTTAGGTGCCTGCGTACTCTATGGCACCTATGATAAGAGTGTGTTCAAGTTTATCGAGCAACATGCAGAGGCTTTGGGTGCATTGCCAAACAGTTTCTTCTGCGTCAACGTGGTAGCGAGAAATCCAGAAAAACGTATTCCTGAGAATAATAAATATCTGCAAAAGTTCATCGCCTTATCGCCGTGGACGCCAGCCGATCTTAAAATTATTGCGGGGAAAGTGGATTATCCTTCATGGCCTTGGTACGACAGGTGGATGATCCAGTTGATTATGAAGATGACCAAAGGCCCAACTGATCCTAAGTCGGTTATCGACTACACCGACTGGGCAGATGTAAAGGTCTATGCCGATCATCTGCTTGAATTAGTCGACGTTACCGCTATTTAGGACGGGTCAGGCTTAATAAAAAAGGCGCTTAACTTGTTAAGCGCCTTTTTAGTATTCAAGCTCTACTGAATTAATACTTCCAGAAACTCGGGTGGAATAACACTGCTACGGTCAGAATTTCTAAACGACCGAGTAACATGCCGAGTGACAACGCCCATTTCGCCACATCGGGCAGGGTTGAGAAGTTACCCGCAGGGCCAATAATCGGCCCTAAGCCAGGACCTACGTTCGTGACCGCCGTGATAGCGCCCGTGAAACTGGTCATAGGATCGAGCCCTGTGAGCACTAAAATTACCGACAAGCCTACAATCACCATTACAAACAACAGCACGAAAGTGATCAGCGAGCGCACGATATCTTCACTGATGATGCGATTGTTGTAGCGTTCCCTAAAGATACCGTTTGGATGACATTGCTGTTTCAATTGCTCGCGCATAATGGCGCCAGCGATTTGAAACCGGAAGATTTTAATCCCGCCTGAAGTTGAGCCAGAGCAGCTACCGACAAACATTAAGAACATAAAGGCGATGTTGGCAAAGGCGCCCCAAGCACCGTAATCCGTTAAGCCATAACCTGTAGTGGTCACCACAGAAACTACGTTAAAGCTGGATAAACGCAGCGCATCAAGGAGTTCAATATCGCGGGTTTGCCACAGCCAAAAGCCAATAGAACAAGACACGAAGGTCAGGAAAAACAAGAAACCTTTGACCTGAGCATCGTTCCAAATCCGCAGATCCCTTTGCTGTATGGTGTGCACAAACATGAGTAGCGGTAAGCCACCCGCCGCCATAAAGAACACGCCAACCCAGTGAGCCGAGTGGGAGAACGCGGCCATTGAGCTATCAGATGTTGAGTAGCCGCCGGTCGATAGGGTGGTCATGGCATGGTTGATGGCTTGAAACCAAGTCATTCCCGCCAGATGATAGGCAACGCAGCAGGCAACAGTCAGCAAAATATAGATAAAGAATAAGTACTTAGCCATACTTTGGGTGCGTGGTACGGCTTTATCGCTCCAATCCGAAGATTCAGTGCGGAACAGCCGCATACCACCGACGTTCAAGAAGGGCAGAATGGCCACCGCCATCACGATAAAACCAATCCCGCCAAGCCACTGCAATAAAGAGCGCCAGATTAAGATACTGTGATCCATGGTATCCAACCCCGAGAGCACAGTAGAACCTGTGGTCGTGATGCCGGACATAGTCTCAAAGAAGGCGTCGGTATAGCCAATCCCGTGATATAGGGTAAAGGGCATGGCCGCAAACAGGCTCACGATCAACCACGTCAAGCTGGTCAACAGGAACATATCGCGGATATTGAGGTTAATAGTCTTGCTCTGGCCATTGTGTAAACACAAGCTGGCACTAATGCCTGTCACTAACGCCGACAGCATGAAAGAGCCCACGGTTTCCTCGGCATTGAACACGGCGAGGAGCAGTGGTATCAACATGAAGGCTGTCAGCATGGACAAAAACAGCCCTAAAATAAACAATAGTGGTCTAAAGTTCAGCATAAGTTGGCTTACTTAGGTTCTTAGAAGAAGAAAGCACTTGGTTGGAAAAGCTTCTCGACTTCGCCGACAAACTTTTTATTCACTAGGAATAAGATCACGTGATCCCCTTGTTCTATCACGGTTTTGTCGTGAGCCATTAATACTTCGTCGTTGCGGACAATAGCACCAATGGTGGTTCCCGGTGGCAACTTAATATCGCCAATGGCTTTGCCAACCACTTTAGACGTGCTGGCATCCCCGTGGGCAATCGCTTCAATTGCCTCGGCGGCGCCGCGACGTAGGGAGTAAACGTTACAGATATCACCCTGACGGATATGGGTTAACAGTGCCGAAATGGTGGCTTGCTGGGGTGAGATAGCAATGTCGATATTAGCTTCTTGGACGATATCCACATAGGCTTCGCGCTGGATCAGCACCATGACTTTTTTCGCGCCCATACGTTTTGCCAGCAATGCCGACATAATATTGGCTTCATCGTCATTGGTCACCGCAATAAATACGTCGGTTTGATCTATGTGTTCTTCGAGCAGTAATTCTTGATCTGAAGCGTCACCGCAGAACACGGTAGTATTTTCCAGTTGCTCCGATAGGGCTTCAGCCCGCTCATACTTATGCTCAATAAGTTTAACTGAGTGGGTGCGCTCAAGGCGTTTGGCTAAACCTAAGCCTATGTTACCGCCACCGGCGATCATAATGTTGCGGTAGGAGTTATCGAGCTTTTGCATTTCGCTCATAACAGCGCGAATGTGTCGACTGTCGGCGACGAAGAAGACTTCATCATCGGCTTCGATAATCGTGGTACCGCGAGGCATGATAGGGCGGCCTTGGCGGAAAATCGCCGCAACCCGGGTATCAATATTCGGCATGTGTTCGCGCAGTGCCGCTAACGCATTCCCCACCAGTGGACCACCATAATAGGCACGAACGGCCACTAGGCTTAGCCGTCCTTCGGCAAATTCGAGTACTTGTAGCGCGCCGGGATATTCAACGAGTCGCTGAATGTAAGCGGTCACTAACTGTTCAGGGGCGATTAATTCATCGATCACGAAGCCGCCGCGGGGGCGACCGTCGCTATTTTTGGTTTCACTGTCGATAAAGAGTTTATCGCGCATCGCCAGATAAGGTTCTGAACGAATACGGGCAATTTTTGTTGGCGTGCCGAAAAGGGTGTAAGCAATCTGACAGGCGGCCATGTTGCATTCATCGCTATTGGTTACCGCGATCAGCATATCGGCATCTTCTGCGCCCGCTTCTCTGAGCACATCAGGGTGGGCTGCATGGCCCGCCACAACGCGAAGGTCATATTTATCTTGCAGGGCGCGTAGTCTGGATTTGTCATGATCGACTATGGTGATGTCATTATTCTCACCTACCAAATTTTCGGCCAAGGTTCCCCCGACTTGACCCGCACCTAATATGATAATTTTCATGGCCTTGCTTACTTCCTAATCGGTCGCTTTTAATAAACGGGCGTAATAGAACCCATCCATATTGTCTTGTCCTGGCGTGATTTGCCAACCTATATCCTGTGGCGAATTTTGCTGGGAGAGTGTGTCTAGCTTAGCATCTGCCGTTCTCTCTAAAAACGCACTGATCTGGTCGCGGTTTTCCTGCGGTAAAATCGAGCAAGTAGCATAAAGAATCGTGCCACCGGGTTTGAGCCACTTCCAGCAATGATCGAGAATTTGCTGTTGTAGTTCAGCCAGTTCTTCGATGTCATGGTTTTTACGTAACCATTTAATATCGGGATGGCGGCGGATCACTCCCGTGGCCGAGCATGGCGCGTCCAGTAAGATACGATCAAATTGTCCACCTTGCCACCATGAGTCAATATTGGCCGCATCGCCATGGATAAGCTCCGCTTTTAATGACAAGCGGTCAAGGTTCTGTTGCACGCGCTCGAGGCGTTTGGCATCAAAGTCGACGGCAACCAGTTTGATGCTTGGCTCAAGTTCGAGTAGATGACAGCTTTTACCACCGGGCGCCGCGCAGGCATCGAGGATTAACTCATTCGCTTGTGGCGCCAGTAATGTCGCCGCCCATTGCGCCGCGCCATCTTGCACTGAGGCCGCGCCTTCGTGGAAGCGTGGCAATATGGCGACATCCTTTGGATGCGCTAAAAGAATAGCATCGGCACTGCTGCCTTCGCTCGCTTCAATCTCGAGTTCGGCTAAGGCAGCAAGGTATTCGGTACGGCTCTGGGATAAGCGATTGTTACGCAGCCACATAGGTGGGCGTTCATGGCTTTGTTGAATGATGTCTTGCCACTGCTCGGGATAGGCTTCTTTCAAGCGCTTAATCAACCAAGCGGGCGTGTTGTAGCTTAAGGTATCTGACTCAGTGCTTAGCGGCGAAAGCTGACGCTGAATGTTGCGCAGTACACCGTTAACGACCTTAACCATGCCTTCAAATTTTAATTGGCGACAGGCTTCGGCGGTTTCTGAAATCGCGGCGTGGCTTGGAATGCGAGTGAAGTAAAGTTGATAGCAACCTATGATCAGCAGCTGGTGGATAATCCTTTGCTTACCTTTGAGTGGTTTCGCTAGGCATTCACTGATGCGTTTCTCTATTTGCGGCAGAGTGCGCATCACGCCGTAACAGAGTTCGGCGAGTAGGGCTTTATCTTTGCCGCTGGCAAGGTGCTTTTGTTGATCGGGCAATGCCACTGAGAGTGACACGCCTTTTTCTAATACTTCGAAGATGGCTTTCGCAGCCAGTGCGCGCAAGTTCATACTATTGTGCCTCGTTTGCGAGGCGAGTATTCGGGCTAAACCATTCACCTCGAGCATTGAGAATATCGGCAACATTGAGCGGCTTTTTCCCCGGCAGCTGCATACTCAGCAGGGTTAATACGCCGTCGGCGGTGGCGACTTCTATGCCTTTCTTGCTGGCGCTGATAATAGTGCCCGGAGCGGCTGTGCTGGTGGTTTCGCTAACTTGGGTCTGCCACACTTTAATGGTATTGCCTTGGTGCTCAAAGTAACTCACTGGCCAAGGATTAAAGGCTCGGACTTCTTGCCAGAGTTGCTTGGCAGATTTATTCCAATCGAGTCTGGCTTCTTCTTTGCTGAGTTTTTCTGCGTAGTTAGCTAAAGTTTCATCTTGTTTTTCAGCGGCTAAGGTGCCGTTTGCTAGACCTTCGAGGGCTTGCAATAGGGCAACAGGACCTTGTTCCGCCAATTTCTCGTAAAGGCTGGCTGAGGTGTCGCTATCTTCAATCGGCAGAGTGGTTTTCAGTAGCATATCGCCGGTATCTAAACCCACATCCATCTGCATAACGGTCACGCCAGTTTCTTTGTCGCCGGCCCAAAGTGCGCGTTGGATTGGTGCGGCACCGCGCCAGCGTGGCAAAATAGAACCATGAACGTTAATACAACCTAAACGCGGTGTATCTAATACGACTTTTGGCAGGATAAGGCCGTAGGCAACTACCACCATAATATCGGCATTCAGCGCGGCAAGTTCTTGTTGCGCGGGTTCTTTACGTAATGAACCGGGTTGATACACAGGAATATTGTTGGCGACGGCGAGTTCTTTTACTGGGCTGGCGGTCAGTTTCTTGCCGCGGCCAGCGGGTCTATCGGGCTGAGTGTAAACGCCAATCACATTGTGGTGTGAGTTCAACAGTGCTTGTAGGTGGCGAGCGGCAAAATCCGGTGTTCCGGCAAAGATGATGTTGAGTGGTTTCAAATCTGATCCTATGCTTCTTTGGCGTCCAATCGGGCCGCTTTTTCAAGTTTTTGTTTGATCCGCTGACGTTTTAGCGGCGACAGATAATCGACAAACAATTTGCCTTTGAGGTGATCCATTTCGTGTTGAATACAGATAGCAAAAAGCTCATCGGCCTCAACAATAAATTCGTTGCCGTGCCTGTCTAGGGCTTTTACCGTAACAAATTCGGCGCGATCGACTTTGGCATAAATACCCGGCACCGACAGGCAACCTTCTTCATTACAGAAGTCGCCGCTGCTGGCGATAATTTCGGGATTGATAAACACTTTAGGTCGCTCGACTTCATCTTGTAAGTCCATGACAATAAGTTGTTTATGGTAATCCACTTGGGTCGCGGCCAGACCGATACCTTTTTCTTGGTACATGGTTTCGAACATATCATCAATTTGAGTTTGCAGCTCGGCATTAAACTCTGTGATGGGTGTGGCATGTGTCCGCAATCTTTCGTCAGGAAATTGTAATACTTTTAATTGTGCCATACATAAACTCTTAACAAGTCTGTCAAATCTCTGCCAGTTAGTTATACTGACTGATGCTAATGGGTTAATTTTAATCTTTAGTGCCTATCAATAACAGTAAAAGCTCAAACTAAGAGCCAAACAACATGGAAATACCCATGAAACGGTTAATTTTACTCGCGTTAATGACATTCAATTGCACGTTTGTTGCCGCCGATACCCTTACGCTGAAAGCGGGGCATCCTGAGTCATATGTGGTGAAAAAGGGCGATACTCTTTGGGATATCTCCGCAGCGTTTCTAAATGATCCATGGAAATGGCCACGTCTTTGGGATGTAAACCCACAGATTGCCAATCCCCATCTTATTTATCCTGGCGATCAACTCACGCTCGTGTTTGTCGATGGTCAGCCTCGGCTTGTGCGCAACGGCGACATGGTCGACAGTGCTAAACCCCATGTGAAGAAGAGTCCTGAAGGACGGATTATTGCCAAGAGCAATGCCATTCCTGCCGTCGACTTGGCTTTGATTGAACAGTATTTAGTGCAGAATCGCGTTGTCGCAACCGACTGGCTTGCCGAGCAACCTATGGTATTGGCAGGTGAAAGCCCATCGCGTCACCATATTGTGGGTGATGTGATTTATATCGATGCTGAACTGCCGATGAATCAAAAGTACGGTGTTTACGAACGTGGTCGCGAGTTTTTCAATAAAGCGTCAGGCGAAGCGATAGGACAAGAGGCCATTTTAGCCTCTACTGGGCAAGTGGTTGAGTCTGGTAAGGTTTCAAAAATTAAGTTGTTAACCAGCTTTCGTGAAACCAAAGCGGGTTTCAGAGTCATGCCGATGGAAAGTGATTCCTTGATGTCAGCTTACTTTACGCCAAAACCGGCAGAGTTAAAGACGCCAGCCGTCGTGCTTGCTATCGAATCAAAGATGCGTGAAGCGGGTAAGTTGGATGTGGTGTATTTAGATAAAGGCACCCAGGATGGGGTTGAGCCCGGAGTCGTGTTCTCTATTTACCGTGATGGTGAAGTCATCGTCATCAACAATGATGGTATGCCAGTGCCTGCCACTGAGCGCACCGCCTACGATAACTTAATGGCATCTGTCTCATCGGATCGCGCTATTCAAATGCCAGATATCTATCATGGCAAACTGTTGGTGTTCAAAGTATTCGACAAAGCGAGCTTAGGTTTGATTGTCTCCACTGAGCGGCCTGTGCGTGTCGACGATAAGTTAATTGCCCCTGAGTCTTTAGCCTTAAGAGGTCAGTAATATCTGAACATTTGGTCGATTGGTTAGTTGTTTGCGCTGTATCTGGGCTGGGACCCGCTCGGATCCAACAATTATTAACGCACATGGAAGTGGACGACCTCAGGCAAAGGTTAGAGCACGAGAGAGAAGCGCTACCTTTATCTGACCATCTGCTCCATAGTCTTGCTATTGATTATCAAAAAGTCGATGTCGCCCTCGAATGGCAGCTGCAAGCCGCTGACCATCATCTTGTTTGTTTCTCCGATCCGCTTTATCCGCCGTTATTAAAACAACTCTCAGATCCGCCCGCGGTCCTGTTCGTTAAAGGTTGTTTGGAGGCGTTAGCCCTTCCTTATCTTGCAATTGTTGGCAGTCGTAATGCTTCTCCAGGTGGATTGCAGGTCGCTTATCAGCTGGCTGCGGAGATGTCCTCAATGGGATTTGGTATCTGCAGCGGTATGGCGATGGGGATTGATGGCGCTGCCCATAAAGCCTGTGTTGAACATCAAGGGCGAACTGTTGCTGTGCTTGGGACTGGCATTGAGACTGTTTATCCACGAAAACATCGGCAGCTTTATCATGATATTCAGCAGCAAGGCTGTATACTTAGCGAGTTTTGGCCAGATGTCGGTCCCTTTGCGGGGAATTTCCCGAAACGAAATCGGATTATTAGCGGTCTTTCTTTAGGGACTCTTGTGGTTGAAGCCTGTCGTAAAAGCGGTTCTTTAATCACAGCTAGGTTGGCGATGGAGCAAGGGCGTGAGGTATTTGCCGTTCCGGGCTCAATCTTGGGCGGTTACCATCAAGGTTGTCATGATTTATTACGTGATGGGGCAAAACTTGTGGAAACAGCCGCCGATATAGTGGAGGAGTTGGCAAGTTTAACCGCTTACCACCTTGAAGAATTGAAGTTATGCCACCATATACAGCAAGGCGAGATTTGTAATTTGCCATTTTCGTCTCTGTTAGCTAGTGTAGGTTATGAAACTACATCCATTGATGCAGTAGTTGAACATAGTGGGAAAACGATAGATCTGGTGTTAGAACAAATGCTTGAACTTGAGTTGCAAGGTTGGGTGATTGCAGTACCCGGTGGTTACGTCAGAGTAAAGAGGAGCTAGCCATGTTTGATATCCTCATGTATCTATTTGAAAACTATGTTCACAGTGAAGTTGAACTACTAGTTGATGAAGACGAGTTAACCAAGGAACTCACTCGTGCCGGATTTCATCAATCCGAGATTTTAAAAGCGTTAACTTGGTTAGAGCGCTTAGCAGAATTACAAGAAGGTGATAAACCTTATCTTTGTAATCACGATCAGCATTCGTTTCGTATCTATACAAAGGACGAAATGGACAAGCTGGATGTGGAATCCCGCGGTTTCTTGCTGTTTTTAGAGCAAGTTAAAGTGCTGAATGTCGAAACCCGTGAAATGGTGATCGATAGAGTCATGGAGTTGGATGAGCCAACCCTGATTTTAGAAGATCTCAAATGGGTTATCTTAATGGTGTTGTTTAACGCTCCTGGTCATGAGTCCGCTTATGAGCAAATGGAAGATTTAATCTTCGAACAGCCAGAAGGCCGACTACATTCTTAATCGTTGTGAAAGATGAATTATGAGAGAAAGGAGGCTAAGACCTCCTTTTTTGATGCCATAAATTCCTTGATGGCACTGCGCTTGATATCCTAATGCGCTACGACAGGTGGTGAATGATTATGTCTAAGATTGATGAACAATTATTTAGTGCCCACGAACACGCACTGGAAAAAGAATACGAACTTTGCCCTGAATGTGGCAGTGAGTTATCGGTCAAACACAGTAAGCACGGTGGTTTTGTTGGCTGTAATAATTACCCTAGCTGTAATTACACTCGCCCCTTAGTGCAGCACGAATCCATTGAAACTCAAGTGATTGAAGGTTCTGTATGTCCTGAATGCGGCCACGAGCTGGCGGTAAAGTCTGGTCGATTTGGGATCTTTATCGGTTGCACTCAATACCCTAGCTGCACGCATATTGAAAAACAGGATCAAGCGAGTGACAAGCCTGATATCCCTTGCCCAGAATGTAAAACGGGTAAACTGGAGCACAGAACGAGCCGCTTCGGAAAGAGTTTTTATGCATGCAGCGCTTACCCTAAGTGCAAGTTTATTGTGAATTATCCTCCAGTTGCGGAAGATTGCCCAAGTTGTGGTTTTGGGATCTTAGTCGAGCGTAAAGGTGCGGCGGGGATGCGTTTAGAATGTCCGCAAAAAACCTGCAAGTACAAGCGCCCCTTGTAGCGAGGCCATTGCATAATATTTGTTGCCTTAGTGCGGCTTGAGTATAATCCCCAACCGACCGTTAGATGGGGCGGCGAAGATTCGGGTAATGACAAAAACTGATAAGACGCATAAGGTGATTTGATAATGTTGCAGCTACACCCATCCGATATAAAAGACATCATTCTTCAAGGTGGCGTTATCGCTTATCCAACCGAGGCGGTTTATGGCCTAGGTTGCGACCCTGATAACGACACTGCTATCCAAAAGTTATTGGCGGTAAAACAGCGCCCATGGCAGAAAGGACTGATCTTAGTCGCCAGTGATTTTCAGCAGCTTTTAGCTTATGTTGATGAATCGCAATTGACGGCTGAGCAGCTTGAATTTGCATTTTCCAAGTGGCCCGGGCCTTTTACCTTTGTCATGCCAATCAAAGCACATGTTTCAAAATACCTCTGTGGCGAATTTGACTCTATCGCAGTGCGAGTGTCGGCCCATGCTGGGGTACAAGCCCTGTGCCGCGCGCTTAATAAACCTTTAGTGTCGACCAGTGCTAACCTTGCGGGTGAAGAGCCCGCATTAACTGCCGCTGAAATCCTCGCCGATTTTACCGGTAAAATCGATGCACTGGTATTAGGCGAACTCGGCGAACAACGTCAACCCTCGACCATCATAGATGCGCGTAGCGGCAAAATTTTACGAAATGGACAATGAGCAAACCAATAATAAGGATAACAAGATGAGTGTGCCTGATGCTGCAGTGGTAAAAGCGTTTTTACTCGATTTACAAAACCGAATTTGTGCCGGTTTACAGGCTCTGGATGGCCAAGCAACGTTTGCCGCCGATTCATGGACCCGCGCCGAAGGCGGTGGTGGCACGAGCCGAGTATTAACCCAAGGTGCAGTATTCGAGCAAGCTGGAGTTAACTTTTCCCATGTGACTGGCGCCGCTATGCCGGCGTCGGCAACGGCGCATCGCCCAGAATTGGCGGGTCGCAGTTTTGAAGCTATGGGTGTGTCTTTAGTGATCCATCCTAACAATCCGTATATCCCGACGACTCACTCCAATGTGCGCTTCTTTATCGCGCAAAAAGAAGGTGCCGATCCTGTGTGGTGGTTTGGCGGTGGTTTTGATTTAACGCCTTATTATCCATTTGAAGAAGATGTGCGCGAGTGGCACCAGACGTCTAAGGATATTTGTGCGCCTTTCGGGGATGAGGTTTATCCCAAGTATAAGAAATGGTGCGATGAGTATTTCTTCCTGCCGCATCGTAATGAAACCCGCGGTGTGGGCGGACTGTTTTTCGATGACTTGAATCAAGCAGGATTCGATCAAAGCTTTAGCTTTATGCAAGCCGTGGGCAATGGCTTCTTAACGGCCTATGCGCCGATTGTTGAGCGTCGTAAGGATACTGAGTTCGGTGAGCGTGAGCGTCAGTTCCAACTCTATCGCCGTGGTCGTTATGTTGAGTTCAACTTAGTCTACGACAGAGGCACGTTGTTTGGTCTGCAGACCGGTGGACGTACCGAGTCTATCTTAATGTCGATGCCGCCATTAGTGCGTTGGCAATATGCTTATACGCCAGAGGCGGGAAGCCCAGAGGCAGATTTGTACGATAACTACCTCAAACCACGCGATTGGGTTTAGCCGTTAATCTTAAAAAGTGGATGCCATATCCACTTTATTGATTACGCATATGATCGGCCAGAGTTGAAATCGCCTCAAAGATGGCGGCTCGATGCTCTGGCTTTTTAATGTTCTCTTCAATCGCAAACTTCATACAAAACAGCCATTGATCGCGCATTGCCTCATCAATATCGACATGCATGTGTCGTGCTCGCAATGCGGGATGACCATATTTTTGCTGATAAAGCTGCGGTCCGCCGAGCCAGCCACTTAAAAATTCGAATAGCTTCTGCTCAGACTCCGCAATGGGCGCCCTATGAATGGCAAGCAGTGTTGTCGTTTCTGCCGAACTTGCCATCTTCTGATAAAAACATTTAGTGATAGCGCGGATCACCTTTTCGCCGCCGATTAAGTCATAGGCGTTAGATTGACTCGGATCGCGATCATCCTGCGGCGGAGTGTGTTTACTAAAAATCTTTTTAAGCCAGTTCATTGGAATAGTCGTTCACTAAAGTAGAGTGTATTGAGCCGATGGCGCATTATAGCGTGAAACCTAGCGTGAAATTTAGTTGAGCATAATTCGTCTTGCGTGGGCTCAAAAGCGCGGTAGACTGCAAAGCCATTGAACCTAAAATTTCATATCGCTATGACAGACAGATACGCAGTGTTTGGCAATCCAATTAGCCACAGTAAATCGCCGTTCATCCATGGACAATTTGCCGCGCCCACCCAAGAGTCATTAACCTATGAGGCCATTCTTGCTCCGGTCGATGGTTTTGAAGCCTCATTGACGGCGTTTTTCAATGCGGGCGGTAAGGGCGCCAATGTGACAGTGCCTTTTAAGGAGCAAGCTTTTGCGCTGTGTGGCAGTATTAGCCCAGAAGCCAAACTCGCTGGCGCAGTCAACACCTTAAGTTTATTGGCCGATGGCACTATTCGCGGTGATAACACTGACGGCTTAGGGCTGGTGGCCGATCTCATCGCTAACTTAGGTAGCTTGCAAGATCAGCGCGTGTTAATCATTGGCGCTGGTGGCGCGGCGCGCGGTTGTATTCTGCCGTTATTAAATGCGGGAATTGCGCAGCTGACCATCAGCAATCGCACTCACGCAAAGGCGCAGCTTTTGGTCGATATCTTTACTTCTGTGGATAACGGCGCTTACGCGAGTAAAGTCACCGCCGTAGAAATGAGTGAGCTTGCGGGCGAGTTCGATATCATTATTAATTCAACCTCTGCTAGCCTTGCGGGCGAGTTGCCACCTTTGCCAGCACATATCATCACCACCCAAACCGTTTGTTATGACATGATGTATGGCGCCTCGGTCACCGCGTTTAACCAATGGGCACTCTCCCAAGGTGCGGCGCAAGTCATTGATGGGCTAGGTATGTTAGTCGGACAAGCGGCTAAGAGTTTTACCCTATGGCGAGGTATTGAGCCCGACACCCAAGTGGTGTTGACGCTTTTGCGGGACAAACTAATGGCAGAGCCTAAGTAGGAAGCATGAATCAAAGTATTCTTTTCCCCGATCTGCAATATTGGGACGATGCCCAAGGGCAAATCTGTTTTATGGCGCAATCGCAGGGGATGAACATCAAGTGCTATATCAGTGCTGCTAAATTACGTGAGCTGAATGATTTCTCTGAACAGCCGAGCACCGATGAAGCGGCTGCTATGCTGGCATTATTTGATGCGGTGAGATTTGACGCCGAAGAAATGGCGGAAGACTTAATCGAAGCCGAAGAGTTTGATGAGTTTGGCGCAGTACGCCTAGGCTAGTTTGATAGCGAGTTTCAGTGGATAGATTTTGAATCAATAAATAGCAAAAGGCGGCAGAGACTGAATGAGTCTCTGCCGCCTTTCTTATATAGCGATACTAAGCGACTAACGCTAACTGACTAGATGTTTTGTAACTCAACTAAGTACTCGTTTTTCAGTCTGACATAGTTGTCGGCAGATTCTGGCAAAAAGGCCATTTCGGCAGGTGTTAATGGACGAGCCTGCTTAGCTGGGCTGCCCACATATAAATAGCCGCTCTGTAATACCTTGCCCGGTGGCACTAAAGAGCCCGCACCTAAGATCACATCATCTTCTAAAATCGCACCGTCAAGAATAATCGCGCCCATGCCCACTAATACTCGGTTACCGACTTTGCAACCGTGAAGCATCGCCTTGTGACCAATAGTCACATCATCACCAATAATCAGTGGATGACCATCGGGACGAGCAGCTGACTTACGCGTCACATGCAATATGCTACCGTCTTGCACGTTCGAGCGCTTACCAATACGAATATGGTTAACATCACCACGCGCCGCCACCATAGGCCAAATACTGACATCAGTATCTAACGCAATATCGCCAACAAGCACCGAAGCTTCATCTACATACACATTATTGCCTAATTGAGGATGAATACCTTGGTAAGTTCTGAGTGGCCCTGACATAGAAAAGTCCCTAATTGAGTGGTTTTTTGCATTATAAAGGTTAAAAACTAGCTGGTCAGGTCAAATATCCAACGAACAGTGAGAAAATGACAATTATCTTAAAAATAGGGGTTGCGCACTTTCTCAATCTCCCTATAATGCGCATCCACTGACACGGCAGACAGCGTTAAGCAGCATGATGTGACAGTTCATCAATGAGTTTACTGATTGATGAGTGTTGAGAAAGTTTGCAAAAACTCCTTGACGCGAAACGGGAAATGCGTAGAATACGCAGCCCTAGCCACCTGGAAGCGTTCGGCGCTCAGTGTGGTACTCAAGTCCTCTTACGGATATTGAGTTGCTCTTTAACAAGATAAAACAAGAAATCTGTGTGGACACTCACAGGTGTTGAGTTAATCGAAACTGCTTAACCTTCGGGTTGGCAGTCAAAAATTTAAATCAATGTAACAATGAGTGTTCATAGCAATATGTACAGTTTGTTTCAGCCCTTCTTTTATAAGGAGTGCGAGAAACAAAAAATCAGAATTCATTGAGCCGCTGAAGTCGTAAGACGGAAGCAACAAAACTTTAATTGAAGAGTTTGATCATGGCTCAGATTGAACGCTGGCGGCAGGCCTAACACATGCAAGTCGAGCGGCAGCGGGAAGATAGTTTACTATCTTTGCCGGCGAGCGGCGGACGGGTGAGTAATGCCTAGGGATCTGCCCAGTCGAGGGGGATAACAGTTGGAAACGACTGCTAATACCGCATACGCCCTACGGGGGAAAGGAGGGGACCTTCGGGCCTTCCGCGATTGGATGAACCTAGGTGGGATTAGCTAGTTGGTGAGGTAATGGCTCACCAAGGCGACGATCCCTAGCTGTTCTGAGAGGATGATCAGCCACACTGGGACTGAGACACGGCCCAGACTCCTACGGGAGGCAGCAGTGGGGAATATTGCACAATGGGGGAAACCCTGATGCAGCCATGCCGCGTGTGTGAAGAAGGCCTTCGGGTTGTAAAGCACTTTCAGTAGGGAGGAAAGGTAATAGTTTAATACGCTATTACTGTGACGTTACCTACAGAAGAAGGACCGGCTAACTCCGTGCCAGCAGCCGCGGTAATACGGAGGGTCCGAGCGTTAATCGGAATTACTGGGCGTAAAGCGTGCGCAGGCGGTTTGTTAAGCGAGATGTGAAAGCCCCGGGCTCAACCTGGGAATTGCATTTCGAACTGGCGAACTAGAGTCTTGTAGAGGGGGGTAGAATTCCAGGTGTAGCGGTGAAATGCGTAGAGATCTGGAGGAATACCGGTGGCGAAGGCGGCCCCCTGGACAAAGACTGACGCTCAGGCACGAAAGCGTGGGGAGCAAACAGGATTAGATACCCTGGTAGTCCACGCCGTAAACGATGTCTACTCGGAGTTTGGTGTCTTGAACACTGGGCTCTCAAGCTAACGCATTAAGTAGACCGCCTGGGGAGTACGGCCGCAAGGTTAAAACTCAAATGAATTGACGGGGGCCCGCACAAGCGGTGGAGCATGTGGTTTAATTCGATGCAACGCGAAGAACCTTACCTACTCTTGACATCCACAGAAGCCAGTAGAGATACAGGTGTGCCTTCGGGAACTGTGAGACAGGTGCTGCATGGCTGTCGTCAGCTCGTGTTGTGAAATGTTGGGTTAAGTCCCGCAACGAGCGCAACCCCTATCCTTATTTGCCAGCACGTAATGGTGGGAACTCTAGGGAGACTGCCGGTGATAAACCGGAGGAAGGTGGGGACGACGTCAAGTCATCATGGCCCTTACGAGTAGGGCTACACACGTGCTACAATGGCGAGTACAGAGGGTTGCAAAGCCGCGAGGTGGAGCTAATCTCACAAAGCTCGTCGTAGTCCGGATTGGAGTCTGCAACTCGACTCCATGAAGTCGGAATCGCTAGTAATCGTGGATCAGAATGCCACGGTGAATACGTTCCCGGGCCTTGTACACACCGCCCGTCACACCATGGGAGTGGGCTGCAAAAGAAGTGGGTAGCTTAACCTTCGGGGGGGCGCTCACCACTTTGTGGTTCATGACTGGGGTGAAGTCGTAACAAGGTAGCCCTAGGGGAACCTGGGGCTGGATCACCTCCTTACCTATACGACTAACTTAATGTTTGTTGAGTGTTCACACAGATTGCTTGTTTATCTTCTCTTAGGAGAAGTCAGAGCTGAATGCGCCGCGAGCCGGTACGCATTGTTCTTTAACAATTTGGAAAGCTGATAGTATGTAACGTGATGATGTCTGTCGTCATGTTACTTACAAACCGATGTAAACGTGGAAACGTTTGCATCATGAGTTCTCAAACACTTTATTAAGTGTCTTGAATATTCAAAAGTAAATTATTCTTAGTTGAATAGTTTACGTCTAAGGCGCGTCCACTTCTTTGGTCAGAAGTGAGACAAGTAAAACCAAGCTGGTCGCAATGCGACTCAGGTGAGTGAAACTCATTTGGGTTGTATGGTTAAGCGACTAAGCGTATACGGTGGATGCCTTGGCAGTCAGAGGCGATGAAGGACGTAGTAACTTGCGAAAAGCGTTGGCGAGCTAGTAACAAGCATTTGAGCTAACGATGTCCGAATGGGGGAACCCAGCAGCATAAGCTGTTATCGCAACATGAATACATAGTGTTGCGAGGCGAACCCGGGGAACTGAAACATCTAAGTACCCGGAGGAAAAGAAATCAACCGAGATTCCCCTAGTAGCGGCGAGCGAACGGGGATTAGCCCTTAAGTCAGTGGGGTGTTAGTGGAATGTGTTGGAAAGCACAGCGGCACAGGGTGATAGCCCCGTACATGAAAACTAACCATTGATGAAAACGAGTAAGGCGGGACACGTGACATCCTGTTTGAATATGGGGGGACCATCCTCCAAGGCTAAATACTCCTGACTGACCGATAGTGAACCAGTACCGTGAGGGAAAGGCGAAAAGAACCCCTGTGAGGGGAGTGAAATAGAACCTGAAACCGTATACGTACAAGCAGTGGGAGCGGTTCTTGAGACCGTGACTGCGTACCTTTTGTATAATGGGTCAGCGACTTACATTTTGTAGCGAGGTTAAGCGAATAGCGGAGCCGTAGGGAAACCGAGTGTTAACTGCGCGTTTAGTTGCAAGGTGTAGACCCGAAACCCGGTGATCTAGCCATGGGCAGGTTGAAGGTTGAGTAACATCAACTGGAGGACCGAACCGACTAATGTTGAAAAATTAGCGGATGACTTGTGGCTGGGGGTGAAAGGCCAATCAAACCGGGAGATATCTGGTTCTCCTCGAAAGCTATTTAGGTAGCGCCTCGAGCGAATACCATTGGGGGTAGAGCACTGTTAAGGCTAGGGGGTCATCCCGACTTACCAACCCTTTGCAAACTCCGAATACCAATGAGTACTACTCGGGAGACAGACGGCGGGTGCTAACGTCCGTCGTCAAAAGGGAAACAACCCAGACCGTCAGCTAAGGTCCCAAAGTACTAGCTAAGTGGGAAACGATGTGGGAAGGCTTAGACAGCTAGGATGTTGGCTTAGAAGCAGCCATCATTTAAAGAAAGCGTAATAGCTCACTAGTCGAGTCGGCCTGCGCGGAAGATGTAACGGGGCTAAGCTAGTCACCGAAGCTACGGGTGCATTTCATTAGAGATGCGCGGTAGAGGAGCGTTCTGTAAGCCGTTGAAGGTGAAGGGGTAACCCACGCTGGAGGTATCAGAAGTGCGAATGCTGACATGAGTAACGATAAAGGGGGTGAAAAACCCCCTCGCCGAAAGACCAAGGGTTCCTGTCCAACGTTAATCGGGGCAGGGTGAGTCGACCCCTAAGGTGAGGCCGAAAGGCGTAATCGATGGGAAACAGATTAATATTTCTGTACTTCCGCTAACTGCGATGGAGAGACGGAGAAGGCTAGGCTAGCGCGGCGTTGGTAGTCCGCGTTTAAGGTGGTAGGTTGATTTCTTAGGCAAATCCGGGGAATCGCACTTTAGTGTGCAGACTGAGAGCTGATGACGAGGTCCTAAGGGACTGAAGTAGTTGATGCCATGCTTCCAGGAAAATCTTCTAAGCTTCAGGTTAGTGGGAATCGTACCCCAAACCGACACAGGTGGTCGGGTAGAGAATACCAAGGCGCTTGAGAGAACTCGGCTGAAGGAACTAGGCAAAATGGTACCGTAACTTCGGGAGAAGGTACGCTCCTGTTGGTGATGAGACTTGCTCTCTAAGCTGACGGGAGTCGCAGATACCAGGTGGCTGCAACTGTTTATCAAAAACACAGCACTGTGCAAACTCGCAAGAGGAAGTATACGGTGTGACGCCTGCCCGGTGCCGGAAGGTTAATTGATTGGGTTATCGCAAGAGAAGCTCATGATCGAAGCCCCGGTAAACGGCGGCCGTAACTATAACGGTCCTAAGGTAGCGAAATTCCTTGTCGGGTAAGTTCCGACCTGCACGAATGGCGTAATGATGGCCACGCTGTCTCCAGCCGAGACTCAGTGAAGTTGAAATTGCGGTGAAGATGCCGTATACCCGCGGCTAGACGGAAAGACCCCGTGAACCTTTACTATAGCTTGGCACTGAACATTGAACCTACATGTGTAGGATAGGTGGGAGACTTTGAAGTTGTGACGCTAGTCATGATGGAGTCGTCCTTGAAATACCACCCTTGTAGTTTTGATGTTCTAACCTAGGTCCCTTATCGGGATTAGGGACAGTGCCTGGTGGGTAGTTTGACTGGGGCGGTCTCCTCCCAAAGAGTAACGGAGGAGCACGAAGGTTGGCTAAGTACGGTCGGACATCGTACGGTTAGTGCAATGGCATAAGCCAGCTTAACTGCGAGACATACACGTCGAGCAGGTACGAAAGTAGGTCATAGTGATCCGGTGGTTCTGAATGGAAGGGCCATCGCTCAACGGATAAAAGGTACTCCGGGGATAACAGGCTGATACCGCCCAAGAGTTCATATCGACGGCGGTGTTTGGCACCTCGATGTCGGCTCATCACATCCTGGGGCTGAAGTCGGTCCCAAGGGTATGGCTGTTCGCCATTTAAAGTGGTACGCGAGCTGGGTTCAGAACGTCGTGAGACAGTTCGGTCCCTATCTGCCGTGGGCGTTGGATGATTGAAGGGAGCTGCTCCTAGTACGAGAGGACCGGAGTGGACGAACCGCTGGTGTTCGGGTTGTCATGCCAATGGCATTGCCCGGTAGCTACGTTCGGAATCGATAACCGCTGAAAGCATCTAAGCGGGAAGCGAGCCCTAAGATGAGTCATCCCTAGGAATTTAATTCCTCTAAAGAGCCGTTCGAGACTAGGACGTTGATAGGCATGGTGTGTAAGCGTTGTGAGGCGTTGAGCTAACATGTACTAATGACTCGAGAGGCTTAACCATACAACCCAGATGGGTTTTACTGAAAGCCTTAGACAGAATATAGACACTTAATGAAGTGTGAACTCAAACAAAGCAAATCAGCTTTCCGAATTATTATTAACGTGGTCCAGAGATGGACACGGTAATAAACAGAATTTGCTTGGTGACAATAGCCTTGTGGAACCACCTGATCCCATCCCGAACTCAGAAGTGAAACGCAAACGCGCCGATGGTAGTGTGGGGTCTCCCCATGTGAGAGTAGGTCATCGCCAAGCGCCTAATTTAGGTTAACGTGCAAACGTTAGACTAAAGGAGCGGTAGTTCAGTTGGTTAGAATACCGGCCTGTCACGCCGGGGGTCGCGGGTTCGAGTCCCGTCCGCTCCGCCAACATTTCGATAAGCCCTAACAGCAATGTTAGGGCTTTTTCGTATCTGGAATTTATCTATTTCTATTGTCGCGGCCGTCCCCGTCCAACAGCATCCCTGCTTAACTGCCCTGCTTAACAGCCCTGCTTAACAGCCCTGCTTAACAGCCCTGCTTAACAGCCCTGCTTGGCATCGCTACCTCACATTCGTCGGCGTAAAATTTAAATCTCAGCCTACTTTTTGTTTAAGTTCGTCCTGCTTATTAATATTATGTCTTTCACGCACAGAATTGCGCTTGTGCGTGACTTGGCAGTATTGACCTGTGACACTGATCTCGGACAAATTAAACGGTATAATGCCTTATGTCTTTCATGAGTAACGAAAATGAATTGTCGTCTTGGGTGTGGTGCTTGCTGTATTGCGCCTTCAATTAGCAGCAGTATTCCTGGTATGCCAAATGGTAAGGCTGCGGGTGAGCGTTGTGTGCAGCTGAGTGATGCCAATTTATGTTTGATCTTCGGCTCGCCCGATCGTCCCGCGGTTTGTAGTGATTTCGATGCATCGGAAGATGTATGCGGTCATTCGAACGAAGAGGCGCTTTGGTTGATTACCCAACTCGAAGCTCAAACCTCTCATTAAGTTTATCGCTGACAGGTGAAATATGCAGTTAACTCGTTATACCGATTTTGGCGTTCGAACCTTGATGTATTTGGCGGTTCAGCCAGACAGAACCACTTTATTTAGAATTGCTGAAATTACTCAGGTATTTGATCTGTCTCCAAATCATGTCTCTAAGATAGTGCATCATTTAGGCAAGATGGGTTACCTCGAAACCATTCGCGGCAAGATGGGCGGTTTCCGTTTGGGTAAGTCTGCGAGTGAGATTAACTTAGGTCAGTTAGTTCGGGTGTTAGAAAACTCGTTGGCGCCGATTGATTGCAGTAAACCTTACTGCCGATTCACGCCTGCCTGTAAGCTGAAAGGCGTGTTAGCACAAGCAGTTGAAGCCTATTTGAATGTGCTCGATCAATATACTCTGCTGGACATTGTGAGTAATCGTGATGAGTTACTTGCCTTGTTGCCTGACATGTCTATCTCAGTGTTACAGCTGGATTAGTTCCATTTTTGTGTGCAATGCCGATGGGGAGCAAGCTTGATGCAGGTACTAGATCAATCCCCTCGGTTTTTAGTCTTTGTAGATTGGCCTTTAAGAAGCGCATGGTTTCTGGATAAGGATGGGCAATCGCCACTAGGCTACCTTGAGTATGTGCCTGACTTATCATTAAGTTAAATTGTCTTTCGAGTGCTTTGGCACTGGTATCATTGTCTAGAAACAGTTGGCGTTTTAATAACGGCACGCCCAACTGATCCGCTGTCTCTCCCGCCTTAGTGAACCTTGTTGTCATGCTATCGATAAAATACAGATGCTTTTGTTTGAGTGTTTCCATCACCCACAGCATAGGAGCATCGAGTTGAGTCAGTAAGCTCCCCATGTGGTTATTGGCACCTTTAGCAAAAGGAACGCTGTTAATTGCATCGACAACACTGGCGCGAATTTGTGCCTCAGTCATAGTATTGGTCAATCCACCCAGCCCTAACGCCTTACCATTAAGCGCCTGCATAGGCAGATGCAGCATGATTTCGTGGCCCTTTTTATGGCCAGCATTTGCGAGTTCTTTGCCTAGAGGAGTATGAGGCAACACTGAGAGTGTCACTGTGCTGGGCAGTGCCAGCACGGCTTGATCGGTATGACGATAACCTATGTCATCAATAATGAGGGCAATTTGAGCAGCATGACTTTGAGAAATGCTTAGGGCCAATAGGGCCAAGGAATAAAGTAAGCGCACAGTTTCTTCTTATTAGTCATGATGCTGTATCCATGCAATAGCTGAGGTCACTTGATGATCTTGGGCCAGAGATGCATGGGCGGATAGGGCGTCGATTATAGCCAAATTACCCGCGCCGGAACCAGTTTCTGCGGCAATTTTTATGTCTGGGACGATTCCTATGTTGTGAATGTTTTCACCTCTGGGGGTATTGTACTGGGCAATGGTGAGTTTTATCGCGTTACCATCTTCTAAGATGGGGATCAGGCTTTGTACTGTGCCTTTACCGAAACTGGTCTCACCTAACAGCTTAGCTCGACCATTTTCCTGCAGTGCGGCGGCGAGCACTTCGGATGCTGAGGCCGAACCTTTGTTGATCAATACTAGCATGGGCACGTTAGTCAGCATGGTTTGTGGTGAGGCATAGTAGTCGGAGTTGGCATCGAAGAAGCGGCCAGAGGTTGAGACTATTCGGCCCTTGGCGAGGAATAGGTCAGCAATTTTAACGGCTTGGTCGAGCAGGCCGCCGGGATTATTACGTAAATCTAAGATGAGTCCGGCAAGCGGTTTGTTTTGCCATTGGCTAAGTGAGCGCACCATATCTTCGGTCGAGTTTTCTTGGAAGCTACTTAATCTGACATACCCAATATTGCCATCAAGCAGTTGAGTGGTGACAGATTCGATAGTGATAGTGCTCGGCTTGAGTGACACCTCAAAGGTCGCATCGTCATTGCTGTGCTTAAGCACTAGCTTAATGCTTTGATTGCTGAGGCTATGTTTTTTTATCTCGGCAAGGATATTGGCGAGGTTAGTCTCGGTCGCCAGTGTGTCGTTGAGCTTAACGATAATGTCGCCTGCGCGTATTCCGGCTTGTTCTGCAGGGGAATGGGCGAAGGGGGCGATGATGTTGATGTGGTTATTTTGGGTTGCGACTTCGAAGCCGAAACCAAAATATTCTCCGCGATTGGAGTCTTTGAGATCGAGTAATTCTTGGTGATTCAAAAAGCTGGAATAGGGATCTAAGTGCTCAAAAATACCTTTGATTGCCGCTTGCACTAACTCTTCTTTCGAAACGGTTTTCACATAATAAGTTTCAACAGTTTCAAGTACATCTTGCAGTAACGGATAGTCAAAATCACTGCGATAGGACTTAGCGTTCTCTTGACTAGAGAGGCTGATGGATAGGCCCAAAGTCAGGCCTAATCCAACGCAACTGATATAGCGGATCATGTGTTTCATAGCCGTCCCCTGTGATGAGGGGACCGTTATGATTAGCGACAGTATTTCGCTGGATCGACGGCTTGCCCCTTGTGCCTTATTTCAAAGTATAGGCCAGCCTCGCTCTGTCCACCCGAACGTCCGACTAAAGCTATCGCTTCGCCGCTTTTTACCATGTCGCCAGGGCTTTTTAATAGGGTTTGAGCATGGCCGTAAAGACTCATATAACCTTTGCCATGATCGATAACCATCACTAAACCAAAACCACGTAACCAGTCGGCATAAATAACCTTACCACCTGAAACGGCTCGAATATTTTGCCCTTCTGGTGCGGATAACATAGTGCCTTTCCACACCACTTGGCCGGAACGTTGGCTGCCAAAGCTGGCACTGACGCGACCTTTAGTCGGCCATTTGAGTTTGCCACTTTGTTTACCAAAACCTTCCATCGAAGGATTGTCTTTCATGGCCCGCAGCGCTTGTTCGACCACACGCTTTAAGCTGGCCTCTTCAATTTGCAACTGCTCCAGCTCAGCGCCCTTAGAATTTAAGGTGCGTTGCAGCTCTTTGATGGTCAGTTGTCGCTGATCTTGTTCTTGGCTCAAACGTTTGGCTTGGACCTGTTGTTCGGCCACGAGTTTGGTTAATTGTTTTTGCTTACTCGTTTGCGACACCTTGATCTCATCTAGCTCGGTCAAGGTTTGCTTTAATTCGTTGATCGACTTCATCCGCGCTTTATTGAGGTATTGGTAATAGGCCAACATACGCTCGATAGTGGCAGGACTTTGCTGATTGAGCATCATCTTAGTGTAATCGTGATTACCGGCAAGATAGGCGCTCGACAGCTGTTTCGACAGTGTTTGTTGCTGACTCACTTTAAGCGTTTCTAACTCATCTTGACGTTGTTTCAGCTCGGTCAGTTTAGTGTCGATTTGCGCTAAGCTATTTTTGGTGCTGTTGACTTTTTTGGCCGCTGACGCAATTGCTTCTTCATCGCTTCGCAGCAATGACAGCAATTTTTCTCTTTGTTTACTGGTGGTTTTTAACGCGCTTTGTTGTTGATTTATTTGCGATTGGATTGATTTCAACTCGGACTGACGCTTCTCCAAATCAGAAGCGTTGGCCGAGAAACATAACATCATAAAGCCAGCAAGAATGCTGGCTTTGACAAGGAGTCGAGTGCTCACTAGGTAACGGTTACTCTTTAATGTGGATTAAGGGCTTGCCCGTCATCTCTGCTGGAATGGCTTCGCCAATCAAGGTCAAGATAGTCGGTGCGACATCGCTGAGTTTACCACCTTCATCTATGGTCGCATCGCGGCCCACAAAGACGAAAGGTACCAGTTCACTGGTGTGGGCTGTGTGTGCCTGACCTGTGGTTTCGTCCGTCATTTGCTCGGCGTTGCCGTGGTCGGCGGTAATAATGCATTCACCACCCACTTTCGCCAGCGCATCCACTACACGGCCGATACAAGCGTCAACTGCTTCACAGGCTTGAACGGCGGCATCGAAATTACCCGTGTGGCCAACCATGTCGCCATTCGGATAGTTACAGATGATCACGTCGTACTTGGTCGACTCAATCGCCGCCACTAACTTGTCGGTCAGCTCGGCTGAACTCATCTCAGGCTGTAGATCGTAAGTCGCCACTTTAGGTGAGTTGATTAGGATGCGATCTTCACCTTCGAATGGCTCTTCTTTGCCGCCGTTGAAGAAGAAAGTCACATGGGCGTATTTCTCAGTTTCAGAAATACGCAGTTGAGTACGACCTTGTTTTTGCAGCACTTCACCTAAGGTATTCACCAAGTTTTCAGATGGATACGCGATAGGTGCTTTGATGTCGCCGGCGTACTCAGTCAGAGTGACAAAGTGCATTTTCGGCACTACAGCACGTTCGAAACCATCGAAGTCTGGGTTGATAAAGCTACGGGTGATTTGGCGGGCACGGTCGGCACGGAAGTTCATAAATATCAGTGCATCGCCATCTTGCAAGGTCGCAACTTGGCCGTCTGCATCTGTAATTGCCGATGAAGAGACGAACTCGTCATTCTCGTTACGCTCGTAAGCCGCTTCCAATGCAGTAACCGCATTGTCGTATTGGAATTTTGACTTGCCTTGGGTGATTAAATCGTAGGCTTGCGAGACGCGATCCCAACGATTATCCCTGTCCATTGCAAAGTAACGACCAATCATCGAGGCGATACGGCCATGGCCTAATGTAGTAAACAGATCATCAAAATGGCTCAAGCTGCTCTTAGCGCTACGCGGTGGTGTATCGCGGCCGTCGAGGAAAGCGTGCAAGTAAACCTTAGTTGCGCCACGGGCAACGGCCATACGGCACATCGCTTCGATATGCTCTTCATGGCTGTGAACACCACCGGCAGAAAGCAGACCCATAATGTGCACTGCGCCACCGGCTTTAATGGCCGAGTCAACCGCATCACACAGGGCTGGATTTTGTTCAAACTCATGATCTGCAATGGCTTTACTGATGCGAGTGAGTTCTTGATAAACCACACGGCCAGAGCCTAAGTTAATGTGGCCAACTTCAGAATTTCCCATCTGGCCATCAGGTAAGCCTACATCTAAGCCAGAACCTGAAATCAAACTATGTGGATATTGAGCGTTGAGACGGTCGAGTACCGGAGTATTGGCGTGGAAAATCGCATTGTTATGCGTGTTTTCACGGTAGCCCCAGCCATCGAGGATCAACAACGCGAGCGGACGTTTAGCTGTCGTCATAGTGATACCTTTAAGTTTTATAGAAGCGATAGAAATCTGAAATTGGTCAAATATTACTACGTTAGCGGGGTATGAAAAAGCGCTTTACCCCGATTAAGGTCATCGAATCACTAATTCGTCCGATTCTGTGGCTGGCTTGTAACAAGCACCTAGGCAATTGCGCTAAAAGTGCGATCTCGAACTGTGACTAAACTGCTGCAATCTGCCAAGGCAATCGGTATACTCTGTGCCCTTATCGAATTTTCGCCATTTATGCGGGCAATCATCATGCAAGAATATATCGAATTTTTTAAAGCTCACTCAATGTTAAGTCTGGCCTGGGTGGGATTATTTGTTGTGCTTGTCGCGAGTATCATCAAATCGAGCATGTCAAAAATCAAAAGTATTTCTCACCAAGAACTGACAATTATGGTGAACAGACAAGACGCTAAAGTCGTTGATGTGCGCTCTAATGACGAGTTCCGCAAGGGGCATATTGTTGATGCAATTAACGTTACGCTAGCAGATATTAAAAATAATCAGATATCTGCCCTTGAAAAGTTTAAAGCCAGTCCCATTATATTGGTATGCAATGCTGGCATGACCTCGTCTCAAGCCGCTCAGCTTTTAAGCCAACAAGGTTTCGAAAACCTGTATAACTTGAAAGGTGGTATGGGTGAATGGCAGGCAGCAAATATGCCTGTTTCAAAAAGCAAAAGATAAGTTGTCGGCGGCAGTTATGATTTAAGCTGCACCCTATCCTTTAGGCAGTGTAGCAATACAGTCATCATTGTTTGGCATACTGATCCTGCGGTCGCTAAGGGCTTAATGTAAGTTTTTAGACTGGTTCGATCGATACCCGAATATGGGTGCAAGTTGGGATGATACCGAGATCTGATACAGGCCTTGAGTAACATAAGCCCCGAGCCAATTTACGTTCAAAGATGAATTGGCTTTCAAATAATAATTGGCTTTCAACGAAAAGCCGATACAACATTGATAGGATAGGTAGGAAATTATGGCTGAAGTAGCAAACAACGAACAACAAGCCCCACAATTCAACATCCAACGTGTTTACACTAAAGATGTGTCTTTCGAAACGCCTAACAGCCCAGCTGTATTCCAAAAAGAATGGAACCCAGAAGTTAAGTTAGATTTAGACACGCGCAGCGCTAAATTAGCTGACGATGTGTATGAAGTTGTCCTGTCTTTAACGGTAACTGCACAAAACGGTGGCGATACCGCTTTCCTATGTGAAGTACAACAAGCTGGTATCTTCTCTATCACTGGTCTGACTGAGCCACAACTGGCCCATTCATTAGGTGCATACTGCCCTAACATCCTATTCCCATATGCTCGCGAAACCGTGGGCAGCTTAGTCGGTCGTGGTACTTTCCCACAACTGAACTTAGCACCAGTTAACTTCGACGCGCTGTTTGCTCAATACGTGCAACAACGTCAAGCTGCTGCGACTGCACCAGCTGCCGAAGAAGCTAACGCTTAATTACATGAAAAACTCTGCCGATATCACGGTATTAGGGGCGGGCTCTTATGGCACCGCCCTTGCCATTTCTTTAGCCAGCAACGGTCATAAGACCTTGTTATGGGGACACGATCCTGTCCACATGCAAACGCTTGCTCAAGACAAGTGCAACCAAGCGTTTTTGCCTGGTATTGCGTTTCCTGATTGTTTACAGATCGAAGCCGATTTAGCCAAAGCCTTAGCTGCCAGTAATAATGTGTTAGTGGTAGTGCCAAGCCATGTGTTTGGAACTGTGCTTGAGCAAGCTAAACCGTTACTCCGTAGCGATGCGCGCATCGTATGGGCAACGAAAGGGCTCGAGCCTGAAACCGGACGTTTGCTGCAAGATGTGGCCCGTGATGTGTTAGGTGAGCAATATCCGCTGGCGGTGTTATCTGGGCCGACCTTCGCGAAAGAATTAGCCATGGGTTTACCTACGGCCATTTCGGTTGCGGGTACTTGTCCTACGTTCACCAACGATCTCGTCGAGCTGTTACACAGCCCTAAACGTTTGCGGGTTTACGCCAACGACGACTTTACCGGACTGCAACTTGGCGGTGCGGTAAAGAACGTGATCGCGATTGGTGCGGGTATGTCTGACGGCATCGGCTTTGGTGCCAATGCCAGAACGGCCTTGATTACCCGTGGTTTAGTCGAGTTAACTCGTTTAGGCGAAGCCTTAGGGGCCAATGCGGCCACCTTTATGGGAATGGCGGGGTTAGGCGACTTAGTGTTGACCTGTACCGACAACCAATCCCGTAACCGTCGTTTCGGTTTAGCCTTAGGTAAAGGCTGTGATGTGATCACTGCACAGGCTGAAATCGGCCAAGTGGTTGAAGGTTATCGCAATACCAAAGAAGTGTTTACGCTTGCGAAACGCCTTGGGGTTGAAATGCCAATCACCGAGCAGATTTACCAAGTCTTGTACCAAGGTAAATCGCCCGTCGATGCTGCGAAAGAATTGCTCAGCAGAGAAAAGAAATCAGAAACGCCCGCGCAATAAACCGCGAGCCGCAATGATGCTGAATAAAGGAAAGGGTGCTAAAATAGCGCCCTTTTTTGTGCCTAACGTTTGAGCTTATCTTTGCTCCGTTTAGCGGTTGCTGGCTTGCCTGCTAAAGGTTCGTGAGTCAGCAAACTGCCTGTTGGCAGTCAATACCAATCAATTTATCTGTGTGGAGTAAGAGCGTGAAACATCATGATGTCATTATTATCGGAGCCGGCGCCGCGGGATTGATGTGTGCAGCGACCGCGGGTTACCGAGGCCGTGATGTACTCGTACTCGACAATGCCAAGCAAGCCGGGCGTAAAATCCTCATCAGCGGCGGCGGGCGTTGTAACTTCACTAACTTTAAAGTCGAGCCCGCTAACTTCCTCTGTGGTAATCCCCACTTTGTTAAGTCGGCACTCGCGCGTTATCCGTCGCACCAGTTTATTGAACTGGTCGAGCGCCACGGCATTGAATACCACGAACGCGACCACGGCCAACTGTTTTGCAATGACTCGGCTAAAGAGATAGTCACTATGCTATTGACCGAGTGTGAATGGGCAGGCGTTACCATTAAGCTGCGCACCGATATTCTGGCTGTTAAAAAGACCGAGGCAGGGCGCTTTGAGCTCAATACCTCTAATGGCGAACTAAGCTGCGACTCACTAGTTATCGCCACGGGCGGCTTATCCATGCCTAAACTCGGCGCCACGCCTTACGGTTATCAACTGGCCGAGCAATTTGGTCTCAAAGTATTGCCAACTCACGCGGGTTTAGTGCCTTTTACATGGCACAGTGAAGATAAAATTCGCTTCGAACCTTTGTCGGGCATCGCAGTGCCGAGCCGCATTACCGCCAAAGATGGCACTGCATTTAGCGAAGCGTTGCTATTCACTCACCGCGGCTTATCTGGCCCCGCAATTTTGCAGATTTCCAACTATTGGAAAGCGGGCGAAACCATAGAAATCGATCTCTTGCCGAATATGGATTTGGCGCAATTGCTAGAGCAACAATTCGCCGCGCACCCTAAGCAAAGCCTGCGCAACACCCTCAGCCAGTGGTTACCTAAACGTTTGGTTGAAGTGCTATTCGATGAAGCTCTGTTGAATAAAGCCTTAAATCAGCTAGTGCACGCCGAGCGCGCAAAATTAGTCGATGATATCCACCGTTGGACACTATTAATGAACGGCACTGAAGGCTACCGCACCGCAGAAGTGACCTTAGGTGGTATTGATAGTAATGAGTTGTCATCCAAAACCATGGAAGCCAGTAAAGTCGCAGGACTCTACTTTATTGGTGAAGTCATGGACGTAAGTGGTTGGTTAGGCGGGTTTAATTTCCAATGGGCCTGGGCATCCGGCGTGGCTGCAGGAAAAGCGGTTTAGAGAATCTGGTTTATTATCTTTACGTTTGTAGTTGGATCAACTTTGAGCAACTAGATTATGTTAAAGTAACTATTCTAAAGTGGTGTTTGTCTTTTTTTGGCTCTTGAAGTGTAAATATTTGCTTGGAAACTTAAATGGTATTCGCAATTCTGAGTAATGCTATATTTCATCATGGCTAGAACTTATTCAGGGACGTATAAAGTTGGCAAATTACTCAATTATTGATATTTCTGATCAAGATATTGATGGTTTTGAGCAGATGGGGACCAAATCAAAATTTTGGTATACCGACTCACAAACGGGAGAAGAGTTTCTCTTTAAGTCCATTCATACCGAAGATCGTCAAGGAAACCCCATTGAAAGAAAAGGTGAAGACTGGGCTGAAAAAATTGCTTGTGGTATTGCTGAAGCTTTAGGTATTCCACATGCTCATTATGATCTAGCAAACTATCAAGGTAAAAGAGGAATTCGAAGTAAGAAATTCACCGATACCGGAGATAATATGTTTTTTGGTAATCAGCTGATTGAGCATGTAGCGAATAGAATTAATATCCCTTTAGAGATTGGACAGCGTTCACAAAAAATTGATCGTGTAGCGGTAATTTTAGCTCGACTAGTTGTAAACCCTCCCAAAGAGTGGGTCCCTACCGATAATATAAAGTCGGCTTTTGACGTATTTATTGGTTACTTGCTATTAGACACTTTGATTTCTAATCAAGATCGCCATAACGAAAACTGGGCGATGATTACAGATGGTAGCAAGAGTTTCCTTGCACCGTCCTTTGACCATGCCGCTAGTCTTGGAAGAAATGAATCTATTGAGAAAATGCGCGAAATTTTGGCTAGTAAGGATGAGGGCCGACAGATTTCAGCTTATGTCAGCAGAAGTAAGTCTCACTTTTATAATGGAAATGAGCGGCTAAAAACTCTTGCAGCCTTTTTGAGCTTTGGGCAATACAGGAAAAAGGCAACTATGGAGTGGTTAACAAGACTTGAAACATTCGATCATGATTCAATGTTTTTAATTGTAAATGGCGTTCCAGAGGCAATGATGGGAAGCATTGAAAAAGAGTTTTGTATGGGTATATTAATTGCTAATAAAAACCGTATATTGCAGAATAAAGAATTGTTTATATAGAAAAATTTAAGAGGATAAGGGAACTATTTCATGAAAAGTGTGTTTGTCATTTGGAAAGATAGCGAGGATGGAATGTGGCATCCTGTAGCTAAGCTTACTCGTTCAGAAGACGGGTATCGTTTCTATTACACCAAAGGCGCAAACAATAAAAATTTTATAGCATTCCCTCGTATGGATGATTTAGCAAAAGTATATCATTCAGCGTCAATGTTTTCTTTTTTCACCAACCGTCTCATTCCTACAAATAGACCAGAATTTAAAATGATGTTGGAATGGTCAGATATTCATGCTCAAGGCTATGATGAACTTGATTTACTTGGTGTTTCTGGTGGCGCGAGAAAAACGGATGAGTTTCGTATTATTCCCGAACCAGAGGTTACTCTAAGTGGTCTATACAAAATTCGTTTTTTCATTAGTGGCGTAAGATACTTGACTGCAGAAGGTGCGGATCGTGTTAAAAAGTTAGAAGAAGGAGAAGAGCTAACGTTAGTTTATGAGGATACAAACTTACATGATTGCAAAGCTATTTTAGTAGCTACTAAAGATAATGTTCCCGTTGGCTACTGCCCTAAATATTTCAATTGCGATATCCGAGCTCTTCTCGAAGATCCGAAGCTGAGCTCCCACTCTTTGAGAGTTGTGAAAGTAAATCAGGATGCGCCAAGTCAATTTAGAGTGTTATGTGAATTCGTTACTAGATGGCCTAAGGGATTTAGCCCATTAGTTTCTGAAGAGTATTTAACATATACAAGCCTAAGTAACGCTAAAGAATGTAATTAGCTTCAACTATCTGATTATGATGGATTTTTATCCTTCCTGTAGATCCTGTGCTAAGGTTAATTAACATATTTAGATGTCGAAATAAGCCACAAGTCAAGTGGCTTTTTATTTCCTTTTTTTCAAAAAACAACGGTTTTATTCTAACAACGCGATATGTCCTATGACTTAGGATCTCTTTGACTCTTCACCAATTTGTGGCTTTCTAGGTCCTTGATGTCAAGAATACCAACTCAACCAATCGCCAGTTTGGTTTCTGCGTAGCGCAGTTTTTTCACCCTTGGATTCGCGAGGAAATAGGCGAGCATGAGTGGGCCGAGGCGACCCATGAACATCATAAAGATGATGATGGCTTGGCCTAGGCTAGTTAAGTTACCAGTTAAACCTCGGGACAAACCGACAGTACCCAGTGCGGATATGGCCTCGAAGACGATATCGATTAACGGTGCTTTCTCACTTAATACCAATATGAAGATGGCCAGCCAAGATACGACCAGAGAGATGATGGTCAGCGCTAAGGCTTTGCTGACGGTATCTTTGGGGATTTCCCGTTTAAACACATAGATGGCTTCGTCGCGGCGTAAATAACCATAAGTGGCCAAAATCAATACCATAAAGGTGACGACTTTAATGCCGCTAGCGGTACTTAATGAGCCGCCGCCGATAAACATCAGCACGAGTATGAGCAAGGTGCTGGCGTCTTCGAGTTGGTCAATCGCTAGGGTATTAAAGCCTGCGGTGCGCGGTGTAACGGCTTGAAACCATGAGGCTAACCATTTGCCGAGTTCGCTTAAGGGCGCCAAGGTGTTGGGGTTGTTGTACTCAATAAAGTAAATCGCAATCACGGCGACCGCGTTGATGACAATAGTGCCGGTGATCATCATGCGGCTGTAAACGCTGAGTTTTGACCAACGTTTGTTCCTACGCAGATCTATCCACACCGAAAATCCTAAACCACCAATGATAAATAAACCTGTGATGGTTAGGTTGATCACGGGATCGGCCACATAGGGCATTAGGCTGTCGGCACTGAGGGCAAAACCTGCGTTATTAAAGGCGCTAATCGTATAGAAAAAACCGTGGAATAAGCTGGTTTGCCAGCCGAGTTCATGGCTCCAATGCACTGATAGAATCAGCATGCCTACGGCTTCAACCAGCAGCGAAAACACAAATACGGCTTTGGCGGTTGAGACTAATGTCGATGTATCGGTTTGATTAAACGCCTCTTTTGCGACGGTTTGCTGTAGAAAGCCAATCTTACCGCCAAGGGCGATAAGGGTGACAATCGCAAAGGTCATCAAGCCTAAACCCCCGCATTGAATTAACAGCGCGATTATCACTTGGCCAAAGGGCGTGAACACACTTCCAGTATCGACGACCACAAGCCCTGTTACTGTCACCGCCGAGGTGACGGTAAATAGGCTTTGCAACCAAGTAATGGGTGACACAGTGGCGATGGGCAGTTTAAGTAAGCATGTGCCGACGAGTATCAGCAGGGCAAAGCTTGCACTTAAGATAAAGGGCGGCGCGCCAAAGAGTTTTTTGCCGCTTTTAGGAGTGTGCTCTAGGGTGAGCGAAGGATGCCATTGAACCACCTTACACCAACCTTGGCGCGAGCTGTTTTAACTCGGCACGGCTACCGCAAAGGAATAAGGCATCCTCTGTGTGCAAGGTAAAATCGCTATCAATCTTGCTAAATACGCTCTGCTCACGTTTGACCATTAACGGCGCGACTTTGCCCTTAGGGCTGCGTTGCACGTTAGTTTGCTCATCAGTGTTTTTCTCTTGCAAGTTCCCTAGCAGCTGGCCAACAGTGGCTTGATGCAAATGGGCTTTAATATGGATTTCAACAATATAGAGCCCGTCGCCGATGGCGAGAAAGTTATTAACCATAGGGTAGTTTAGCGACTGGGCGACGCGGACCCCCATATCTTCTTCAGGGTGGATAATCCGAGTAACATCGAGTTTAGACAATATGGTGTGGTGCGCCTTATTGCTGGCTTTAACCCAAATATTTTGCACGCCGAGATTTTTCAGTGCCAGTGTGCACAGCAGGCTCGATTGCATATCAAAACCGATAGCGACAATCACAACTTCGCTACTGGCAAGATCGAGTTCCCTTAGTGACGCCTCATCAGCGCAATCGCAAATTACGGCTTCTGTAAGAACTTCTACATATTTTTCAACAGCTTTATGGTCATTATCGACACCTGTAACCGTATGACCTAAGTGGATCAGTTCTCGGCTCACTGCGACGCCAAATCGCCCTAATCCAATAACGGTAAAATGCGCCATACAAACATCCTTTTATGATTTTTTGAAAGTGTTGATGATAAAAACGTTATTTGTGACTCATGTCAGTCAAGCGATAGCCGAGTCCCGCTTCTGTCTTGATCAGCTGTTGCTCTGTGCTGTCGTTGAGCTTTTTACGTAATTGACTGACCAAGATCCGCAGATAATGACTGTCATCGGTATGGGTTTCGCCCCATATATCCCGCAGCAATTCAGTCTGTTTCACTAACTGACCGGGGTGAGACATTAAGGTTTCAATCAGGGCGAATTCCTTTTTAGTTAAGGCGATTTCTTGCTGCTCGAGCCAAAGCTGGTGGGTACTTTTTTGCAGCTTAAGTGCGCCAAACTGCAGCACATCACTCAAGGCGGGTTCATCCACTAAGTCGCGGACTAATACTTTAATGCGTGCGATTAACTCTCTGATCCCAAATGGCTTGCTGAGATAATCATTGGCGCCTGCTTCCAACAGGCGGATTTTCTCTTCCTCTTGATCGCGGGCGGTTAAGATAAGCACGGGCACTTTGTCATGCTGCCTTAGGGTTTGCAGCAAGGTGATGCCATCGCCGTCGGGTAAGCCAAGGTCGAGCACTAACACGTGTGGCCGTTGGGCTTGATATTGGGCGAGGGCAGAGGCAATCGAGGCGGCGCCATGATATTCAAAGCCTTCCGCTTCTAACGATATCCGCATAAAAGTATGAATTTGCGCTTCGTCATCGACAACCAGTACCTTGTAAGCCATTTATTGCTCTCCCTTTTTAATCGGCAAAGCGATACGAATAAGGCTGCCCTTAGCCACAAGTTCGGCGCTGATCTGGCCGCCATGGGCGGTAATAATGCCTTTAGCAACGGCAAGCCCAAGGCCTGCGCCGCCATCGGTGGAGGGATGCTGGCGATAAAAGAGTTCAAAAATAGCCTGCGCTTCTGCGGGGGCAATGCCTACGCCCTCATCTTGAATATCTAACCGCAGCATATCGCCCTGCTGGTAAGCCTTTACTGTGACGGGTTTATCTAAGGGCGAATAGCGCAGCGCATTATCCAGCACATTAAAAATGGCCTGTTCAATCAAAGAGCTGCTGATCATCAGCGGCGGCAGTTCGGCCTCGCTGTCGATAACAATTCGCGGCTGCGCGGCGGGAAAGCGGCCGATAGCTTGGTGCAACACATTCATCATGGCGTCTTCACTCAGGCTGAACTTGAGTGCACCGTGTTGTAACTTAGTCGCCTGTAACAGGTTTTCGATATATTGATGCAGACGATGACTCTCGGCTGCCGCGCTATCAATCAGCTCAGTCTTTTGCGACGCACTGAGCTTAGGCATGTATTCCTTCAATGTCGTCAGGGTGCCTATTATGGTTGAGAGCGGGGTGCGTAAGTCATGGGAAACTGACAATAAGATGCTGTTGCGTAACTGAGCCTGTTCGAGTGCTGCTTGTTGGCGGCGATAAAGTTCGGCTAATTTGCTGGTGGTCAGGGCGACAAGTAAAAACACAGTTAGATTGAGAATGTCCTCAAGATTGAACATCTGTAGCGAATAGCGCGGCGTGGTAAACAGAAAATTAAAGCTGGTCGCCTCAAACACAGCTGCAAAATAGGCAAAGTTAGCGTTGCATTGCAGGGCCACTGCGACCACGGCTAATTGTAAAATCAGCAGCACGGCTATGGTGGAGCCAGCAAAATAATCGATAAAAGCACTGCTAAAAATCGCAATCACCAGCACTGTGCCGGTAAAAAATGTTGGGTGCGAACGCCAGTATTGGGTCATGGGAGCCGCTATGGATGAAGTCATGGATAGAAAGACGCATATAAAGAAAGTGTCTGTACTCTAGCAAAGCCATTTTAAGATAGCGCGTAAAAAATCCGTAAAATTTATAGCCCTGTGAGTGGCTTAGCGTGCAGTTTACTCGGGCTGTTCTCGCGCACTTATATCAAGCTGCGAGCTAATAATCAGGCTTACCCCATAGACTCATGGGGTAAGCCATTCTAGGCGTGGGTCGTTATCGGATTGACGCTAATGGGCTAGCTATCAAGTATTTGCCCATCGATTTATCTGCCTAAAGATCACCAAGGTATCGGCGGTGGCACTAAGCGCTTGCCGTCATAGCCGGGCACAGTATCAAAGCGTGGAGATTTGGCTTCCCAATCGGCTTGAGCCTTAGCAATTTCGTCTTTGCTGTGGCCGACAAAGTTCCACCAAATACTGACAGGGTCGGCCAGTGGTGCGCCGCCGATTAGCAATATGCGGCAACCCGCGTCGAGTTCGACCGTGACGCTTTCGCGTAACATCCCCAGATAGGCGAGATCGTTGTTGTTGAAGCTTTGGTCATCGATACGGAAAAAGCCTTCGAGTGGCATGAGGGCATATTCAAAACTCGGGTCGAGAGTCAGAGTAAGCTCAGTGTTTTCGGCGGCAAACAAATCCATCGCCACTATCGGCGAGAAGTGCAATGTGGGCGCCTGTTGATGCTGCCAACTGCCAATCAGTAGGGTGAAATCAACGCCCGCATCGTGCCACGTCGGGAGTTCGGGATAGTGATCGAATCTCGGCGCTGTATCTTTATGCTCAAGCGGCAGGGCAATCCACAGCTGCGCCGCGTGCATAGTGCTATGGCCAGCGACGGATTCTTCGGTGTGGGCGATACCGTGTCCGGCGGTCATCAAGTTAACTTGTTTAGGGCGGATCACTTGGGCGCTGCCGAGACTGTCCTTGTGCATGATTTCGCCTTCGAGCATCCAAGTAAAAGTTTGCAGCCCAATGTGCGGATGCTGGCCAACGTTTAGCTCAGGGCCGTCGGTGACTGGGCCAATATGGTCGAGGAAACACCAAGGGCCGATAAGACGACGCTCTTTTTGTGGGATCGCCCGTGCGACGGGAATGCCGCCGACATCACTGATTTTTGGGGAAATTCGTTGAACTTGAATGCGGCCATTTTCAATAGGGCATTCCTTAGGGCCACCATAAAACTGTGCTTGAACTTCACTCATGTTCGCTCCTTATTCCTTTGCGAGGACACACTTAGTTAGTGTTAGTCTGGCATGCTGAACTGGTTTCAGATCCCATCTTGCATTCGAGCCGAAGGTTTTAGCTTCGGGTATTCCCGTGAATTTTGCAAATCGACGCTGCCATATGGCTGGGTAATTGAGCTGTTAAAATCGCCCTTCGATAACTTTGTTAACCCAATTCAAACGTGAATATGTGACTGAGCCCGCGTGTATGGGAGTTTTTGCTGTCCTTTACTTTAGCAAGCCTGTATTTATGTGGGGTATTAGCGTTTGATGTTTTACTCGAGCCGTAATAGCGGACGAGTTCTGGGTTAGTCTCGGTGTTTTTATCCTTCACGCGTTAAGTCAGATCTGCAAAATCGAGTCTATCTTTTATCGGTACCGGTGTTGGCGGCGACATTGCCAGCCTAAGCCGTAATCAATTCAGCATACTGCTTAACACTAACACAGATAGAATTCACATATAGAATTAGGCTGTCACTCAGCGTGATTGATTAAGGGGAAAGCGTGCTCGAAAATCAAATAATGTTACTGGCGGTATTTGAACGGGCGGCCTTGATGCTGATGACCTTGTTCTTTTTAACCCGCACTCGACCGTTCCAGCGTTTATTCCAAAAGCGTAATCACACCCCCGCAGAGCTGGTCTCTGTGGCGGCGATATTTTGCTTATTTGCGGTGTTTAGTACCTATACCGGTATTGAGGTTGAAGGCGCGCTGGTTAACGTGCGGATTATTGCGATTATTTCCGGTGGAATTTTATTTGGCCCTTGGGTCGGTATTCCTGCGGGCGTGTTGTCGGGGCTGCATAGATATTTGATTGATATGGATGGCGATACTTCTATCCCGTGTTTAATCGCCAGCATTATTGCCGGTCTAATGGCGACCTGGATTTACTACAAATGCCCCAAATCTAAGTTATGGATTTATGGCATTGTGGCGGGCATGTTGTGCGAAACACTGACCATGTTGTTGATTTGGCTACTGACAGAGCCGCACCAAGTGGGTGTAGAGATTGTGAGTCACATTGCCTATCCCATGATTGCGGGCACTGTGTGCATCGGACTGATTATCAAGCTAGTGCAAGACCTCGACGATGAGAAAGAGCTCATTGCCGCCAAGCAGGCCAAGCTCGCGCTGGATATTGCCAACAAAACCTTACCTTTCTTCCGCAAAATTGACCGCCATGCCTTAGAGCAAGTGTGCGGCGTGATCCGTAATGAAATCCATGCTGATGCCGTGGCGATTACCGATACTCGCGATGTATTAGCCTATATGGGCGTAGGCAAAGATTACTACGAGGTCGATGGTCATCAAGCGATTAGCGAGATGACTCAAAGGGCGATAGAGCTAGATCAAAACATTATTAACAACGACTTACGCCAATATCATTTATCGGACTTTCATTCGGTCATCATAATCCCGCTGCGTGAAAACGGCACTGTGAGCGGCACGTTGAAGATTTATTATCGCAATCACTATCGTATTACCAGCTCGCTGCGGGAAATGGCGGTGGGCTTGTCGCAGCTGATTTCGACTCAGATGGAAGTGTCGCGTATCGAGCAACTGCAAGAGATGACCCGCAAGGCGGAGTTTACTGCGCTGCAGAGCAAGATTAACCCGCACTTTTTGTTTAATGCCCTCAATGCTATTTCTTCACTGATCCGCATTCGGCCGCAACAGGCGCGGGAGTTGATTGCTAATCTGGCCGATTATCTGCGCTATAACCTAGCCAAGGGCGATGAGCTGATTGATATCCAAGAGGAAGTCAAACAAGTCCGCGATTATGTGGCGATCGAGCAGGCGCGCTTTGGCGACAAGCTTGAAGTGGTGTTCGATGTCGACGATGTGCATTTTTGCGTGCCTTGCCTCTTATTGCAGCCGCTGGTGGAAAACGCCATTTTGCATGGCATTCAGCCGCGCAGTGCGCCGGGTAGAGTGACCATAGAAGTGAAAAAACTCGATTCTGGCATTCGCGTGGCCGTGCGTGACACTGGTTATGGCATCAGCCAAGAGGTGATAGATGGCGTCGCCGCGGGTCGCATAGAAAGCAGCAGTATTGGGCTAATGAATGTGCACCAGAGGGTGAAGTTATTGTACGGCGAAGGGCTGCAGCTTAAACGGCTGGAGCCGGGGACTGAAGTCAGCTTTTATTTACCGGAAAATGAGGCGCAAGTATGTTAAAAGCCATCATAGTTGAAGATGAATATCTGGCCCGTGAGGAGCTGGAGTATTTAGTAAAGAGCCACAGTGAGATAGACATAGTGGCAAGCTTTGAGGATGGCTTGGAGGCCTTTAAATATCTGCAGGATCATGAGGTTGATGTGGTGTTTTTGGATATCCAAATTCCATCCATCGATGGCCTATTGCTGGCGAAGAATCTGCATAAATCGACCCATCCACCCCATGTGGTGTTTGTGACTGCCTATAAAGAATTTGCGGTAGAAGCGTTCGAGCTCGAAGCCTTCGATTATATTCTCAAGCCCTACAATGAGCCGCGGATCATCAGCTTATTGCAGAAGATTGAACTGGCGGGGCGACAAGCGCCAAAGCCGCAACATGAAGCCGCGAGTAATGCGAGTCGTACCGTGAACTTAGTCAAAGGTGAGCGGATTATCGTTACGCCTTGCGAGCAAATCTACTACGCCGAGGCCGATGAAAAACTGACTTATGTGTATACCCGCACCGACCGTTATGTGATGCAGATGACCATTAGCGAGTTTGTCAGCCGCTTGCCCGCCGAGGGCTTTTTCCGCTGCCACCGTTCCTATTGCGTCAATATCAACAAGATCCGCGAAATCGTGCCTTGGTTCAATAGTACTTACCTGATCCGCTTGCATGATTTGTCGTTCGAGGTGCCCGTTAGCCGTAGTAATATTAAGGCTTTTCGACAGCTGATGAGGCTGTAATTGTCATTCATTCCTGCAGATCTGTATTTCATGCCTTAATTGATCGGCGCGAATGGCATCTCTCTTATAGTGGACTCAATTCCTGATCCCCTAAAGCGAGATGCATCATGACTAAAGAGATGAACCGTACTCGGTACCTGACCTTAGTTGGTACTATTATCACCCAGTTTGCACTCGGCTCAGTTTACACTTGGAGCCTGTTCAATGCGCAGTTGGCCGCGAAGCTCGACGAGCCAGTCAGCCAAGTGGCGTTTGTATTTGGTTTGCTGAGTTTGTCTTTGGCCGTGGCTTCTTCCATGGCGGGCAAATTACAGGAACGCTTCGGCGTGCGTAATGTCACCTTAGGCGCAGGCCTATTACTCGGGCTCGGATTCTTACTCACAGCCCAAGCCAGTAACTTGATGATGCTTTACCTGTGTGCTGGGATTTTAGTGGGCTTTGCCGATGGCACTGGCTACTTAATGACTTTATCTAACTGCGTGAAGTGGTTCCCCGAACGCAAAGGGCTGATTTCGGCGTTAGCGATTGGCGCTTATGGTCTAGGCAGCCTTGGATTTAAGTACATCAATGTGCTGTTACTCGAAAATACTGGCCTTGAAACCACCTTCCAACTGTGGGGTTTAATCGCCATGGCGCTGGTGTTATGTGGCGGCATGTTGATGAAAGATGCGCCTGCACAATCAGCCGCAAGTCAGCAAGCCGAAAGCCGCGACTTCACCCTCGCAGAAGCCATGCGTAAGCCGCAATATTGGATGTTGGCGCTGATGTTCCTGTCGGCCTGTATGAGTGGTTTGTATGTGATTGGTGTAGCGAAAGATATCGGCGAGAAGATGGTCGACTTACCTGTACTGGTCGCCGCCAATGCGGTTGCGGTAATTGCCATGGCGAACCTCAGTGGTCGTTTGGTGCTGGGTATCCTGTCGGACAAAATCCCCCGCATTCGCGTTATTTCGCTGGCGCAGATCATCACCTTAGTCGGTATGGTGTTACTACTGTTTGTACCTTTGAATGCTAATCTGTTCTTCGTTGCCGTTGCGTGCGTTGCCTTTAGTTTTGGCGGTACTATCACTGTTTATCCATCATTGGTAAGCGACTTCTTCGGCCTTAATAACCTGACTAAAAACTATGGGGTTATCTACTTAGGTTTCGGTGTCGGCAGTATTATCGGTTCGATTGTCGCCTCGTTATTTGGTGGCTTTATTGCGACCTTCAACGTGATTTTAGTGCTGCTGGTGGTGGCGTTAGTGATGTCATTAACCATACGTATGCCAGAGCCTAAAACTCCAGCGTCAGCCAAGAAAGCGACTAAGAGTACACCGCGCTTAGTGAACATGACGGCAGAATCGGCGTAAGCACAAACACTTAGTCCGCCTTAGCCAAAAGCTAAAACAAAAATCCGCAGCTAAATGGTTGCGGATTTTTTGCTTTTTTATCACCTCAACAACAGGTAACTTGATAGCCATAAAGCGTTATTCAGGATGTGTTGATGTTAACGGACCCTCTTTTTTGGTTGGTGGCGATACCCGCAGTCTTGATTACGGGGATTTCTAAATCCGGTTTTGCGGGTGGCGTGGGCGGCTTAACTGTCCCGCTATTGGCGCTGGCCATTAGCCCTACCACCGCGGCGGCGCTTATGTTACCGCTGCTGATTTATATGGATTTTTTAAGCGTGCGTTCTTGGTGGGGGCAACATAATCCGCGTCATTTATGGATATTACTGCCCGCGGCGATAGTGGGTATTTTTATCGCTTATCTGTTGTTTGATAGGTTGAATGAAGAATATCTACGGGCGATTTTAGGTTGTGTGTCCCTTGGTTTTGGTTTGTATGGTTTGATTCTGGGGGATAAAACCCAAGCATCACCTTCACCTCTAGTAGGACGCTTGTGTGGCTTAACAGCAGGATTTACTAGCTTTGTTGCCCATGCGGGCGGGCCGCCACTCAACGCTTATTTGTTGCCGCTGCGTTTGGCTAAGGCAGAATTTTTAGCCACGGCGGTGGTATTTTTTGCTGTGGTAAATCTGGTCAAGCTTATCCCCTACAGTTTGCTTGGGCAGATTAACCAAGAGAATATTTTAGTTTCTCTGTTACTGGTGCCGCTGGCATGGCTAGGGGTAAAGCTAGGTTTGTTTATTCAAGATAAAATTAACGACAGGTTATTTAAACGCATCATCTTGATTTTAATGGTGCTGGTGGGCGTACGTTTATTGTGGACCGCGTTATAGTTTTAAGCTTTGGGTTACATTAGTCTGCTAGAGTGCGCGGGTGTTGGGGCATTTTGATCCCCAGCCGCCCTGAATTTACCTGATAAAAACTCAAAATTACGTTACTGTGAAATCTGCCTGCAATGAGTTTGAAGCTATGAAACGATTATTGATAGTTATCTTAGCCTTAGGCCTTGGCGCTTGTGCTAGCGCGCCAGAACCTAAGCCTGTGGTAAAGCAAGTTGAACCCGCCACGGTTTGGAACGATAGCAATATCTCCGAACTGCATTCTGAGTGGCGCGGTGTGCCCTATCGTTTAGGCGGTGGCACTAAGCGGGGCATAGATTGCTCGGCCTTTGTGTCGGTCGCCTATCAGAAGATGTTGGGTATGACGCTGCCGCGCACGGTTGAAGAACAACAAGCCCTAGGCAAACCTGTGCCGAGAAATCAACTGCGCAAGGGCGACTTAGTATTTTTCAAGACAGGTTGGAGCACGCACCATGTCGGCATTTATGTGGGAGACGATAATTTTCTCCATGTTTCCACTAGCCAAGGGGTGAAGATTTCGAGCCTGCATAACAGCTATTGGGCGTCTAAGTATTGGAATGCACGGCGAATTTAGCACATCTTCTTTATGCACTTTCTTTTATGCACTTGGGCTGATGAGTTAGCGGAGACAATATGTCCTTAGAGCCTGCGTTATCCCAGAGTGACCCTTTACCGACTTCTGTTTTTCTCGCCATTTTCTCGGCCGTATTCTTGCCCATGTTTTTGGCGGCGGTCGATCAAACCTTACTCGCCACGGCAACGCCAGCCATAGTTGAAGATCTTGGCGGCCTGCGCCAAGCCTCGTGGATCACTATCGGTTATATGCTGGCGATGGCCGCTTCTGTGCCGATTTATGGCTGGTTAGGGGATAACTTCGGTCGCGCGAAAATCCTGATGATCGCCATAGTGATTTTTGCACTGGGCTCCATCGTTTCGGCGAGTGCGGGCACTATGGATCACATGATCGCCGGACGTATCTTGCAGGGCATGGGCGGTGGCGGCTTGATGAGTTTGTCTCAATCTTTGATTGGTGAGTTAGTTCCCATTCGGCAGCGGGCGCGTTTTCAAGGCTATTTTGCTGCTATGTTTACCCTCGCGAGTGTTGGCGGCCCTGTTATTGGCGGTATTGTGGTGCATGCCTATTCGTGGCATTGGCTGTTTTGGGCGAATATTCCACTGGCTATGCTGGCCGTATGGCGACTCAATGGGCTGCATAAGCGCAGCGTTAAACCCGTTCGCCAAGGCAAGTTTGATTTAGTGGGCGTGGTCTTGTTTCCGACCATTATCACCGCACTGTTATATTGGTTATCTGTAGCGGGGCAAGAGTTTGCTTGGCTTTCTGCGACCAGCTTAGGCTTTGCCGTTTTTGTGGTGTTCGGCATTCTAGGTCTGCTGTTGTGGGAACGGCGATTGGCGAGCCCGTTTCTGCCGTTAGATTTACTGGCGAAGAAGGCCGTTTATATGCCACTGCTGACGGCGGCGCTGTTTGCGGCCTGTTTGTTTGCTATGATCTTCTTCCTGCCGATTTATCTGCAAGTGGGCTTACACACCAATCCCGCCAAAACCGGTTTGCTGCTCTTGCCTATGACCTTTGGTATTGTTACTGGCTCGACGATAGCAGGCCGACTGTTAAGCAAAGATGTTGCGCCTAAGTGGTTGCCGACCTTTGGTATGGGCTTAGCTTTCATCGGCTTGTTATTGATTAGCTTTGTGCCGCCCAATGCCAATGTGATCGGCGGCTTAGGTGTGTTGGTCGGGATAGGGTTAGGGACTGTGATGCCGAGTGTGCAGCTCGTGGTGCAGAGCGTGTCGGGCAAGGCGCGACTCAGCCAGATCACGGCCATGGTGTCACTGTGTCGTTCTATGGGCGCTGCTATCGGTACTGCGCTGTTTAGTGTGCTGCTTTATAGTCTTTTGCCACTCACGGGTTCAGAGCTTGGCATCGCCGCGATTAAAACATTGCCGACAGAGGTGGTGCATCACGCCTTCCAATATGGATTTATGGCCGCTGCGGGTGTGGCATTGTGTGCCGCGATAGTCGGTTTTCTATCTCCTGCGACGGCATTAAAAGATCACGATAGCGAAACTGCGCATTAAGCCTAGATTTGCAGGTGCACGACCCATTTAAGCCGTGTACTATTTGCGCTGAGCCGTATTTTTGTGGCCTTATTCGATTCCAGGACATAAGCATGACAACAACAAAACACTGGACCCTAAAGAGCATAGCCAACGAGTTGGGTGTCTCTAATGCCACTGTTTCTAACGCGTTTAATCGCCCCGACCAATTATCGGAAAAACGTCGTAACGACATTTTAGCTGCCTGTACTAAGTTAGGATATTTCGGACCAAATAAAGCGGCTCAATCCCTACGTAAGGGCAAGTTTGATACTGTCGCCTTGGTACTGTCGGACAGCGTGGAATACATGGTGTCCGATCCCGTCGCCAGTAAATTTATGAAGGGCGTAGCCTCTGTCTTAGAGCAAGAGAAACTCAATTTGCTACTGTTTTCGGGCAGCTCAGACAGCGTGAATGCGGTGGCCGACTTTGTGGATGGTTTTATTTGTTATGGTCGCCCGCGCAATGCGCTGTTGGCCGAGCAGTTAAAGCAGGTAAAGAAAAAGGTCGTCACGGTCGATTTTGATATCCACCGCAATGCATCAGTGAGCATAGACAATAAGTTAGCCGCCTATGAAGTGGCGAAACTGGCATTGCAGTCACTCACAGACAATGTGGCCATTTTAGGGTTACGTTTGCTCGATACCCACTTAACGTGCCGCGTTTATGATTTGAATTTGTTAGAGATCGATACCTCTGTTGCCCATCAAAGATTACAGGGTTACTTGCAAGCGATTGAAGAAGTGGGCGTTGTACTGGGGCAGGACCGCATTTGGAATATCCCCGAGAGCAATGCCGACTATGCGGCGATAGCGGCAAAAGAAGCGCTGAACTCGACTCCACGGCCGAATGTGTTTTTATGCATGAGTGACTTAATCGCCTTGAGTGTGCTCGGTGAGGCGCAGGCCATGGGGCTGAATGTTCCTGAAGATGTGCGAGTCGTGGGCTTTGATGGTATAGATGAAGGCACACGTTCAAATCCGCCGTTAACGACTGTCTATCAATACTCTGAGCAGAAGGGCCGAAAAGCGGCGCAAATGTTTGTCAGTGATGCGGTGCATGCGGAAGTCTTGGGCTATGAATTACGCCTCGGTAAGAGCTGCTAATCGCTACATCTTTTAACTAAAAAAGGCGCATTGAATGCGCCTTTTTGCTATCTCAAAACTATGCCGCTTAGCTTGAACTTAAACCTAAGCTCAAGTCCGAACAGGAACGCAAGCTTATGCTTGAGCCAACAGTTTTGATAACGACACTTGTGTCTCTTTACCTTGCTTATCTAAAAGGATGATTTGGCCATCTTTATTGGCAAAGTCGAGGGTGAGACTTGCCTGCGAATCGGCCGCTGTCCAAGATAAGGTTAACGTGCGTTCTGCTGATGCCATCGTAAAGCGGCCATCGAAGGCTGGGCTGCTATTACGCAGTTTAATCAGCTGAGTCAGCGCCTTAACGACAGGTTTCTGCATGGCTTGCTGCACTTTTTCACGGTTCAAATAAGGGCGATTGATATCGCGACCGACATGGGTGTTGTTGAGCAGATCCATATCGTTTGGAATAGCCAGCAGACCCGCGTAGTACACCTGCGGAATACCCGGTGCGAAAAACTGAATCGCCCGCGCCATCAAATAATCTAGGTCATTCTGACCGAGGGCATCGTAATAGGTGCAGTTGATTTGATACAAATCGACGTTGCTGGCGGCCGCGCCTGTGGCTTGAAGACTCTCGCCCTTACTGTTGCCATGTATGGTTTCAACCAGATTATCGATTTGATTTTCGGTCAATAATCCGCGCAAGCCATCCATAGGGCCGGCGTCGATAATGCCGATGCCGTCGTGGGTGTCGAGTACGGTAATGCAGTTGCGTGGCGCCATTTCCAGCCAATGGGTCAAGGCTTGGCAATCTTGGCTAAACAGCGTGTGCAAGATGAGCGGTGGCAGGGCGAAGTCGTACACCATGTCGACCCGTTTGGCGATCTCGACCTGAGTCATGTGGTGCGAATGGATTTCGGCCAGCGTTGTCATACCTAACGCATTGGCTTGCTTAGCTAACTTATCCACGAACTCGAAGGACTCTTCAATCATAAAGCAGCTAGTGCCGGGCTTTTTAATTGCATAACCCGCAGCATCTAAGCGGATCAGATTCACTTTACTGTGGTCGAAACGCGCCAGCACTCTGTTTAAATAATCTTTACCCGCGGCGGAATGAACGTCGATATCGATTTGATTGCGGGTAAAGGTGGTCCAAAACTCTTCGGTCGAGCCATCGGCTAAGGTGTAAGTGCTAAAACAACTGCCCGGACGCGGACGATAGATAGCGGCTTGATCTTGCTCGCTTAACCCCTCAGGAAATACCTTGTCTTTGGTTAAAAATAAATCCCAGTAAGCCGATTGTTTGCCGTGCTTGAGCACGTCTTTAAATTCTGGCGATTCGGCGGACATGTGGTTAACGATAAGGTCGGCCATGATGTCGTAGTCGTCACCAATGCGTTTAACGTCATCCCAATTGCCTAAGCGTGAATCGACTTGCACATGGTCTATCGGATCGAAGCCCGCATCGCTGCCGTCAATGGGGAAATAGAAAGGCAAAAGATGTACGCCGCCGAATAGACCTTGCAACTCGTCATCGAGCAGCGCTTTGAGCTCCTTGAGCCCGGCATTGGTAATCCTGTCGACATAGGTGATCAGTTGCACTTGGTTTTTCATACTTTGCCCACGCTTGAGTTGTCTTTTTAGAGTAAAGGTTTATGGCAATCCTTTAATTGATTGCACAACTAAACTTAATCGATTAAGTTGTATATTTAACCAATATGAAACATTATTCAAGTGGTTTGTTGGATTTTTGAGTTAGTCTCAAGTTTTGGGGGAGGCTGGCTCACTGCTGTACACAAAAGCCGAAACCCTTTCAGCATGCTGTTACTGAGCTGCTGAGCTGCTGAGATCGAGTAGGTATAATAACGATAAGGTGAAATGGTATGGTAAGTGATTCAAAAGGTTGCGATAACCGCAATCACACCCGTATTCGGGTACTCACATATTTAATGTTTTTCATGTTCGCTATGACCTCAGATGCCGTGGGTGTCATTATTCCAGAGCTGATATCCCAGTTTGGTTTGTCCATGTCGCAGGCCAGTGCTTTCCATTATATGCCGATGATTTTTATCGCGATGAGTGGACTGTTTTTAGGCTTCTTAGCAGATAAGATTGGGCGTAAGTTAACCATTCTATTGGGGTTATTATTATTCGCGCTCGCCTGCTTTATGTTCGCGCTGGGGGAATCGTTTTACTATTTCTTGTTCCTACTTGCCTTTGTCGGCACGGCGATTGGCGTCTTTAAAACCGGCGCACTCGGGCTTATCGGCGATATCTCGACTTCCTCAAAACAGCATTCGAGCACTATGAATACGGTAGAGGGCTACTTTGGTGTCGGCGCCATGATAGGGCCAGCCATTGTTAGTTATTTACTGATCAGCGGCGTCTCTTGGAAGTATCTGTATTTTGGCGCAGGTTGCTTCTGTTTAGTGCTGTGCTGGTTAGCTTACCGAGCGGATTATCCGCAAATCAAACGTTCTTCGACGGATGCCATTAACCTTGCTAGCACTTTTAAGATGATGAAAAACCCTTATGCATTAGGGTTTTCACTCGCGATTGGCTTATATGTTGCCACCGAAGTGGCGATTTATGTGTGGATGCCGACCTTGCTGCAAAGTTATCAAGGCGATTACACCACATTGGCCGCTTATGCCCTGACGATCTTCTTTACCCTGCGTGCGGGTGGGCGCTTTTTAGGGGGGTGGGTGCTCGATCGCTTCCCGTGGCAGCAAGTGATGTTCTGGTTTAGCTTCGCGATAAGTGCTTGTTATCTTGGGTCTATGATCTACGGCATTGAAGCGGCTGTTGTCTTATTGCCCTTGTCCGGGCTGTTTATGTCGATGATGTATCCCACGCTTAATTCTAAGGGGATTAGTTGTTTTCCCGTAGATCAGCATGGCTCTGTGGCTGGGGTGATTCTGTTTTTTACTGCCGTGTCCGCCGCCGTTGGCCCCTTGTTGATGGGGTTAGTGGGCGATATTTTCGGCCATGTTAAATATGGCTTCTACCTCGCCACTGGTTTTGCCATTTTGTTATGCCTCCTGAGCGGATTTAATCTCGTTAAAGATCCTGCCCGTCATTTGTTAACGGCTGAAGCGCACTAATTTGGGTTGTGACAGAAAATATTTTTCTGTCACATTTCTTCAATTAATCAATACTTTGACCTAGTGCACCTAGAGTGAGAACCAAAACTGTGCAAAAAACGCACTTGCTTTTTGTTACCAAGTTGCTAACTTGTTAACTTAATCGATTAAGTTGATTCAAGGTTAAGTTCAATATGACCTTGAGCAATCACTAAGATGGTTCTTCGATTAATCACAATTCGGTAGAGGCAGCCATGGGGAGATAGGGCTGCATCTCAAATATGGGTGGGGACATAAAAATGATAAAAAGCACATCACAGAAATTCTTGTTAAGTACATTGGCCGTGTTGGTGAGTTCTCACCTTTGGGCAGCCGAAGCACCGCAACAGGAAGAAGCCAAGAAAGACGCGTTAGGTTTAGAAAGAATTACCGTGACTGGGGTTGCCCGCGGCACTCGTGTTATGGACTCGAGTGTGTCAGTCAGCAGTGTGTCACTGGCTGAGCTTGAAGTGAGCTCACCACGTTCATCGGCCGAGGCATTTCGTATTATTCCGGGGATGAAGGTCGAGTCTACTGGCGGTGAAGGTAACGCTAACATTGCCGTGCGTGGTTTACCTGTGGCGTCTGGTGGTGCTAAGTTCCTACAAATTCAAGAAGATGGTTTGCCAATCCTGCAGTTTGGCGATATCGCCTTCGGTAACGCAGACATCTTTTTACGCTTAGATTCAACAGTGCAAACCATTGAATCTATCCGTGGTGGCTCGGCATCGACTGCGGCCAGTAATGCGCCCGGCGGCATTATCAACGTGATCAGTAAAACCGGTACTTCGGATTCGGGCAGTGTTGCTACCACCTTAGGGCTGGATTACGACACTTTCCGTACCGACTTTGAATACGGCACTAGCATCAACGACAGCCTGCGTTTTCATGTGGGCGGTTTTGTGCGCACGGGCGAAGGCCCACGCGACGCTGGCTATAACGCCAACAAAGGCGGCCAGATCAAAGCTAACTTAACCAAAGAATTCGATAAGGGTTATGTTCGTCTGTATTTCAAACATTTAGACGATAAAAGCATTGGTTACTTACCTATGCCTATGTACTCAGATGGCAGTTCAATCCCAGGTTTTGATGCTAAATCCGATGCAATTCAATCCGCGTATTTCCAATCAACCTTGAGCTTAGGTGCCGATGGCGAACGTCGCCGTGGCGATATGCGCGATGGCATGAATCCTGTAGTTAATTCTGTCGGCTTAGAAGCCTCCTTCGATTTAGGTAACGATTGGCAGGTAGAAAACCGTTTCCGCTTCTCCGATGTGAGCGGTAACTTCATTGCGCCATTCCCAGCCGAAGTGGCCAACGGTAGCGACATCGCGACCAGTATTGCAGGCACTGGCGCTAAGTTGATTTACGCCAATGGACCTAATTCTGGTAGTCAGATGGACGGTTTAGCCATGCGTATCAATACCTTTGATGTGCAGATGAATGACTTTGGCTCAATCGTAAACGACTTCAAATTGACTAAAACCTTCGACGATACCAGCGTGACCTTAGGTTATTACAATGCGGTGCAAAACATCAGCATGACCTGGATGTGGAACTCTTATCTGATGGAAGTAAAAGGCGATAATGCCGCGCTATTAGATGTGGTTGCCGCCGATGGTACTGCGTATTCTGACAATGGCCTCTATGGTTATGGCGTACCTTACTGGGGAAATTGTTGCCAACGTAATTACGATACCGACTACACCATTAAAGCGCCTTACCTCGCGTTAGCCTCGAGTTTTGGTGACTTATCGCTCGATGCCAGTGTGCGTTATGACAGTGGTGATGCGAGCGGTAACTACGCCGGTAGCGTGCAATCGCAAGTGGATATGAATCTCGATGGGGTGATTTCAATCCCTGAGCAGAGCGTGTCTTCCATCGATAATGCGAATCCTCAGCCAGTGAACTACGATTGGAGCTACACCTCTTACTCATTAGGTGCTAACTATCAGTTTGCCAGTGACTTAGCTGCTTTTGCACGCTTGAGCCACGGTGGCCGCGCCAATGCCGACCGTCTGTTATTTGGTAAGGTGCGTGCCGATGGTTCAGTGGCGAAGGAAGATGCGGTTGATATCGTTGACCAGTATGAGTTAGGTGTTAAGTACCGTTACGATGATCTGTCTGTGTTCGCGACAGCGTTCTACTCTGAAACCGAAGAGCAAAACTTTGAAGCCACCAGCCAACGTTTCTTCGACCGTAAGTACAAAGCCAAAGGTATCGAAATCGAGTCTGCCTATTTTATCGGTGACTTCGACTTTAGAGGCAACCTAACCTGGACCGATGCTGAGATTGCTAAAGATGCATTAACGCCAGAAGTGGTGGGTAACACCCCAAGAAGACAGGCTGACTTTATCTACTCTTTGATGGGTCGTTACAACTTTGACCAAGGTTCAGTGGGCGTTAACTTAATCGGTACCACGGATTCTTATGCTCAAGATAATAACGACTTAAGTTTCGACGGCTACAACCAAGTAAATGCCTTTGCAACTTACAATCTGACCGAAGCCATGAGTGTGTCTTTAAACGTCAACAACTTGTTTAATGTCACGGGTATTACTGAAGCGGAAGAAGGCTCAATCCCTGATAACAATATCATCCGTGCCCGTACCATTAATGGCCGCACCACGAGTGCGACGCTTAAATACGAGTTCTAAGCGGATCTTGCTACAGAAACTGTTTTTACAGAAAAAATGTTAAGCCCAAAACAGCCCATGAAAGTGGGCTTTTTGCCTGCTACAGAATACAGAATATAGAAAACAAAGTTGGAGTGAAAATGACGGTATTACTCAGTTTCGGTGAGGTGTTAGTAGACTTGCTGCCAACCGATGCCACGGGCAAACATCATCAGCCGATTGCGGGTGGCGCGCCCGCCAATGTGGCCGTGGGTTACGCTAAACTCGGCGGTAAGAGTTATTTTGCCGGTGGCATCAGCGCCGACCATTATGGCGTCATGTTAAAGCAAGCCTTAGCGGATCAGGGCGTGGCGACCGATTATTTGGCCGAAGTGCCGGGCGCCGCTACCGCGACTGTGCTGGTGAATTTAGATGAACAGGGTGAGCGCACCTTTGAGTTTAACCGAAATGGCACAGCCGACATGCGCTACAGCAATCAGCATTTTGACAATATTCCATGGCAGGGGATTGATATCTTTCACCTTTGTTCGAATACCTTTACTGAAACTGCCATCTTTAACACTAGCCTTTATGGCGCGCGTTGTGCCAATGCATTCGCGACTTTAGTGAGTTTCGATGTGAACCTGCGTTTATCCCTGTGGCAGGATACGTCTTTACTGGCCGAGCGGGTTGAGCAGTGTTTCCGTTACACCCAAGTGCTGAAAATGAGCCGCGAAGAAGCGGACTATTTAGCGCTGGCGCGGGATAAGAGCTTTGAAGATTATCTGCAGTTCTGCCTCGCCCAAGGGGTTGAGGTGATTTTGGTCACCGATGGCGCCAACCCAGTGCAATGCATCACAGCGCAGCAAAGGTTTAGCGTCCCAGTTCCCAAAATCTCAGCCGTCGATACCACGGCCGCGGGCGACAGTTTTATCTCAGGCTTCCTGTTCGCCTTAGGCTTAGAGCTGGAATACGATTTAGGCAATTTGACCTTGAAACAAAGGCTCGAAAGCAAAGCGCACTTAGAGGCGGCGGTGGTGTTTGCCACTCGCTGCGGCGCGATTACCTGCGGACAAAAGGGCGCGTTTCCCTCCTTACCTACGTTGGCGCAGGTTAGCTAAACCTGACTGCATTAACGATAAAATCCAAGGCGAGCCTGTTGAGTTGACCTTGGATTTTTTGCCTTTTAGATTTTCTGTTCGTCATTTTTCAATAGCATAGCGCGAACCTAATCACGTTTTAGTCGCCCCCTTTCCCGAGCATTTATGCTATTTTAGCTGCGACTTAAGGTCGAAGCTGCAGCGGCTTCTTCCATGCTAGATGTCGACATTTTTATTTCGGTATGTTTTATTTCAACATCATTGGGGATTTCCTATGAGCAAAGCAAAAATCGGTATTGTGACGGTAAGCGATCGCGCCAGCGCGGGGATTTATGAAGATATCTCAGGCAAGGCGATTATCGACACGCTCAACGACTACCTCACCAGCGAGTGGGAGCCGATTTATCAAGTGATCCCCGATGAGCAGGATGTGATTGAAGCGACGCTGATCAAAATGGCCGACGAGCAGGACTGCTGTTTGATTGTCACTACGGGCGGCACAGGACCTGCGAAACGCGATGTTACCCCTGAAGCCACAGAAGCCGTATGCGATCGCATGATGCCAGGCTTTGGTGAGTTGATGCGCGCCGAGTCATTAAAATTTGTCCCCACCGCCATTTTATCGCGCCAAACCGCAGGTCTACGGGGGGATTCGTTGATCGTGAACTTGCCCGGTAAGCCAAAATCGATTCGCGAATGTTTAGATGCCGTGTTCCCCGCCATTCCGTACTGTATCGACTTAATGGAAGGCCCGTATTTAGAGTGCAACGAAGCCGTGATCAAGCCATTCAGGCCTAAGGCTAAGTAATCTATTGGGATGTTAGGTTAAACTTGGTTGCTGTCAGTCTAGGCAGACGCTGCGGCGGAGCTGTGGATGGAAATACATAGCCCACGCAAAATCGTCTATGGGTTGTAACATCTAGCCCCATTCGCCTCGGTTGATGTGGGTATTTATTTAATTCGTGTTGGTCATACTGCCATTGGATGCATCCGCGGGGATGTAGGAGAAATTAGGGATGAAGACTCTGTTAGCAAATATTTTTGGTCAATGGCAATCACCACCTTGGATGCGCTGGTGCAAAGCTCATCCAGGCAAAAGTATCGGTAGCCTATTAGCCCTATTATTCGTTGCAGCAGGCCTATGGAAGGCGTGGGATTGGTATCAGCATTTACCTAAACCACAAACAGTGCAGTCTAGAATATTCGCGCCGTCATTGACTAATTACGAGGCTGAGACGACTCAGGTTGCACCGCTCGTCGTTCGTTTTAGCGATTCAGTTGCCCCCCTCGATAATATAGGCAAACCCTTGAATAAGGGCGTCCATTTGAGCCCCGCTATTGCAGGTCAATGGCGCTGGGCGAGCGATAAACATCTACAGTTTCAACCTGATGGTGACTGGCCAGTGGATCAAGCCTACGATCTCACACTGGATAGTGACACATTATTAGCCAGTCATATTCTACTGGATAAGTATCGCCTCGAGTTTAAGACCGCTCCCTTCAGCGCCAATATTAGCGATGCCCGCCTTTACCATGATCCGAATCAGCCCAATATTCAAAAGTTTGTCGCAACCGTTCATTTTAGTCATCCCGTCGCTACACAAACCGTTAAGCCAGCCTTGTCTGTACTGTTAAGCCCAGGTTTAACCTATAGCCAAGACAGTGATTATGAGCTGACCTTCGATGATAAACACCTCAATGCCTATATTCATTCGGCGCCTTTAGCGACGCCATTGGAACCGAGCTCGGTTAAGTTAGAACTGAGTAAAGGGATTAAAGCGGCAACTGGCGGGAATGCGGCCGCAGAAGGCAGTACGCAGGTTAGTGTGCCGGGACGTTATCAGTTGAGTTTTTCCGCAGCGCAAATTGGTTTCGCCTATAACGATAAGGAAGAACCTGAGCCTGTACTGACCATGGAGAGTTCTCGTCCCGTGGGAGATGAGGCACTTAAAGGCAAGGTCGAAGCTTGGTTGTTGCCCCAGAAAGATCCCCAAGGGAATACGTACTGGAATACTCAAAATGTCACTGACTCAGTGTTGCTTGCAGCACCGAAAGTGTCATTGAGTCAAAACCCTGGAGCGGAAGGCCTTAATCAGTTACATAGCTTTAAATTTAAAGCACCTGTGGGGCGTTATCTTGCCATTAAAGTGGCTAAGCATGTGGAAGGTCAGGGTGGCTATTTGTCCCGTGATGCCGCTTTTTCCGTGGTGCGTATGCCGGAATATCCCAAGGCGCTTTCGTTCCTCGGCGAGGGCGCGCTACTAACGTTAAATGATGATCAACGTTTAGGTTATCTAGTGAGAGGTGTTGCAGATGTCAGGATTGAGGTCGGTCAACTGTTGCCCGATCAACTTCATCAGCTGGTGGATCAGAATTCGGGTATTTTCACGGCTCAGTATTTTAACAATGCCGCCTTCGACCGACTGGTGACACGCACTGAAATAACCCAAAGCTTCGCATCGACTGACCCCGCTAAAACCTCCTATGGTCAGGTGGACCTTAAATCCTACTTCGCGGATAAGCGCGGCATTTTTGTGCTTAAGTTAACGCCAGCCGAAGAGAATAATTACGGTACCTTCGACGATTATCCACGTGAGGCCCATGATTTACGTTTTGTGGTAGTCACTGATCTGGGGATTTTGGCTAAGCGCAGTGTCGACGGCAGTTTGGATATATTTGTGCAGTCATTATCCAAGGGCTTAGCAATTGCCGATGCCAAGGTGGAAGTGGTCGGACGCAACGGTCTGCCAGTGGCGCAAGGACTTACTGATCCACAAGGGCATGTGCATTTACCTCAGTTAGGTGAATTGCGTCGTGAAAAAACGCCGCTTTTCTATCGGGTAGAAAAAGCCGGAGATGTGTCTTTCTTGCCGATAGGCGATTGGCACCGTCAGCTCGATATGTCCCGTTTTGATATTGGCGGTAGCTACGAGAGTGAAGATCCTAATACGCTGAGCGCGTATCTCTTTACTGACCGAGGGTTATATCGACCAGGTGAAACGGCCCATGTGGCGAGTTTAGTCAGGAGCCAGAGTTGGGCAGCCTCTTTTAAGGGCTTGCCAGTCAAAATGGTGGTGACAGATCCGCGGGGCATTAATGTATTAGATCGCATATTTAATTTAGATGCGAGCGGTTTTAACAGTTTGGACTTTAGCAGTACCGAGGCCGCTGTGGCAGGTGAGTACACTGCCAGCTTATCTTTAATCCGCGATAAACATCGTTTGACTCGTTTGGGTGAGGTGAGCTTTAAAGTTCGCGATTTTGAACCTGATCGTATCAAGGTCAGAGTAACCCTAGGGGCGACGGATGGCGGCACTGGTTTAGGGTGGTTAAAACCTGAGGACGTGTCGGCTAAGGTTCAGGCTGAGCAGCTGTTTGGTGGACCCGCGGGCGATCGACGCGTGACGGGCGAAATTGTACTGTCGCCCACGGATATTAGTTTTAAGGAGTGGCCAGGTTATTACTTTGGTGTGTTAGGTGAGTTGAAAGAATCCTTCCGTGAGACCTTAGCGGAAGTGAATACCAATGAAGAAGGCGTTGCAGGGCTGAATCTCGCCTTAGATCGTTTCGGACAGACGACGTTCAAGTTGCATCTGCTTGCAAAAGTGTATGAGGCAGGATCCGGTAGAGGTGTGAGTGCTCAAGATCAGGCACTGGTCTCGAGCGCCGATATGCTACTGGGTTATAAAGCCGATGGTGATTTGGGCTTTATTAGCAAAGGTGGAGAACGGCATCTTAAGCTAGTGACTGTGGGTCAAGATTTACAACCTCAAGCCGTACAACTTAAGGCTGAACGTATTGCTCGACGTTGGGTCTCTGTGTTGGTGAAGCAAAATGATGGCACGTATCGTTATGAGTCACGTCGTAAAGATACGCTATTGGAAAGCACAGATTTACAGCTTGAGCAGGGTCAACTCGATTTGTCTCTCGATACGCGTGAGTCTGGTGATTACCGATTAAGGATCATCGATGCCGAAGGGCGCCAGCTTAACCAAATTGACTATAGTGTTGCGGGTCAGGGAAATGCGAGTCGTGCCTTAGAGCGTAATGCTGAACTCCAGCTCAAGTTAGACAAAGATGAGTATCAACCCGGCGAGACGATCAAACTCGCGATTCAAGCTCCCTACACTGGTGCGGGTTTGATCACCATTGAGCGAGATAAAGTTTATGCATTTAAATGGTTTAAAGCAGATAGCAGTCGCTCGGTGCAATCGATCCAATTGCCAAAGGGGATAGAAGGCAATGCCTATGTGAATGTGCAGTTCTTGCGTGCGCCAGACTCTGATGAGATTTTTATGAGTCCGTTATCCTATGCGGTTAAACCCTTTAAGATAGATTTAGGGGAGCGTCGTCAGCCCTTATCGTTAAGCCTGCCAGAGCAGATGAAGCCGGGTAATGAGCTAAAAATTGGCTTGAACTTGTCTACAGCTTCAAAAGTCGTGGTCTTTGGGGTGGATGAAGGCATATTACAAGTCGCCCGTTATCAAACTCCCGATCCGTTAGGACACTTCTTTGCTAAAAAGGCGTTGACGGTAAACTCGAGCCAAATCTTAGACTTGTTATTACCAGATCTTAACGTGTTAATGCGTAATGCCGCACCGGGCGGAGATGCCGAAGCTTTGCTCGCTGCAAATTTGAATCCGTTTAAGCGTAAACGTGCATCGCCTGTCGTATATTGGTCTGGACTACAGGAGCTCAGCGCCGGTGAACAGCAGTTTAATTACAGTGTGCCCGATACGTTTAATGGAAAGATTCATTTCTTTGCCGTCAGTGTGACTGACAGCAATATGGGTGTTGCCGAAGCTTCAGTTCACGTGAAGGCGCCAGTGGTGATGAGTCCAAATGTGCCCGCGTTTTTGGCTCCAGGTGATGAGGCCGAAATCACGCTTGGACTCTACAACACTGAGCCTACATCTACCCATGTCCAAGTGGCTTTATCTTTGGAGGGTGGATTGACCCAGCTAGAGGGTGCTGAGCAATCGTTTGATATTCTACCGGGACAAGAGGCCACGGCGCGTTTCAAACTCAAGGCGATTGAGCCTCTGGGAGAGGCGAAGTTGCATTGGACGCTCAAGGGTGAACAAGGAGATTTCCAGATTGGAGAGAGTATTTCAATCCGGCCTCTAACCACGAATCGCGTGCAGTTGCAGACGGCAGTGTTAGATAGTGCAGAGAAGCAATTATCGCTGGAGCGGAAGCTATTTGAGCCTTTTAGCCGCAAAGAGGCGGGACTGCAAAGTAGCCCCTTGGTCTGGGCGCAGGGATTAAGTGCTTATCTCGATAGTTATCCCCATGCCTGTACCGAACAACTGGTATCTAAATCTGTTCCAGCCCTGATATTAGGGAAACCGCAGGAGAATTTACCCGCCTTTAATCAACTGATTGCTCAGCTCCGTAGCCGCCAGAACAGTGAAGGTGCCTTCGGTCTATGGGCTGCAAATCCCGTTGTTGAACCTATGGTATCCCTGTATGTCGTGGATATGCTATTGGACGCCAAAGGCAATGGCTATGCTGTACCGCAGGACATGCTAGAGAGAGCCAATGGCTATTTATCTGTGCTGAGCACTGGCCCGAGTAGTGGTTTGAGCGAGTTGCGTCAGCGCGCCTACGGCACTTATCTCTTGGCTCGCCAAGGTGTGCAGGTCAGCGGTGCTCTGGCTGATATTCGCGATCGATTACAGCGTTATTATCCTAAAGATTGGCAGTCTGATATTGCGAGTGCTTGGCTAGCGGCGAGTTTCACACTTATGCAGCAACAGTCGCTGGCGAAGCCATTGTGGGAAGCACAAACATGGGAATTAATGCAGAAAACGCCGAAGCGTTTCGATCTATATTTAGATCCTTTGGTTCATGATGCTCAATTGCTAACCCTAGTCGCCCGCCACGCACCAGAACGCCTTGAGAAGCTACCCGAGGGATTGTTAGAACGTGTGGGTAACTGGCTATCGGCACAACGTTATACTTCTCTATCTGCTGGAACGCTAGTACGAGCACTGGCGGCTTACGATCAGCAAGCAAGCAGTGGTGAGTTGACGTTAACCGCTCAAGTGGCGGACAAGTGGCTGCTGCAAACCTTGCCCAAGGCTGAGTTGCCGTTTACTACTGATAAGGTCAAAGTCCAAAAGACGGGGGCTGCCGATGCTTTCTATATGTTGATGGAAGCCGGTTTCGATAAGCAGCCCGTTGCCGCTTTCAGTCACGGTTTAGAAGTGAGTCGCGATTATCTCGATCTTAAGGGCGAGCCGCTTAAGGGATTGAAAGTCGGAGAGGAGTTCTTAGTTCGATTGCGACTGCGTGCGACGTCGCTCGAACAGCTGGAACAAGTCGTTGTTATCGATCTGCTCCCCGGTGGTGTTGAGCCAGTATATAGAGACAAAGGTGAAGAATTCAGTGGTTGGCAGCCACCAATAGGCGTTGGCGAACGGAGTGATTGGTCACCTTCTTGGCTCAATGTCCGTGAGGATAGAGTCGTATTGTATGGTACGGCTAGCCGTGATGTGGGCAGCTTTACTTACAAAGCGCGCGCAACCAATGTTGGCCATTTCCAAGTGCCAGCTGCCTATGCTGAAGGGCTGTATGATCCTCTGCAACAAGCACTGGGGGCGGGCAGTGAATTAGTGATCTCTGCTCCATGAGATCCGTTTATTTAGCCTTAGTCGCCCTAGCCGTCATATTGCTAGGGCTTAGACTTTGGCCTGCGCAGCCATTGAGCCAACTGATGCCCAGTTCACGTGAGGTGTTGGCTGCCGATGGCTCTTTAATGCGCCTGACCTTAGCCACTGATGGCCAATATCGACTCTGGCAAGATTTAGAGGATATCTCCCCCATCATGATTAAGGTCATGTTGTTAAAGGAAGATCGCTATTTCTATTATCACCCAGGTGTTAATCCAGTCGCATTAGTACGTGCCATATTAGCCACTTATGTTGGCGGTGATCGTCAAGGTGCCTCGACCCTGACTATGCAGTTAGTTCGTCGAGTTTATGATATTAACAGTCGCACTGTGTCGGGCAAATTAGAGCAGATCTTGGCGGCATTTTGGTTAGAGGCTCGTTATAGCAAGCATGAGCTATTAGAGGCTTATCTTAACCTCGCTCCCATGGGGGGCAATATCGAAGGGGTTGGTGCTGCAAGTCAGATTTATTTCCATAAAATCGCGGCTGAGTTGTCTTTGAGCGAAGCCTTGAGCTTAGCGGTTATGCCTCAGAGTCCAGCGCGTCGGGCTCGGTTTCAGGCAGACTTTCAAGCGGCGAGGGATAGGCTGGCGCTATTTTGGCAGCAGACCTATCCAGATGATCCTCGTAATCAAGGCTTGCTGGTGTTGACGGCCCTAGGGGCTGAACGCAACGAGCTGCCTTTTAAGGCGCCCCATTTTACGCGTCGACAACTACGCCAAGACGCGACCATTATTCACACGACAATAGAGCCTAAATTACAAACGCTGCTTGAACTGCGAATTCGTCAGTATGTTGCGGGTAAGCGCCATTTAGGCGTGAATAATGCCACAGCGCTATTGATCGATACCCGTGATCAGGCGATTAAGGCTTGGGTGGGGTCAGCTGATTTTTTTAATCCCATGATTTATGGTCAGGTTGATGGTGTTGTCGCCCGCCGCTCCCCGGGTTCGACTCTGAAACCCTTTCTCTATGCGTTAGGTTTAGATCAAGGAATTATTCATCCCCAAAGTATCATTAAAGATGCGCCTACCGCTTTTGGGAGTTTTGAACCGGAGAATTTCGACCATCGCTTCACGGGCCCTATTAGTGCCCACGATGCTTTGATCAAGAGCCGCAATCTACCTGCAGTGTGGTTGGCCGGACAGTTGACTCGTCCTAATTTGTACGGCTTTTTACGACAAGCCCAGATACTTGGCCTAAGGGGAGAAAGCCATTATGGGCTAGCACTTGCCTTAGGGGGTGGCGAGTTGACTATGATGGAACTTGGCAGACTCTACCTAATGCTAGCGAGTGAGGGACGTTACTATCCTTTACGGGAGAGGACAGATCAGCCCATTAATCCGCCGAGCACTCAGTTATTGAGTCCAGCTGCGAGCTTTCTTGTGTTGGATATGCTTAAAGACAATCCGCGCGCCGATGGTTTACCTAAGCAGGGCTGGCGTGTGGCTTGGAAGACGGGTACCTCTTGGGGATTCCATGATGCCTGGAGCGCTGGCGTCGCTGGCCCCTATGTATTGGTGGTCTGGGTAGGGAATTTCGATGCAACGCCGAATGCTGCTTTTATTGGTGCTGAAATAGCTGGGCCATTATTTTTTAGCATCAGTGATGCTTTGCAGGCAAGTCTGCCGAGTACCGCCGATAAAGCCTTAGCTCAACCCAGTACAGTGAAAAAAGTGAACATTTGCGCCGAATCAGGTGAGTTGCCTAACCTGTGGTGCCCTAAAGTGGTTGAGGGTTGGTTTATTCCCGGCGTCTCCCCCGTCAAAGTGTCTACGCTACATCGTCCTGTTTGGGTTGATAATCAAACGGGTATGGCAGTGTGTCCACCCTATGATACTCAAACCCAGCACCAAGAAGTCTTCGCTTTCTGGCCTTCGGACATGGCGAGTTTATTTGAGCAGGCGGGGTTACCACGTAAGTTAGCGCCACAGTTGCCCGAATCGTGTCGTAACACTATTCAGCTCACTAGCATAGATCCTGTTATTCGCTCCCCCCTGAGAAATGTCACTTATAGCTTGAGGCAAAGTCATTTAAATGAACATATTGCATTGAAAGCCGATGCTGCATCCGACGCGAGTATATTGTACTGGTTTGTTGGGCGGGATCTCATCGGCCAAAGCTTACCGAAACAGACCTTAGAGTGGCGGCCCTCGACGGCGGGTGACTATAAGTTATCTGTCACTGACGACAAGGGTCGTAGTGCGAGTTTGAATCTTAATGTCAGCATCTTGCAGTAACCCTAATGGTTTTAGGCCTGACTCTTATTTTAACGCGCTAATCTGTTGCTTTAGCTCGTACTCTGGCTCTGTCACTATTTTTTCAAGCACTTGCACTCGCTCGATTAGTGCTTGGTTTTGTAGGCTGAGTTGAGTCACTTTATCCATAAGGTGGCTATCGTCTGTGGTGCCGACTCCAAGTTGGCGCGCCTTTAGATAGTGCTTAAACATTTCAGTGGCACTGATTCCTATGATGAAGGTGACCATAATCACCATTAAGACATATTCGTTTTCCATAACAAACTCCCATTACTGTTGAGGTTTTCAACTTGGGAACGACAGGATAGTCGTTCCCAAGTTTGTCGGTTAAAGTTTATTGCCCCAAGTTGATCAATCGAAGCATCCTACAAACCGAAGATCACTTTTTCACTCTTGAGCGACCTTTCCATGCCAAAGGCGAGTAGTACTGCGATGGCGAGCGTGCCTAAGGTCGAAACCAGTAACTGCAACATGGGCAAGTCTTTACCTTTGATAAAGTCCATTAAGGCCTGTTGCTGACCCGAGACCGGCAGCCACTGCAGTATGTCTGGCGCTATGTTGTAGCTGGCGGCCATCGATAAGGCTAAGGGTACAAACAACACCATGGTTAGGTAGGACTGGGCTTCCTTAAAGGTTTTCGCCATGAAAGACACAAACAATTGCAAGCAAGCGGCCATTAACGCAACAGGGATACCGACCACTAACATCAGCGCCATAAATTCTGTGGTGATGTTGACGCTAAAGCCTAACTCCTGCCAAGGTACAAAGGTGTAGGCGACTTTAGATACCAGCAAAATCAGCACTAAGCCTAAGAGAGCAAACAGACTCACAGCGATGATTTTCGACAGCACTAATTGGCGTGTGGTCAATGGATGACTGAGTAACAGAGCTAGCGAGTTACGTTCGCGTTCACCCGCGCTGGTATCTATGGCGAGGTTCATGCCCGAGATAAATACCGAGTAAATCATAGTGAAAATCGCGATACCTAAGATCATTCCGCCCTTAGAGTCTGTTGTCGCTTGGTCGTGGACACTGACCTTCAGTGGCTGCATCACGCGAGGATCGATACCGCGGGCAATCAGTCGTAGGCTGCCCATTTCTGTGCTGTAGGACTGCAGTTGCTTCTCGAGTCTACGAATCGAGTTTTGCAGTTTTTCATCGGAATTATCGGCAACAATCGTGATCTCGGCGCCTTTGCCTTGATTCATCTGCGCGGCATAGTCGGGGCTGATGATAAGCTCTATGGCTTTAAGCTCACTGTCCTTCACTTCACCGCTGCTAATGCCTTTATTCGACAAAAAACGCACTAAATCCGGTGCTTTATCGGGATTGGTAATAGTGATTTTTAGATCGTCTGGACTCGTCAGCTGACCAATTAACACCATAAATAGGCCGCACATGATCAGCGGCGTGCCGATGGCGTAGTAAAGCCCTGCCATCACAGAGCGCTTATCTCGGGCGGCGTCGATGAGTTCTTTACGAACCATAGCCATTATTTTATTCATGCTGTCATTCCTTTAACCATGTTCTTAAATTCCACGCCTTTACATATCAAGCTCTTAAAGGTTAAAACCTGCGGGCGTAATCTTTGCTGAGTCATCATGCCGCTATCCCTTCATCTGTGCCGATCAGTTGAATAAAGGCTTCTTCGAGTGTGTCTTTACCCGTTTGGGTGCACAGTTCGGTGGGGCTACCAATGGCGACGACTCTGCCCTGAGCCATAACGATCACTTGGTCACACAGCGCGGCGACTTCTTGCATCACATGGCTAGAGAACAGCACGCAATGTCCTTGATTCTTAAGGTCGATAAGAATGTCACGCAGCAGGCGAGTGCTCATCACATCGAGCCCTCGGGTTGGTTCGTCGAGGATAATATTGCTCGGGCTGTGGACAATGGCCTGTGCGAGGGCGGTTTTCATCCTTTGTCCTTGGGAGAAGCCTTTGCAGCGGCGATCGCTAATGTCTTCCAAACGTAATTTCGCAATCACTTGGCTGGTGGCCTCCTTGGCATCCTTAGAGGATAAGCCGCTTAGCTCGGCAAAATAACGAATGTATTCCCGTGGCGTTAAGCGTTCGTACAGACCAAAAGGGTCGGGGAATAATCCGAGTTGCTGCTTAGCGCCGATAGGGTCGATGGCGACATCTATCCCTTCGATTTCTGCTTTGCCGTTATCGGGTTTCAGCAAGCCAAAAATCGTGCGTAAACAGGTAGTTTTACCCGCGCCGTTGGGGCCGAGCAATCCTGTTATTTGGCCGTTTTGTGCGACGAAGCTTAAGTCATTGAGCGCCTGTACGTCACCGATGCGCTTGGAAAGATGGGATACTTTGATCATGGCTTACTCCTTGGCCCCTGTACTGGCGTGGTCATCCGTTGTCGTGGTTTTTGTGCTGGTCGCATCAAGCGGTTCTACCGAGCTGGCATTTAAATAAAAGCTGCGGCGCACATCTTTCTTTAAACATTCGCCGTCGAGATCTTTAACGGAACCCGAGCGAACGAGATCGGCGATAAGGTTATTGGCACAGGATTGATAGGCCACGCCGTGGGTCGCATAGGGGGCGACAAAGTGCTTGGCATTGGTGAGTTTTTCCATCGCTAACTCGCCCCAACTCGGCGGTGTGGCAGGGTCGATTTCGCCGGATAACAACAAGGTCGGAATGTCGCTGCTGATGGGCTCGCTAAAGCTTTTATCGACCGCGGGGACTTTCCATACTTCACACGTGGCTTCTAAGCCTTCGAGCATAGTTTTGCCCATAAAGGAGTGCTGAGCCTGTTCGCGCATGGCGGGCGTAATACGGTGCATATCTTCGCCACAGACCACGGATGCGTGCATACCCATCGCCATGCCAGCATTGTCGATAGTGAGGGAATACAAACCGAGTATGGGTTGGAAGTTGTGTTTCGCGGCTTGATGAATCGCATGGGGCACTAAGGCGCGCACATTGGCTTGATACAGCGCCATGCGGATGGAGCCGTAGAACTTACCGCGCGTCATGGTCAACATGGTCTTTTCACCCGTGACAGGGTCGTAGACGTTTTCCATCACAGGCGCTTTGGCGAGTGAGGCCGCAACTTGGTCGAATTCGGCTTTCAGCTCAGGGAACTGCGTATGACAAGCGGTGGTTTCTCGGCAATCTTTAAAGAGTAAATCAAAGCCTCGATCAATCGATGCGCCGATTTCTAATACGCTTTGTTGCATCGGCACTATGCCGTCTAAGGTCACTGTGGCTAAGTGTGCCGGGTATAAACGCATGTAAAGCTGCGCCATACGCGTGCCGTAGGAGATGCCGTAAATATGCAGTTTTTTGTAGCCTAAATGCTGACGTACGGCTTCGAAGTCTTTAATCGCGTTGAGGCTACCGTATTGGGTGACGTCGGCATCGATTTTGGCTAAGCATTTTTGGGTTTCGGCTTTGGTGTCGGCATTGTCATCATCGAATGACAGTGGAGATTGCGCGCCTTCATCGCAGGTCAGCAGATTCGAGCGGCCTGTGCCCCTTTGGTCGATCAGCAAGATATCCCGCTGTTGGCGGACTTTGCTCAGCATGGCATCGAAACCCGCGGCATTGTCTATGGCCGATTGTCCTGGACCGCCAGCAATGGCGAGTAAGGCTTCTTCATGGTTGACGTTTTTCACCGCGGGCAATACGACGTAATGCACTTGGATCTGTTTGCCATCGGGTTTGTTAGGATTTTCTGGAACAGTCACAAAACCGCAGTTTAGGCGATCGGATACGCCTTCCACATAACAAGTGTCGGTGTTATTCGCTATATCAGCCGCTTGTGTCTGTTGGCTTTTTACATCACTCGCCCACGTCGCCGTACTTGCCATCGCCAGCATGAGTGCGCTTATGCTTAACATACGCGAGCCTAAAATACGCGTACGCAATGTGGCAACAGTGGCATTAGTAGCGCCATGCCGTGGCCGAGTTGGCGAAGGGCGTTGAGCGGTGTTGCTTAACTTCCTGTGTGTCATGCTATCTATCATGCGCGCTTTCCTTTTTGCATTTCAGGACGAGTGTGTTAATTTAACTACCAGTGTATCGGTGTATCAATGTATTAATACAGTGTGTAGAGGCTAATGTTAGAACTTTTAAATGTCAACCCCAGTAGTGGTGAACCAATTTACAAGCAATTACACGAACAAGTCGTGCGTTTAATTGTGGGCGGTCAGCTACAAGTGGATGATGTCTTGCCCTCTGTGCGCCAGATTGCCGAGTATCTTGCGGTGAATCCTATGACTGTCTCCCGCGCGATTCAGCAGCTTGTCGATCAGGGGTGGCTCGAACGCCGCCGCGGCCAAGCGACAAAAGTCGCGCTGCGCACTGAGACTATGGCATCGGGGGCGAGCATGCTCGAACCCCAACTCGATGCTTTGTTGTCGCAGGCTAAACAGTTAGGCGTCAGCCTGCCCGAGTTAATGCAATTGATAAATGAACGCTGGCAAGACTAGCGTTAACCTACTGTCACTTATCGATAAAATAGAATAAAAAAGGATGATATTCGATGGACCAAGCGTGCACACCAATACTTGAATTTAGCCAAGTGAATAAAGTCTTTCGCGGTAAAGGCGCAGGTGAAAAGTGGGCGCTTAAGGATTTATCGTTAACCTTGTCCGCGGGCATGGTGGTCGGGTTATTAGGGCAAAATGGGGCGGGTAAATCGACCCTAATGCGCTGCGCTTTGGGTGTGCTCATGCCGGATTCAGGCAGTATTGTTACCTTAGGCGAAACGCCCGAAAACTTAACTTCAAAGGCAAAGGAGCGCTTAGGTTATGTGCCGCAGCAACCTTTTGGTTATGAAGGTTTTACCATTGAACGGGCTCTCGATTTACACCGCAGTTTTTATCCCAATTGGGACATGCAATTAGAGCAAGATTGGCTAGTACGGTTCGAGCTAGATGTGACTCAACAGGTGCAACGTTTATCTGTGGGGCAAAGGCAATCGCTAGCCTTGATTATGGCGATGGCCTATCGCCCTGAACTGTTGATCCTCGATGAGCCCGTCGCCAGTCTCGACCCGATTGTACGGCGTAAATTTATGGTCGATTTGTTCGATCTCGCCCTCGAATCGGGTTCCGCTGTACTGTTTTCATCCCATATCACTTCAGATATCGAGCGGGTTGCCAGTCATGTGGCGCTGATTAAACACGGCGAATTAGTGCTGTTTAAAGAAATCGATGCCCTACGGGAACAAGTGCGTTTACTCACTCTCGCGCCCGAAACGGTTTTGCCTGAGTCGGTCACTGTGTTGAGTCGTGTCGGTGATTCAGTGCTGGTGGATTTAGGCGAGCACAGCGCGCTAATTTCGGGCGTGTTAAAGAACGAAGCGCTTAATCTGGAACAGCTTTTTATGGAGCTACACAGATGAGTGCGCCAGAACTTAACATCACGCCGACAGCTAAAATGAAAGGCGCGCGGTTGATGAATCCATTTAATGGCATGCTGCGTCTTTGGTGTTTTGACGTCGGCAGTGTGAGCTTTTTAGGTACCGGCTTACTGGGAATGATCTTAGGTTGCATTACAGCGTTGCAGGGCAAAAGTGACAGTGCTGAACTGTTGTTTTCTATGGGAATCGTTTCAAGCTCGGCGGCGGTGGCATGGCAACTCATACGTTTGATGGCGAGCGAGTGCGCCCAGTTAATTCCCCATTATCGCCGCCATATTTATATCCAAAGCGCAGTGGTGTTAACCAGCGTATTTGGCATAAGCGTATTGTTCTGTTTAGCTTTAGGTTCAACGTCTAGCCTATCCACTTTAGTGTTAGCCTTGGTGATGAGTTTTGCCTTTATTTGCCTGTGTTTACTCAGCACTCAGTGGTTTTATGCTTCCTTCTTACTGTTTGTTTTAGTGCCGTTTATCTCCTTGATTACAGGTTATATTCCCCTATGGTTAAGCGCGATTGCACTGGTGGCGTTAGGTGCTTTCATTATCCGAATCTGCCGCGCTTTACCTTGGCGTGCTGAGGCGAGAACTGTGTACCTCAATGGCCTCGAAATGGGCTGGTTCTGGCTGCCCAATTTGCAATCGATGCGTATCTTAAGCCGTTTTGAGCGTTATCTGCATCCCACCAATTTTTTTATCGGCCCTATGCTGACGATTTTACTGCTGCTCATACCGGCAGTCTGCTTAGTGCTTGGGGTGTTATCGCATCAATTCCATCAGAATTTCCCCGTGTTACTGCTGTTGGCACAGTTCAGCGTGATTATGTGTTCGCTGGTGCATTGGAGCCGAGTGCAGCGTTCGCGCTCGACAGAAACCTTATTGCTGATGCCAGGATTTGATGGTCGAAAAGGACTCATAGCGGCTTTTTGCCGTGGCCAGCAACGACTGCTGAATGTGGTCGTTGGCATTATGCTGGCGTGTAGTCTGCTGCTGGGTTGGCTCAGTGGTGATTTGAATATGCAGTTAGTAGGTCATCTGGTGCTTAGCACTTACTGGGCCTGCGCTTTGACCTTAGGTTTTGGCTGCATGTGTCGCCGAGTGTTGCATGTCACGCTCACTATGACGGTTGTTGCGGGGCATTCCCTGTGGGTGTCCATCAGCCTTGCATCGTTACGCGATGGCGGCAATCTAGGCGATTGGATTATCTGGGATATGCTCTTAATGATACTTGGGAGCATAGTACTGATTTGGGGCAAGAAAATCCTCTGGAAGGGAGATGTCATTAGCGGCTAAATGGATATAGATTGCGATATTGGGATTCAGCTTGCACAAGATTAGAGCAAAAACTCTTAGTTTTTGACTGGCCTTCAGGTAGAATGGCGAAAAAGCGGTACACTTGTAAGCTAAAAGGTGAGTCTCTTATGTCTCTCGATCAATATCATGTTATTCGACTATTACAGCAGCAGAGCGAGTCTTTAAAAGACGCGATAGCGCTGGAAGGTTTTGAAATGGCCGCTCCTTGGTATCAGGTGAGCTGGCAAGCCTTTGACCAAATTAGCAGTAAAATTGCACAAGTGTTGATCGAACTTGGCGTACAAGTGCAAGACCGTTGCGTTATTTTGGCGCAAAACTGCCCACAGTGGACTTGTGCCGATGTCGGTACACTTAAAAGTCGCGCCGTTGTGGTGCCGATTTACCCCACCAGTACCGTCGAGCAGGCGAGCTTTATCGTTAACGATGCGGCGGCGAAAGTCATTTTTGTCGACGATGCTAAACAATACGCTATGGCCTGCGAGCTTCAAAGCTTATGTCCAAGCCTAGAGCATGTGATTGTTTTTGATGCCAGCGTGGCACTTGCCGCTGACAAAGCTGAGCAGCATTGGCATTTAGATGCGCTGCTAGCGGGCGATGCGAAAGCGATGAAGCAAGAAGTTGAGCTTAACCAGCGTTTACAAGCGGCCAATCTTGATGATTTACTGACCCTCATTTATACCTCTGGCACCACGGGCGATCCTAAAGGCGTGATGCTGGATTACCGCAATATGGCCTCGACCATACGTCAACACGATCAAAAACTGGCTTTCCATTCTGGCGATGTGTCTTTGGCATTCTTGCCCTTGAGTCATGTATTTGAGCGCAGTTGGAGTTTTTACGTCTTGTGCCGTGGCGGTCATAACGTCTATTTGCAAAATACCCAAAGAGTGAAAGAGGCGATTAGCGCCGTGCGTCCGCATACCTTGTGTGTGGTGCCGCGTTTCCTCGAAAAAGTGTACAGCGCCGTACAAGATAAAGTCGCCAAATCTGCCGACGGTCGTAAGAAGTTGTTTGCGTGGGCTATGCGCGTTGGCCAACGCCAGTTCGAAGTCGGTCAAGGTCGTGCTAAGGGCGGATTATGGTTGTCGCTGCAATGGCGTTTGGCCCACAAACTTGTGTATAGCAAGCTACAAGCCGTGCTTGGCGGGCGTTTGAAGTTTATGCCCTGCGGTGGCGCGGCGTTAGATGTGAATGTCGGCAGCTTCTTCCATGCGATTAATATTCCTGTGCTGTGTGGTTACGGCATGACGGAAACCAACGCGACCGTGACTTGCAATACCTTAGGTAATCGAGTGCCAGGTTCTAATGGTCAACCTCTGCTGGAAACCGAAATCAAGCTAGGCAAGGACGATGAGATTTTAGTCCGCGGCGCGACTGTGATGCGTGGCTATTACAATCGACCAGAAGATACCGCCGCCGCCTTCGAAGACGGTTGGTTAAAAACCGGCGATGCTGGGCGTTTCGATGCGAACGGTAACTTATTTATTACTGACCGTATCAAAGAGTTAATGAAAACCTCTAACGGCAAATATATTGCGCCACAACGGGTTGAGGGTGCTGTGGGTTGTTGTCCTTTTATCGAGCAAGTGGCGATTATTGCCGATGCGCGTAACTATGTGACCGCCTTGATTGTGCCAGCGTTTGAGTCACTGGAAGCGTGGGCGAAGGACAAAGGGCTGAAGTATGAGTCGCCTTTAGAATTGCTACGCCATAGCCATGTGGTTGAACATTTTGAACAACGTCTCAAGCAGTTGCAGCATGAGCTGGCTGGCTTTGAACAGATTAAAAAGTTCACACTGTTGCCAGAAGCCTTCTCGATGGAAGCGGGGTTAATCACCCCAACGCTCAAGTTGCGCCGCAAGATGATTTATCATAAATACGCCCACGAAATTAATGCTATGTACAACAACTGATTGTTAAGTCATTGTTACTAAAGGCCGCTGTTGCGGCCTTTTTTGTTTCTGCTACTTCCTGAAGCGCTTAACTTAGCTTAAAATTCGCTCCGTTTACTGGTGCGCACGAGGCGCAAGTTATCGGTATAAAGGGCGTAGTTTAAATGGAACTTTCGATTCGTAGTCTTTTCGCTGCCACTGCGGTGTTGTTGTCTGCATTTTCTGTCACTCCTGCTGCTATCGCTGCGGATTACGACAAAATCGTCCACGGACCTGTGGATTTACCCCATGGTCAATGGCTTAATTTCTATCAAAAAGATCAGCAAGTGTGGGGCGAAATGCTCTACGGCGATGCGCCCGGCGTGCGTATTGACGATTATGGCCGCGCCGAAATTGTGGCGGTTTTTTACTATGACTTTGATAAAGGCGGCACTAAAGAAGTGATCGTCATGCTCAAGGATGTCGATGGTCAGCACCTGCGCGGCTATGGTTTTGATGGGGAAGAGCTGACTAAACTACCGCGCCTACAAGTTGTGCTCGATGAAGTGGCCCCAACCTTAACCACGTTTACCGTGGGCGGCGTCCGTAAAGTACTAAGCCAAATTCCGCCACAGCAATACCGTATGACCTATGATGTTGAAGCAATTGAAGATCCTGCCATTAAAGCGATTGTCGATGGCTCAACTAAGCTCAGGCCAACCTTAGTGGGTTATCGAAATTCCGAAGGTTCACCCGTCGATGTAAAAACCGCCGTCGAGTATAAATTACGTTATCCACTGACTCGCAAAGATAAAGATGCTCAAGGCATTGAGCGCCAATACAGCTTAGTGACCACCTTTGATCGCAGTGGTTATAGCGAAGAAGACGGTAGTTTTGTATTGGTGAGTGTGGCCTTTGAGGCCGATAACTTCGACTGGCTTAAAAGCGGCGGCGCTGAAATCCCCCGCACAGGCCCATTCTACAATTTTATGAGCATGGGCATGGGTAGCACTTGGGCAGGGCTTGCGAGTGAAAGTCATTATGCCCAAGGTCAGCTCGATGGTGCCTATGTTGCTTACGATGGCCGCAATGGTAATGTGATGTATTCGGGCGATTACAAGCAGGGTAAAAAAGTCGGTAAGTGGATGGAAGCCGATAGCCGAGAAACCTATTGGGAAGGCGAATACCTTGACGGTAAAAAACAAGGTAAATGGATCGCACAGTCAATATTCGATGAGGCCGATAACTTCGGTTTTGCTCACTATAATCAGGATGTGCTCGACGGCCCCTACGAAATTTATGCACCAGATTATGGCTCCAGCACCGAAAGCGCTAAGCAATTAATGGAGAAAGGCATTTATCGCAACGGAGTCAAAGACGGTGAATGGTTAGAGCAAGATGGGACGAAAGGTCACTATGAACAAGGCGTAAAACAAGGGCCTTGGGTCGATAAAGAGACCCGCGGACATTTTCGCGATCAGGTCGGCGAAGGGGCTTACCTTGGAGGAAAACGCACTGGTCCTTGGATATTTAAAACCGAGAACGGGGCTCGTACTGAAGTGAATTATATCAACGGCTTGCGTCAAGGTGAGTCTAAATCATTCGACAAGAATAATCGGATGTTTAATATCCGCCATTATGAGCAAGGTAGGCTTAATGGTCAGAGTATTTGGTATTCCAGTCAGAATATTATGGTAGATATTTCTAACTATCGCCAAGGTGAGTTAGATGGCCAGCAAATGCGTTTTAACCCCCGGAGCAGTGAGCTGGCTGAATTAACGAGTTATAAATTTAATGAAGCGGTGGCGCTAAAGCCTTCGCACGATGAATGTATCATGCGTGAGAATCCCTACTCAGATGATTGTGAAGGGGTGATCAATAATAAAAGTGAAACAACCTCATCGATAAAACACGGCGAGCAGCGTGAATATCTCGACAGCGGCACGTTATATAAATTGTCCTATTACACTAATGGCGCCGTAGATAAAGAATATCAGTTCGATTCCAACGGCCGTTTAAAGTATATGAAGGCCTTTAAAGCGGGTAAGGAATACGGCCCAAGTATCAGTTATTCCACAGATGGTGGATACTCACTCTCTCAATATGGTCAGTTGGTGAATAACCGTCTCTCTGGCCCCCATTACAGCTTCTATCCGAACGGTCAGTTAAAGCATTTTTGGAACTACTGCCAGCAAGAAGGCGAAACCTGGAACGGTGAACCTTACTACTGGGATAACGCCATTGCGCGCTGTGGTATACAGCGGGAGTATTTTGATAATGGTGCCGTGAATTGCATCGAAGAGTTAGATAGCAATTATGCCGTGGATAAAGTGTGTTACGACTCTAATGGCCAAATCGCGCAAGAAATGCTGCGCATCGATGAACAGCATGTGGTCCATAAGCGTTATATCAATGGGGTGATCTATCAGGAAGACCCAGGGTTTGCTGCTCATTCTAAAATGGTCAAAGGTCGCACTATTTATCACTTAGAAAACCCAAAAAGCCATGGCGTGTTTAAGTCCTACAATAGTGGCAAGTTAGATTATGAAAAAATTTTTAATATGGGTAAGGCAGGATGCTTTAAAAAGTATGATGCCAATGGCAAGCAAACGGTAGATACTGCCAGTTGCCAATTCTAAGGTCTAGGTTTGTTTAGCCTTTAGGGTCTGGTAGGCTTGGGATAAAGGATGAATTTGATGCGGGTAGCTTAATCGCGATAATCATTAAATTCATCAGCTTACAGAATAACAATAAAAGGGAAGTCCGAATGTCAGTTACCGAATACAACCTCGAAATCCACCCAAGATTCACTGAAACCGATGGTCTAGGTCATATCAACAACACAGTGATCCCTGTATGGTGCGAAGCCGCGCGCACGCCAATTTTCGAGATTTTTAATCCAGAGTTGGATTTGCAACAATGGAACTTAATTGTCGCGGGCTTTACCGTGGCGTTTATTGCGCCAACCTATTACGGCAAAAGCGTGACAGTGAAAACCTTTGTCAGCCGCATCGGCAACAGCAGTTTCGAACTGACTCAAACCTGTTGGCAAGCGGGTAACAAGACCGCCGAAGTGAAAACCACACTGGTACATTACGACTACAGCTGCGAAAAAAGCCGCCCTATCCCTGAAGATATCCGCGAAATGCTCGCCAAGCTGAATGGTGAAAGCGCTTAATCTGCCCTGTCTCTCGGTCAGCGCAATTGCAATTGCGCTGCTGAAGCGTTAATTTGTCGACCCGCTAACTGTGATGCAGATCACTTACCTGTATCGCCAAATTTTTATCGGTTCGGATTAATCATGAGATTCTATTTTACCCGCATGCGCTCGAAGGATATTTGTCCACCAAGACAGCCACTTAAAAAGATTGTGTGGTCATGGGTTGGGGCTTTCTGTGGCATTTACTTAGTCGCGAGTCTCGCAAATTATATGAGCGAAAACCTCGTCGGCACTATGTTTGTGATTGGCTCATTCGGCGCTTCTGCTGTGCTGGTGTACGGCGCACCGCTGGCGGAGTTTTCTCAACCGCGTAACTTGATTGGTGGCAGTGTGTTATCGGCCTTAATTGGGGTCGCCGTGTACCAAGTGTGTGGCGATTATGTAGTGCTGGCCAGCGCCTTAGCGGTATCCCTGTCTATCGCATTAATGTACTTGACCCGCACTCTCCATCCACCGGGCGGTGCAACGGCATTGATCGCCGTGATTGGCGGTGAAAATGTGCATCAACTCGGCTTTCTCTACGCGCTAATGCCAGTGTTCCTCGGCTCAGTATTACTCTTACTAGTCGCGCTGGTGGTCAATAACCTCTCCACCGATCCCAAGCGCCATTACCCTGTGTATTGGATTTAGCTAAAGTTAACATTATTCCAACTAGATGAGCGCAACTGTTATTGCGCCCATCTATTTATGTTTATATTTCAGATTAAATACCGCTAGTTATTGCTATATTTCTAAATGCTATAATTCTTGTACCGTCAGAATAATCTAACTTGAAATTTAACTTTTTGATCATGACTGGATTTGACTCTGTAGGATATTTGAAAAATAGCTTTAGAGATGTAGCTGATTTTTTTGTCAAAGGAATACTTCTTGATGATCTAATAAACTCATTTGCTATATGTACTCGTTCTAGCTCAGCTCTAGTGTTCTCTTGATCATAAATTCTAGTGTTATTAACTCCACCAATTTCTAGATCTTCATCTGAAACATTTCGAACAAAAAGACTACATATGACCTGAGAACCTGATTTTGAACAATAATCTAGCTCAATTTCTAATCCAGCCTCTACTTGTACCATGCTATAGCTAATACGTTCTTCTTTTTCAAGAAAGTAACTGCTTAGCGACGATGATGGAGCATAAAACTCTCTTAGGCTTAAGGACAAAGCTCCCAGCATCAAAAAAACAAATGTGTAATATCCATATTTTCTCCATGTTTTTCGATCTTTTACTTTGGAAACAAGTCTGTTGACGATAAAAAGAATTGAAAATGCTGACATGAGAGCTAAAAATGCAAAGATAGCTTGATAGAGTAATAATCCATCAACGTTAAGTTGAAATAACTGTCTTAAGAAGTCTGAACCTCTAAATGTCGGCACTAAAACAGCCAGTAAGGTAAGTATAAAACTAAGCAGTGTATTTGAGTCTGACATGTATTCTCTGAAATTATTTTTTTCAGTATTGTCCTTTAGCGCCTTACTATCCATTTTTTATAAATATCCTATAACTCTGCTTATATGTGATGACTATTTTAATATTAATGAAGTATCCATTCAAAGATGTTTCTACATTTGTTCTGCTAGTTTTTCAAAAACTTCTGCACATACCAGCAGCTGGCTTGGATAGCCAAATCTTGGCTTTTGGCCCATTTAAGTCCGTGGCGAACTAAGCGTTCGGCAAGTCCTTTACCGCGCAGTTCGTTGGGGACAAAGGTGCGGCTAAAATCGATATCCTTGCCTGATAATTGGTATTCCAATACGGCTTCATAGCCATCGACAGGGATAATAAAACGCTGTCTATCCTGTTGATGTTCAATGGCTATCTCAATATTTTCGTTATCTGACATACATTCTTCCCTCAAGGAGTGGCTTAAAGTGTGCTGGCAATTTAGCTATCGATTTGGTTAGCTTAGGCGACTTCGTGTTGTTTGAGAATCGCCAGCAGTTCTGCCGGTAAGTCGGCCTTTTTGCCGGTTTTAAAGTTAAACATCACCGCGACTGAAGTACCTAAGGTGGTTACTGCCTGCTGCTGTTTACTAAAAGCCTGATAATGCATGGTAAATCTATCGCTGTGAATATCGCTAATGCTGACACTCACTAATAGAGTATCGGGGAAGGTCACTGGGCGTTTATAGCGAGCCTGATTTTCGCTGATCACCGGGCCAATACCTGATTTATACAGGGTATCTAGCGGGAAAAGGCGATTGAAAAAGTCGATACGGGCCGTTTCAAAATAGCGGAAATAGACGACGTTGTTGACGTGTTGCAACGCATCCATTTCGCCCCAAGCCACGGGGATTTCGGTCACTATAGGGTGCTGTGCGAGAAACTTTTCCATTATGTTTTCCAGTGTGTTTGGCATTGAATTGCCGATCTAAAAATGCGAGTTGAAACGCTCGTTTAAGATGGTCAGACTAGCAGCATAAAGAACAAGCGACAAGCCATGGCGTTATAGGCATTTAGCGATAACATTAAGCGAAACAAGGAGCAGTGCATGATTAAACGAGTCGGAAACACCCATATTCAAGCTGAACACCAAGCGTCTTGCCACTGTGGCGCTGTGGTGTTGCAATTATCGCTGCCCAATGGCATCGAAAATCCGCGCCGCTGCGATTGTTCTATCTGCCGCCGTAAGGGCGCGATTGTCGGCTCTGTACCGCTGGCGGGGATCAAGATCCTCAAGGGTGAAGATGTGCTGAAATGCTATGAATTCAATACCAAAACCGCTAAGCATTACTTCTGCTCCAACTGCGGCATTTACACCCATCACCAGCGGCGTTCCAATCCCCATGAATATGGTTACAACATTGGTTGCCTCGAAGGGGTCAATCCATTCGATTTAGACAATGTGCCCACGAATGATGGCGTTAACCATCCTGCGGATCGTTAGATTATGAACATAGGTCAGTTTGCTGCACTTACTGGATTGTCGGCGCACACGCTCAGATATTACGAGAAAATTGGCCTACTGCAGTCTGTGGTGCGAAATGCGAGCGGGCACCGCGACTATGCCGCGAAAGAAGCGGAATGGATTGGGTTTATCAATCGCTTAAAAGAAACTGGCATGCCGCTAAAGCAGATTTTGACCTATGCCGAACTGCGTGCTCAAGGCAATACAACCGCAGGCGAGCGGCAGCAATTACTTGAGCAACATGCCTCACAATTGGCTGAGCGTATTCGCCAAGAGCAGGCGCATCTGATCGCCCTCGAGCAAAAAATCCGCTATTACCAAACGCATTTCAGTGATTAAGCTTAGCGATTCGGTTCAGTCGCTAAGTTCTGCATTTAAATCCTAATCGATTAATATTCTTCGCTTTTATCTTTAGCTGCTGTCTTCCTTCTTCAATCACAGGGCTACCTGCATTATTCATCAATCAGCCGTTGACTTAGAGTTAACTCTAAGGCGTAAGCTGACTTCTGTGGTCAAATCCTAAGGAGTCAAAATGAGTAATCAAAGGTATGTGCAGGGCTTAGCTAAGCTGACTGAAATCGACGGTGAAGCGGGCGAGAAAGTGATCAGTAGTCTGGCAAATATTTGCCCCGACTTGGGTAAGTACATTATCGAATATCCTTTTGGGGATATTTATCAGCGTGAAGGACTCGATCTTAAGACGCGGGAGTTAGTCACTGTCGCGGCGCTCACTGCATTAGGGCATTGTCAGCCGCAGCTTAACGTCCATATTAATGGCGCGTTGAATGTCGGTTGTGCACCGCAGGAAATCGTCGAAGTGATACTGCAAATGTCTGTTTATGCTGGCTTCCCCGCAGCACTGAATGGCATGTTCGTCGCGAAAGCTGTCTTTGCCGAGCGGGAGTTAAATGTCGTTTGAGTCTATTCTGAGTTAGGTTCATAGCACTTCATTGAGGCGATCTTAAGGTCGCTTTAATTGTACTCATTGGTATTACTTTCAAATCCATTTAAACGGTATTTCTGTTCCACATCATCGACATAGAATCTCGCGGGAGATTCATTTCGCCGCTAAAGGACGATTCGGCAAGTTTTGTTAGTAAATTGCCAAAGTTAGTCGCTACACTGGCATAGGTGACGCGAGTGTCGCCATAGATTTTGCAGCTTACATCGGCAACTCAAGCGTGTCTTAATCGTAACCGGAATTTAAAATTATAATGAATTTAGGTCGTTACACTGAATCTGCCCGCCAGCACTTACGGCAAGTCATCAAGCCTTTGCCTAGCGAGCTCCAGCTAGGGTTGAGCAAGTTGTGGCGCTACCTAAGCCAAGGGTTTGCTAAGTTATCCTTTGCGCAAAAGCTGTATCTTATTGCCTTGATATTGGCCTTTAGTACCGACTTGATGGGTGTGGTCGCCGTGATTGCTGTCATCGCTATGGCTATCGAGTTTTGGCCCGTGTTCGAGCGGGTCTGGCATAGTTTGGCGGGCAAGGCCGTGTTGTTGCTGTTTTACGCCATTATTGCCAACTTTGCTTTAGGTTGGTCTGGCGCCATAGTTAACGAAGTGGTTGGGGTGTCGGCAAGTCATCTGGACTACACCCATAACTTAGCGATTTTACTTTATATGCCCGCTTGGTTTTTAATGGTGAGCGCAATTGTGCTGCTGGCATTGCAGTTGATTATCCCCATCTATTTAGTCTTAATTTTTTTGCTTAAACCTTTGGGTGTCAAATCGTTACGGATCACCTCACATACATCATTTCGTAAAACGACCTTTACGATCCGTATCGTGTTGGCGGCTGTGGTCTTGTATCACTTGAGCTTACTGATTGATTTAGAAACCCGCCTTCAAACCTCGTTTGCGGACTTTATTACAACAACTCAAGAAGCCTCTGAACATAATCCCGTCGAGCCAGCATTAGGGCTTATGCCGCATACGACCGATGTGCTGACGGCACCGATTGCTGAGTTAGCTAAGATTAAGCCCGAGCTTGAAGCCGACAAACCGGCTGACAAACAAACCGCCGATGAGCGCGAAGAAGCGGAACGCAAGCAAACCTATGCGTCGGTGCGGGCGCAATATCAGTATCTCGTGCGGCAATGGTTAGCGACGTTTGCCTTTGCGCTTGAAGCCAATAGCCGTTCGCGTTGTGAGAAGCCCGCCGAATCGAATGTGATCGAGTTGAATGACTATGAGATTTTGCAGATCACGCCGGATAAGAAAGCGGATTATGGTTATCGTTTTGAAGTGAAAAAGTGTATCTCGGCCGCGTTTCCGCTGACAGAAAAGGGCAAATAAGCTGCCTAATAAAAAAAGCGACCATAAGGTCGCTTTCATTTTTGGCTAAATCAGCTTGGCTGAGTTAGTCGACTATTGCGTTCTTCAACAATCACGTTATTCAATCAGCAGCTCATCGAAGCTGCTGATTTTACGGAACTCACCAGTGCGCTGTTTGCTATCGCGTACCATTTGGCAGGTCATCATGCCTGCAGCTTCAGCAGCCTTTAATTCTTCAATCACATCAGACACAAACAGCACTTGCTTAGGGCTTAAGCTGATAGTGTTGAGGATATTGCAGTAAGCCTGTTTATCTAATTTGTTGCCTGTACGGGTATCAAAATGACCGTTGAACATCTCGGTTAAATCGCCGCCGTCACTGTGGCTGAATAACAGTTTTTGCGCATCAACAGAGCCCGATGAAAAACTGTAAATACGCAAATTTTGCGCGCTAAAACGTTTCACCGCTTCAATAAAATCAGGGAAGATATGGCCCTTAAATTCGCCATGGGCGTAGCCTTGCTTCCAGATCAAGCCTTGCAGGGTTTTGAGTGGTGTCGCTTTACGATCTTCGCTGACCCACTGCTGCAAAATTTCAGTCACGCGTGCTAAGTCCGCATCTGGCTCTAGGGCGATATCTCGGGTGTCGCAAATACAGTTTTCAACCAATACATTGTGTTGGTTCTGTTCTAAAAAGTCTGGCAAGGCTTTGACAGAATAGGGGAATAGTACATCTTGGATAAAGTTTAGGTCTGTCGTGGTGCCTGCTGTGTCTACGACTATGGCTCTGATACCCATAATGTTTTGATACTCCACAATATGTTGGCTTAAAAATGCAACTCCGATCCTAAGCGTTATTGGCGAAATTGGCTAGTCTATTTCGCGAGTCTTACCACAGCTATCACAGCCTAAATGGGAATACTTAGGGTTTGCGATATGCTTGGCAGAAGGATTAGGCTGTGAGATCGGATTTACTTTCAATAATACGGGTGTTAACTTCGGCTGATACTTATATAGTTGATTTTCAAGGAATGAAATTTATGCGTACGCTATTAATTCTGCTGGTGATTTACAGCTTTGCATTCTTCAATGTGTCAGCAAATGCCAATGATACTTTTCCCGCTCAACCACTGATGTTAAAGGTCAGTTCGAGCCTGTTAACTGAGCCTGCTGACTTTAAGGTGACATTGCCGGCCAGTTACCAGTCCAATACTGATAAACGTTACGTGGTACTGGTGGATTTACATCCTCGTAGTCATGGCTATCTCGCTGGAATGGAAGACTGGATGAGTCATAACGGTGGCTGGCCTTGGCTGGAAACCATTATCGTGACGGCGCCAGATGGTCATGCAGGCTTAGGTGAGTTAAAAACTTTAGCCATTAAGCAGCAAGAAAATCAGCAGTTTTTAGATTTTATGGAGCAAGATCTATTGCCCGCCATCGATAAACAATATCGCACAAATGGTTTTCGGATCCTTAATGGCTTCACTGGCAATGCCACTTTCAGCCTCTATACGCTTTTGAATCGCCCAAGCCTATTTAATGCTTACATCGCCGCAAGTCCGGTACTGGATGATAACTACGCTTTTGTAATGGCAGATGCTGCAAAGAAGCTCGCAGGGATGAAAGGTAAGCCAAGATTCCTTTTTATGAGCACTAGCGACAGTGATTTCGAACAAAATCAATTAGCTGACTTTGCCAAGCTTGAAGCCATTATCAAAGCGAACGCTACGAATTTACTCGATTATCGCATCAAGCGCTTCGATGGCACTTACTATATGACGCAACCTATTTTGGCGACGGCTTATGGTATTGAAGCTATTTTTAACGATGTACACCAAGTGCTTAAGCCTGACTCGGCAATATCACGTCAAGGCGTAGCCGCTATTTTGGCGCATTATAAAACCCTGTCGAACGACAAATATGGTTTTGACGTGCCCGCTACCGATTCGCTTATCGCGTTGGCAAGTTCTGTCGAGACGACTGATCCCACCAAAGCTATCGACATTTATCAGCAAACTTTAAAAGCGATCCCAACAGCATTCGAGGCCAGCCATGCATTGGCAAGCGTCTATGCGAGCCAAGGTCAGCTAGTTGAAGCGATTAAGTATGAAAAGCAAGCGCTTGAATTAACTGACCATCCATTCTTCCAAGACAAATACAGTAAACAGTTAGCTGAGTATCAGGCGAAGCATTAAGTGTAAACGCTCACGTTTTTGCCTGTCGTTAACTGTACTCATGTGTATAAGTTTGTGGCTACCATAAGACTATGGTCTTAATAGCTAAGGGAAATTTAGCCTGCTATTGTAGCTAAAGTCCCTTTTCTATTCTGTGGCTTGCATGCAGTGGTTTTTCGGGAGATGAGACTGCCTATTTTCAGTTGCAAATAGAGAGACCTTCAATGAAATATTTACCCGCTCTTGGCTTTGGTATCTTATTAGCTTTACTGAGTTTTATCAGTTTCTCATTAGTCGCGAGCGCGGGTTATATGCTGGATATGTTAAGTGCAGTGCCCAAGATTACGCCGAACAGTGTGGAGTACCTGTTGTTAGGGGCTCACGATGCGAGTTTGCTGATATTGCTAGCAGGTTTAGTGCTTTACGCTTATCACAGGATTTTTCCAAAACTTCCCTTCGATTGGTTCACCGCTGTGTTCATCCAAATGCCACTGGGTTTAGCTGTGTTGGCGTTAGACGGTTTTAGCTTAAACCTATTATCATTCAAAGGTTTTGCGCTGACGCTGACCACCTTCGCCGCTTCCTTTGGAGTATTAGTCATCTTCTGGTTACTGCAGCGTCGAGCACGCCGTTTGTCTTTAGCTACGGTTAACGATTAGTTCAGCATATACCGCAGGATGCTTAACTGTTTTTCGGTAACTAAATTATGTAAAATCATTGGCCTAAATGGATTTGAATCGTAAGAGTAGGAGCCAATGAGTTCGATTGAATTTGATATTCCCGAAGATCACCGTATTGCCTTTCAGAAGTATTACAAACAAAAAATCGCCCCTAAATGCGGTCCGTTTGAAGCAAAACGTGAAGGCGTGAACCAAAGGCGGCGTGAAAATGCCAAGTTCACCACCCCAATCTACTACATATGCATCACGGTGATTTTGGGGGCATTCGCCGGGCTGCTCGGGGTCCAGTTTATGCTGGTGCCTATGGATTATTTTGTGCCTTTGATGATTGTCGCGTTCCTGCCCGCTCCCGTGATAGCGTTAGTGGTCATTGCCTCGGGTAAGGAAAGCAATGAACTCTATAATGCCGCCTTTGAAAAACTCTATCCCATTAGCCTTAAGTATTTTGGCGATGACTTTGCGCTAACGAGGGAGCCTAAGGTCGATTTCTCTCTCTTCCTTGAGCTGGGGCTGCTGCCTAAAACCGATAAGCAGTATGCGCAAAATTGCCTTAAGGGAACCTATAACAAGGTGCCGTTCCAGTTTTACGAAGTCGATGCTTACAACACTAAAGCGAACGATAATGGCTCGGTTCAGCGAGAGACCATCTTCAATGGTGTGCTGCTGGTTTGCAATATTCCTAAGCGATTCAATAGTACTACGCTGTTAGTCACGGATAAGGGCAGTTTAAAAAATCGCCTTGAGGGTTTTAAGACTAAGCTGTTGCGCGTCAAGCTTGAGGACGTAAGGTTCGAGCGGCGCTTTGAGGTTTATAGCAGCGACCAAGTCGAGGCGCGCTACTTACTCAATCCCTTGATGATGGAAAATTTGTTGGCTTTGAGCCGCGAGTTAAATGCTGAGGTTGAAGCCTGTTTCTATCAAAAACAGTTGCTGATTAAGATCCCGACAAAACACCATTTCTTTATCAATCAACTCGACTTAGATCGCCCCATCAATTTTAAGCGTAATATCGAGCAGATGTTTACCGAGTTAGGTTATACCTTCTCAATAATCGATACTTTAAAACTTGATAAGCATACTGGGCTCTAGAGTGTTAGGTTATTAACGAATAAGTGCATGGTATCTATTGGCCCTAGTGTTCTACGGCGATTTAGCGTCGGTACAACTTTGCTGCGGTAGGTATGTTCAGCGCCTACTGTGAGCGGTGAGTTAAGCTGCATAGGCATGGAAGCTGGTACTCAAGTCATTGAACACGCTGTTGACCGCTAATGGGTTGGGTCTATGCTAGCCGAGCTTTTCCTTCGTTTGAATCATATCAATCACAATCTTCAATATAGCCTGTCGAAGCTTTCTACAGGCTTGAGACACCATAACAATGAATCCCGAAACTTCCCTTCGATTGGTTCACCGCTGTGCTCATCCAAATGCTATTGGGCTGTGCTGGCGTTAGATGGTGTTAGCTTAAACCTATTGTCATTCAAAGGTTTTGCGCTAACGCTGACCACCTTCGCCGCTTCCTTTGGGGTATTAGTCATCTTCTGGTTACTGCAGCGAAGAGCTAAGCGCCTTGAGGCTATGCCCAGCTAATCGTTGCGGCATTTACAGTACATAACGTAGGCGCAGTGCCGTCTGCTCAACGGGTGACAGTGATAGCCATTGTTCTCGTATTTCCACCGCTTCCTGTGGATAGTCGGTGATCAGTACATCGGCTCCCAGTGCTAACATGCGTAGCATTTGCCGTGGATTGTTCACTGTCCACACATGAACTTGCTTGCCGCCCTTATGCGCTCTGGCGATAAACTTCTCATTAGTAATCGACTGATTTATCGCTAAGAATTGTGCATTCGACTTAATCGGGTCGCCGATAGATTGGGTGACAATCAGCCCTGTTTGGATTGAAGGGTCTAGTCGCTGCACTTCTTCAATGGCTCTTGCTTCGAGCGAGGTAATTACTACTTGTTGCGTCATTTTCTGTTGTTGCAGTAGGGCAACAACAGCCTGCGCTAAGGTGGGATCGGCTTGATTATATTTAAGCTCAATATTTAAACCTATCTTATTGCGCGCCTCATTGAGCATTTGTAGTAGCGTCGGCACGGATTCACCGGTAAAGGCGGCACTGTGCCAGCGACCCGCATCGAGTAGTTGTATTTCACTGGCGCTGAGATTAGCTACTCGCCGTGGATCGCCCGCGATACGCATTAAATCCGCATCGTGCAGCACCATTAAGGTGCCGTCAGCGGCGGTTTGCACATCTATTTCAGCATAATCGGCCTTTTCTGCAATCGCTAAACGCAAAGCCGCAAGGGTATTTTCTGGTGCCCTAGCTGCCCCCGCTCGGTGGGCTGAAATGAGGATTTCATCCCTTTGTGGCTCACTGCTTAGGGCATACACTCCAAATCCCAGCATGATTAAAAAAGTCGTGACCAAGACGCCACTTAGAGTGTAAATCGACAGCTCTGAAGTCTTTTTTACTGTCTCTCGCCCAAGGCGTTCTAACCCTGCAGGTTTCTCTCCCAGTTGGCGGTATAACAACAAGATGATAAAGGCTTCGCCAAACATGCCGAGCAAGGACCATGTCGCACTTAACATAAAAATCAGCGCAGAGACGAGGGCCAATATGGCTAATTCTGCCGAAAGTGTCAGTGAAATTCGGTCGAGCAAGCTATCGGCCCCCCATGAGATCAACAGCATTAAGGGATACAGCAAAGCCCCTATCCTTAACCACCAACCCGCCGCGTGCCACATAATCGCGCGTTCATTACCCGCACTTAACTGCCAACTGCGTTTGAGTGCCGTTAATGCATCGGTTGTTTCACTGACAATTATCGTCAGGGAAAAGGCCGCTTTGGCCCACAGATATAAGCTAATAAGCAGATAGAGTAACGCTAAGAAGGCCATACTCGATAAGGCTAAATACCATTCTACTGGCTTGAAATACAGGTAGTAATTGATGTCGTGTCCCTGTAGAAACACGCTGAAAATAAGATACCCTAATCCCATAAAAGGTACGCAGAGCAGCAGTAAGCAAGCCGCATATATGCTACCAAGGCGAATGAATACGGGTAAACGCGCCGTGGCGAAAATCAGTGCCCGCACTGGGCCTATGGGAATATCGTATAGCCCAGATGCGGCCAGAATCGTGACCCCAGCGCGCTGGGTGAAAAACACGGTAAAGCTGCTGAATAGGGTAATGATCATAAATAGCAAGCCATAGGGAGACATGGCGAAGGCGATTAAGTCGTAATTGGTTATGGTGACATTGCCCGTTTTGGCAATCAGATGGCGCAGTAGCCAGCCAAAAGACGGGACGATAATACCCGCCGACACTAAGGTAAATAGCAGTTCAAATTCAATGAGTTTTCTACCGCAGCGACGAATGGCTTTAAGCGTGTCATGCCAGTAACTGTGTTCAGGATTGAGCATGCAGCTTCCTTATTCGTGCGAGTTAGGACTGTAATTTAGCAGTGTTTCAGGTTGGCGGTTAGTCATTGGTGCAATGTTTTAGATATGGGAAGGCTGTTAAAGTCTTCTTCTCAATGATTTTTCAGAAGACCTATGGGTACATGATTACATTCGACAATGATTAACAGTGCTGCGTGACTGTGAGTGGCTAATCAAAGTATTGGCTCAGCGGCATGGGCTCAGCCATTACCTTTGCCAATATCTCGTTGATTCATATAGTGGGCTAATTGCGCTGCATCGGCATGGGGGCTGGCACTTAAGCCGCTGAACACACCCTGTTGATCGCTAATGGATCTATGCTGGCCGAGCTTTTCCTTTGCTTGAATCTCATCAATCACAATTTTAAAGCCGACGATAGCTTGGCGCAGTTTCTGCTGATACTCATCTGGCATAATTTGTTTATCTTGCAATAGCTTGGGTTCGTACTTTGTGACTAGCTTGTCCAACATGTCTTGAGTTTCGGTATCACTCAGCAGGCTTGCGACGCCATAACAATGCACCGCCGCATAATTCCATGTAGGCACCGCAGGTTTAGCATCATACCAAGTTGGTGAAATGTAAGCGTGTGCGCCGCTGAAAACCACCAATACCCGCTGGTTTTCAAGCTCTTGCCAATGTGAGTTTGCTCGCGAAACATGACCATACAACACGCCTTTCTCTCCCAATGTTGCATCGAGTACAAAGGGAATATGGGTCGCATTCAGTGAGCTCGAAACCAGCAAACCAAAGCTGTTTTGCGTGATAAAAGCTGTGATGGCCTGCTGATCTGTCATCGCCATATTCTTAGGGGTATACATTATCATCCTTGGGTTTCAACATGAGTGAAAGCGTTATATTACAAGGAAAAAGTCGGGAGTCGATAGGGGATTTAGAGTGTTAGTTTGTGGCTTATTAAAATCAAAATCGTATGGACTTAAACTCGGACTCGGAGATTAAACACTCGCATTACTGTGACTCGCAGCAAGTACATCCGTGTATGCTCGAACGTGGCATCCATGCGAGTGCTTAATCTAGTTAAGACCTGCGTATACATCTAGCCTCGTTAAAATCCGCGAATCAAACTTGCCTAGACTGATTCACGCATAAAATCCTGCCATTTTACGCTGGCTTTGGGCTAATGCGCTTTTGCCCCTTGATTCGTTAGTACTTTTGCTCATACATATCCTGTCAAAACGAGTTTGCCTTACTGAAATTATCAGAAGGAGGAAACTTCACGAATCCTAGCCTTCTTTCTATACAAATTGATATGCTACTTGTACTCTTCTTATTCCGTGTTCTAAAGAAGGATTTTTAAATGACACATTTAAGTGATGATGAACGTACAAAGTACTACCTTGTTGATATTGAAACAGGTAGTCAATTTGACAACTTTGAAAGAGACCAAGAGGTGATTTCTCCGTTGCCACCTAAAGTTGGTGAATACTTAAATCAGTCTGGTCTGTATTTTGAGGTTGTCACATTACTACACCATTTTGATTCCAACTATATTGATGTTTACGTTAGATATGTTGGAGATAGCGTAAAGTTTTTAGAACATATTCAAACTAAGTTAGCCTCTAAACGTTAGCAAGTTGCGGTGGGGAGTCAGTGTCATCGATATCAGTTATTTAAAAATGATTCGGCACGCGAGGCATTTTCACTGTGCGTATATTTATGCACTTAAGCGTCACACAGCAGGTTTAGTATTGCGTTGCTCAAAAGTCGAATACCATAATAGGGCGTTGAATAAGAGGTTATATGTCGTTTATACAAAGTATCTCAGAACCCAAGGATATGCTTCTTAAGCTTATCCGTGAGGGGAACAGGATTACGTTTGAAGAAGAACCTGAAAATCTAACAGATCATTTTTTTAACTTTTCAGTCACTGCGCATTCAATTCGTGACTGGTGCATTAAGTATCAGAACCAACAAGCCACAAAAAAGACGTTAAATCAGCAGTGGGATAAGCAACCTTTTTTAGTAATTGCTAAAGATATTGCTAACTCGGTTAAACATTTTGGTATCGATCTCTATCAGCCTAAACTTAAAGAATCAGAAGCACAAAAAGCAAATGTTGTTAATTTTTGTGTTGGTGAAAACATTCCTGAAAAATTGCAAAAAGCAGTTAATGACAAAACATTTAGAGAATCGGAAGGTCAAGCAAAACCTAGCTACCTCGTCCGGTTTGAAGATGGTACAGAGGTAACTTTAAATGATTATGTTCTTAAAACGGTAACTTTTTGGGTTAGTTACTTCGACCAAAATTCAATTCCGAGAGAACAATCAGTAAGTGCTACTCACCTATATATTAATAGGTCATTTTGGTCACAATTCAGATAACCAGCGTTTAGGGTTTCAAGACACTTTTGTAATCTATTGAGGTTTATTTAGTATTATTGTACTAATTGAATTTTGTTCAAAAGTTAGCCCGTGAATCACACTGTACCAGACTGATTCACGCCAACAGCTAAAACCCGTTCTCACGGCCTGTTTGCGGCTATTTGAGGGCATTTTTTTATCCTAAAATGAATCAAATCTCTTAAGAACTGATTCAAGCTCACTTGATGACGGCACATTATCAACATAACGAGTTTATGATGGTGGCGCAGTTTCCTGTAACGCAAATTGTATCAGGCTAATGGCTAAATTAGGTCATCAATATGCACGGGAGTTGATGAGATTAAGCACTGGCTTGTAAGTGACCGTTCGTGACAGGGATGTCACGGTCGAGCCCTCAAGGATGAGTTTATGGCGTGTCACTGGAAAGCCAGTGCTTAATCATTTTCTGATTATTTACACATTGCCGCACATTCAGTACAGGGTTACTTAGTTGACACAATCAACCAATCTCGATATGGTTGATTAAGTCAACTATATCGAGAGCCTTCTATGCCTTCATTGTCACTCAGTGAAACTTTGCACAGATTAGTGCATGCCTACAAAAAGCAATTGCGTAGCGATATTGCTGCACAAGAGATTGATTTACCTGTCACTCATATCCGTGCCTTGAAGGGCGTGTGTCGCAATCCTGAATCGACAGCCCAGTCTATCGCCCTGCGAATGCAGCGGGATAAAGCGCAAATTACCCGTGTTCTTAATGAGTTACTGCAGGGTGGGTTGATCACTAAAATCGATAACCCTAAGGATGGCCGCAGCCAGTTACTGCGACCCACGGCAGAGGGGGAAAAGATCATGACCCAGATCAGTACCTCAGAACGTAAAACCGTGGCGCGTATGACGCAGGCGCTCAGTTCAGCCGAAGTCGACACCTTTATTAAACTTGCCAATCGGATCAGCAAAAGTGTGGATGAGGCGGCTGCCGCTAAAAGTGGTGCGGATTGCCATGCTCAAAAAAGACCATCTAGTAAGCCAAAAGACCCGATTGGCAAAGGAGCCGTTGAGGCGCGCTTAATGCAAGAACACGCCATAGGAGAAAATCATAATGAATAAACCTGCACCACGTGAGCTTGAAGTGATCCGCTCGACTTATATCACCCCGCATATGTTACGCATGACCTTAGGCGGTGCGGGATTCGCTGGTTTTCCTATCGATCAAGAGAGTGCCTATATTAAGTTGTTATTTCCACAAACGGGTGAACGTCCCTTGATGCGAACCTACACGATTCGCCAGCAACGTGCTGATGAAATAGATGTGGATTTTGTATTGCACGATACCGACGGCCCTGCATCGAGTTGGGCGAAAACGGCGCAGGTTGGCGATGTTATTCAAATTGGCGGACCCGGGCTTAAAAAACTGATCAACTTTGAGGCAGATTGGTTTTTACTCGCAGGTGATATGAGCGCCTTGCCCGCAATTAGCGTGAATCTGGCACAATTACCAAACAATGCAGTGGGTTACGCTGTGATTGAAGTATTGAGCGAAGCCGACATTCAACCTCTTGTGCATCCTGAAAATGTTGAGCTGCATTGGGTGATCAATCCTGAGGCCGATCCAGAAGGTCGCCCTTTGGTTGAGCGAATAGCCCAATTACCTTGGCTTGCTGGCGAGCCCGCCATGTGGATTGCTTGTGAATTCAACAGCATGCGCGCGCTAAGAAGATACTTTAAGCAAGCGCATTCACTGCCCAATAGCCATTTTTATACCTCGAGCTATTGGAAAATAGGCTGTAACGAGGGCGAGCATAAGTTGGTAAAACAAGAAGATGAACAGTTAGAAAATGGTGCCAGTGCTAAAGCTTAAATCCTGTTTTTAAACAAACCGAGTTATTAAAAAAGATAAGGTCGCCAAGTTTGATTTTGCGACCTTATTCTATTTGCTACTTATGCCACATTTGCGGCGAGTACGCGCATTCTATTGGTGTACTAACTTGCCATTCTTCACTACATCTTTGCAGGGATTGACGCCGTAGGAATAGGCTAATTGTGCTGGAGTGGCGATATCCCACAGGCAAAAATCGGCTTGTTTGCCAACAACTAAACTGCCAACATTCTCTTCAATCCCAAGTGCCTTGGCGGCATTCAATGTTAAACCCGCGAGCGCTTCTTCGGGCGTTAAGCGGAATAGGGTGCAACCCATGTTCAACATCAGCAGGGTCGAGCAGATGGGCGATGAGCCTGGGTTAAAGTCGCTGGCGAGCACCATAGGTACGCCGTATTGACGCAATAAATCGATAGGTGGTTTTTGGGTTTCCCGCAAAAAGTAAAACGCGCCTGGCAGCAGTACGGCGCAGGTGCCACTTTCACTCAAGGCTTTAACGCCTGCTTCATCTAAGTATTCAATATGATCTACAGACTTAGCGCCAAGACGTGCGGCCAGTGCGCTGCCGCCCATATTAGTTAACTGCTCGGCGTGGAGTTTAATCTCTAAGCCCGCCGCTTTGGCTGCGCTGAGTACCCGTTCGGTTTGCTCAAGGTTAAAGGCGATATTTTCGCAGAACACATCCACTGCATCGGCAAGGTTTTCGGCGATCACTGCGGGCAGCATCTTATTGATAATTAAGTCGACATAGCCGTCGCTGTTGTCTTTATACTCAGGCGGAATCGCATGGGCGCCAAGGAATGTGGTCTTCACATCTACATGGTGATGCTTGCCGAGCTCGCGGGCGACACGCAGGATTTTCAATTCAGTTTCAGTATCTAAGCCGTAACCTGATTTGATCTCAACCGTAGTCACCCCTTCTTTGGCTAGGGCGTTTAAGCGCTGACGGCCGAGTTCAAATAATTCTGCTTCATCCGCCTCGCGGCAAGCTTTAACGGTTGAAATAATGCCGCCACCTGAGCGGGCAATTTCTTCGTAACTCGCGCCTTGTAGGCGTAACTCAAATTCATTGGCGCGATTACCGGCAAAGATTAAGTGGGTGTGGGCATCAATCAATCCTGGGGTGATCCAGCCGCCTTTGCCTCTGTAAACGGGAATGGACAAAACATC